>JACPLT010000015.1 GCA_016186365.1 Candidatus Pacearchaeota archaeon | reverse complement strand
GTTATGTTGCTTCTGTTGGGGAGGGGATTAATGCAGACATCATCAGGGAATACATAAAAAATCAGGGAAGAAAAGGAGAGCAGTTAAAATTATTTGAGTTTATCTAAGATGCTCCGCAGCTTGCTGCGGAGAGGTTCACCAAAATTATAAGAAAAAAAATAAAAGACAAAAAAGTTATCTGGCTGATTAAAAAAGTATTAGAAAATGGAAAAGTTAGAGTGGGTATTGGAATGCCTCTAGGAAATTTAACTTCTCAATTTTTTGCAAATATTTATTTGAATGAGTTGGATTATTTTGTCAAACATAAATTAAAAGCAAAATATTACATAAGATATGTAGATGATTTTATTATTTTGCATAATTCTAAAGAACAATTAGAATTATGGATGAATAAGATTAATGATTTTTTAAGAGATAACTTAAAAATAGAACTGCACTCTCAAAAATCAAAAATAATTTCTCTTTCAGGAGGAGTAGATTTTGTAGGCTTTAGAAATTTTTATTATTTTAGACTGCTTAGAAAGCGAAATATAAATAAAATTATTTTAAAAATTAAAAATTATAAAGAAGGAAATATAAATAAAGAAAAATTTCTTGAATCTTTTCAAGGCTGGCAAGCTTATGCGAGATGGGCAAATACACTAAAATTAAGAAAAGAGATTGTGAAAAAGATTTATGAAAAGAAGGCTTAAAAACTAGGTTTCTTATTTTTAATTATGAAAAATATAAAACTTAAATCTGGAAAACTGAAACTTCCTGCATTTTTTCCTGATGCTACTTATGGGCAGATAAAGGGAATTGAAAATAATGAGATAGAGAAACTTAAAATTGATGGAGTAGTTGTAAATGCTTACCACTTGATTAAAGCAGGAAAGATTAAAGAAATTGAGAAAGGAGGAGTGCATAAATATATGGGAATAAAAATTCCTGTTATTTCTGATTCAGGAGGCTTTCAGGTTATGAGTTTAATTCATAAAAACTCTGAATTAGGAGAGATAACTGATGAGGGAGTTATTTTTCTTCTGGCTGGAAAAAGAATAGATTTGACTCCTGAAAAATGCATTGAGATGCAGATAAAATTAGGGAGTGATATTATTATGTGCTTGGATGAATGCACTCATTCTGAATTAGATGAGAAAAGACAGAAAAAAGCAGTGGAAAGAACTATCCAATGGGCTGAAAGATGCAAAAAAGAATTTATGAGATTGACTTCTAAGATGAGCGAGAAAGATAAACCAAAACTTTTTGCAATAATTCAGGGAGGGCAGAATAAAAAATTAAGAAAGAAATGTGCCAAGGAACTGGTAAAATTGGATTTTGACGGGTATGCTTTTGGAGGGTTTCCTATGAAAAATGGAAAACTTTTAAAAGGAATTTTAAAATATACTGCAGGCTTGATTCCGGATGATAAATTAAAATATGCAATGGGAATTGGCAAGCCAGAAGATATAATTGAATGTGTGAAAATGGGTTATGATTTATTTGACTGCGTTATTCCTACAAGAGATGCGAGGCATAAGAGATTATTCTTTTTTCAGAATGGGAAAATTCAGGAAATAAATGTGAGAAAGAAATATTTTACAATAAATATTTCTAAATTATGCAAGTGTGAATTATGCAGAAATTATTCTTTAGAGCAACTTTATGAGATGTTTAAGAATAATTATGATAAAGCTGCAAGATTAGCTACTATTCATAATTTGACTTTTTATTCTGGGTTGATGCGGAGATTAAGAGTTCTATAACTATCTAGTGATAAGAGGAAAACCAAAGCTTTTTAAATCCCAAAAATTAGTAGATTAACTGAAATATTGGAGGTATAAAATGCCAAAACCACAAGCCAAAGTCGAAGAGCCTATGGAAGATGAAGACATGGATGAAGAAGAATTTGAAGAAGAGGCAGAAGAAAGCGAATAAAAACTGAATTTAACTTTTTCTTTTTTATTTTTTTATTGATAAACTCTAAATTTATAAATATACTATTCTAGGATAGATTATGAAACAGGAAAGTGCGTTATGGGGTAAGGTAGCTGGAAAGGAGAGAGAGGAAATAGAGAAACAGGCTAAAGAGATAATGAATTCTTTTGCTGAAGTTTTGGAGAATATTTCTGTTAAAGATGCAAGGATTGAAAGAGAGGAAGACAGAAGGGAAGAAAAAGGCGGAGGGGATGAAGATAAAGATTTCAGAAAAATTATGTTTGAGAATGCTCCTAAAACTGAAGAAAATTGTATTGTTGCTGAAAAGGGGGAGTGGGTGAAATGACAACAGAAGAAGAAAATGAATTTGTTCCAATAAAAAAACTATTATTGAAAGATAATGAAAAAGTTAGGAAGATATAAATAATATTCCGAAGAGAAATAGAATATGCAGAATATCTTGAATTGGCATGATGGCTTATGCGACAAATGTTTCTGCTCTGAAAATCATGAGAAAAATAATGAATAATATTAAAAAAGACATAAACAAGGCAAAAAGCGAGTTTAGCATGGCTTTTGAAGAATATTTTAAGGATAAAAAAAAGCCAAAAACAGATGAAGAAGAAAAGAAACAAATGGAAGATTTTATGAATTGGTATAATAATGAGAGAAAGCAGAGTGACACTGGAAAAACCCCCTCTGAAATGGAAAAAGAAATTTATGGAAAAGAACCAAACAGAAAAATTAAGTTTGAATGGGATAAAAATTATAAAGAGCCAGATGAATTATTGGAAGAAGCTGATGAGCTTGTTGGCAAGGAAAAATATGAAGAAGCATTAAAATGTGTTGATGAAAAAAGAAAAATTTATAAAGGCAAGAATGCTAATAATACTAACATGCTCCCCGGTGATTCGCAAGGGTCGCCGGATGAGTCTTTTTTTAAAGATACTTTAGTTTTTATTGATGCAAATTTTTTATCTAAATTGTCAAAGCATTTTGGAAACGGCAGTTATTTAGTGTATGATTTAGAGAAATTTTCTGATGAATTATGCAAAAAACAAAGACTTAACAACAGAAAAATTTTTTATTACACTGCTCCTCCATTTCAGTCTGCTAATCCTACTAAAGAAGAAGAAAATAAAAAAGATGGATATGACCGGTTTATTAATAAATTAATAGAACAAAATATTCTTGTTAGAGAAGGAAGATGCCAAAGAGTAAAGATGGATGGGAATTTCATTTTTAAGCAGAAGGCAGTGGATATACTTTTAGCCATGGATCTTACAAATGTTCCATTAGAATTTCCCAGTGTTAAAAGAGTAATTCTAATATCTTCAGACAGCGATTTTGTTCCAGTTATAAAAAGTCTAGAAAGCAGAGGAGTAAAAACAGTTCTTTATACTTACTATGAAAAAAAAAGAGACACTTCATTTTCAAGAAGCAACCATCTGATAAAATCAGTTTATAAATACGCCCTGCTTACAAAAGAATATTTTTTAAATTCTCCTTTAATTAAAAAGAAAGATATAAAAGAAAATGAAAAATAACATATTGAAAATTGCAGTTAAAGAAGATGCAAAATGAAACAAAAAACAACAGAAGAAAGAGCTAAAAAATATCTTGAAGAAATAGAGAG
The DNA here is from genome assembly GCA_016186365.1 of Candidatus Pacearchaeota archaeon. GTDB lineage: Archaea > Nanobdellota > Nanobdellia > Pacearchaeales > GW2011-AR1 > JACPLT01. Next base: position 45,186 of record JACPLT010000015.1, on the reverse strand, counting down.
AAACAATCTTAAAGGTAAAAAGATAAATGCTATCCTGCATATTAATCCTAATCTTATTGAAGACGCAAAAAAAGTTGATGAAAAAATAAAAAATGGAAAAGCGGGAAAGCTCGCTGGGAAAATTATCGCTGTTAAAAGCAATATAAATGTCAGGGGAATGATATGTAATTGTGCTTCTAGAACACTTGAGAGTTATAAAGCGGGATATGACGCTTTTGTTATTGAAAAAATAAAAAATGAGGATGGAGTTATTATTGGAATGTGCAATATGGATGAGTTTGCGTGCGGTTCAAGCGGAGAGACTTCTGCTTTTGGACCTTGCAGAAATCCTACTTCGATTGATAGAATTCCTGGAGGAAGTTCAAGCGGAAGTGCTGCCGCTGTTGCAGCTAATTTTTGTGATATGGCTCTTGGCTCTGATACAGGAGGAAGCATAAGAAATCCGGCTTCACACTGTGATGTTTTTGGATTTAAGCCGAGTTATGGGGCAGTTTCAAGATACGGATTGATTGATTTATCTATGAGTTTAGATGTTATAGGTCCGTTGGCTAGGAATATTCAGGATATCCAGCTTTTATTTGAGGTTATAAAAGGGAAAGATGAAAGAGATGCAACAAGCGATGAGCTAAAAAAAGAAAAGCTAAAAGAAAAAATAAAAATAGGAATTCCTGAGATTAAAGCAGAGGAGAAAATCTGGAAATTAGTTAATGAAAAAATAAAAAATGTATCTGGAAAAGATATTGAAATTATAAAAATAAAACTGCCTCATGTTGATTTGGCTGTACAGACTTATTATCCATTATGCTATACTGAATTTTTTTCAGGAACAAGAAAGTTTGACGGAAGAAGGTTTGGAAAGAAAATTGAAGATTCCTGCGGAAGAGAGGTTTTGAGAAGAATTCTTGGAGGGAGCGAGATAACTAAAGCAGAGTATGCTGGAAAGTTTTATAGAAAGGCATTACAAGTTAAAGAGCTGATAAAAAAAGAGTTTGAAGAGGCGTTTAAGAAAGTAGATTTTATTATTCTTCCGAGTGTTCCAAAATTGCCGCATAAAATAGGAGAAAAGATAAGTGTGGAAGATATGTATGCTTATGATTCTTTAACTATTCCTGCTAATTTAGCTGAAATTCCCGCAATAAGCATTCCTGCTGGAAAGGTTGAGGATATTCCTGTGGGAATGCAGGTTATGGGGAAGAAATTTGACGATTTGGCTTTATTAGAGTTTGCAAAGAGATTTAAATAACCTTGATTTACTTAATTGCCATAGGTTTATATATTATTTTTTCTGTTAATTTTTAAGATGATAGTTGAAGGATTGGAGATTGAGTGGACAGGGCATTCTGGATTTTTTATACTTGACAAGAAAAAAATTTATATTGACCCTTTTCAGCTTGTTGGAGAGAGGGAAAAAGCAGACATTATCTTAGTTACTCATAGTCATTATGACCATTGTTCTATTGAGGATTTGAGGAAAATAGCAAGAGATGGAACTATCATTGTGGCGCCTGCAGACTGTCAGAGCAAAATAGGAAAAATAAAGGAGAAAATTGACTTAAAGATAATGGAACCGGGGCAGGAATTAGTATTGGGTGAGGTTAAGATTAAGGCAATTCCTTCTTATAATGTTGGTAAGAGCTTTCATACAAAAGCGGATTATTGGAACGGCTATCTTATTAACATTAATGGGAAAAAGGTTTATCATTCAGGGGATAGTGATTTGATTCCTGAAATGAACAGCTTGGAAGGAGATGTAGACATTGCCCTGCTTCCTGTATCTGGAATAACTACAATGAATGCGCAGGAAGCAATGAGAGCCGCAGTTTTGATAAGGCCGAAAGTTGTAATCCCGATGCATTATGGAAATATTATGGGCGGAAGAGAGGATTCATTCAAATTTTTGGATTTATGCGATGCAGAAGGAATAACCTGCAAGATTCTGGAGAGAAAATGAAAATCGGTTATACTGTTAATCCGAATGCTGATTTATTTGAACAACTAAACCTGTCTAAGAAATTTGATTTCGTGGAAATAACATTTGATGTGCATTTTAATTATTCAGATAAAGAAATAGAAAATATTATTCGGTTGTTAGATAATTTTTTAGTTATTGGACATATTCACTGGGAATTAAAGTTTAATGTAAAAGAGGATCATGATGAGATAATTAAATCCATAGGGTTGTTTTCCAAATTTGGAGCTAGAATAATAGTTATTCATCAATCAGAAATATTTAACCTTGAAGAGAATGTAGCTTACTTGAAAAAAATAAAAGAATATTGTGACTCACTTAATTTAGAATTGCTATTAGAAAACACTCTTAATTTTGAAACTACTTTAAACATTCTTAATAGTGCGGGATTAAGTTTAACATTAGATACTGCTCACGCTCTTGCAATCTCTCAAAGTGAACTTGATAAATTCTTTTCTTTGCAAGGAAGAATAAAACATTTACACTTGGGAAATCATTATGAAGGAATAAGCCATACTTCTTTTTCAGATAAACAACTTGAAGATATCCTTTCTAGGATAATAAAATTAAATAAAGATTTAACAATCTCTTTTGAAATATTCAAAAATATTAATGATGGTCAGGTGGATGAAATGGAAAGTGAAGAGAAAGTTAAACTTTTATTGAGCTTAAAAAATAAGATTATCCCTCTTTTAAGGAGGCAAGAATGAAATTTTTAGCTGGAAGCGAGAAGAGGTTTTTTGAATTTGTTTCTGGGTTAAATGATAAGGATAAAATTGCGCTGATTTGCCATAATGATTTAGACGGGGTTGCTTCAGCTATTGTTGTTTCAGAAGTCATAGGAAACATAGAACACCTGGATTTTATAGAGTACTCTTCTGATATGACTGAAAAATTAGCTGTTGAAGTGAAAAAAAGAAAAATAAATAAAATAATATTCTGTGATATTTCAATTAAGGAAGATATTAAGAAAATTGAAGAATTAAAACAAGTAACCGATATAGTTGTTTTGGATCATCATAGATTTGAAAAAGACTTAAATTCTGATAAAATAGTCTATATAAAAACAGAAACAAACTCTCCTGCATGCTATCTTTGCTATTATCTTTTTTCCAAGATTGCAAATATAAAGAATAAGGAATTAATTGTTGCTCTGGGGATTGTTTCTGAAATCAGCTATTATCAAAATAAGGAATTTGTGGATTCTGTTGCTGAAAAATATGATATGAAAATGAGTGAAGATATTAATGAGAGTGAAATTTGGAATATTACTCAAGACATAACTCTTGCTTTAATTTACCTTTCAGGAAAAACTAAACAGGCCTATGATATTCTTGCTGATTTCAGCTTAGATAAACTAGGAGAGATAAAAAAATATTCTTCCCAGGTTTATGATGAAATCGAGAGGATAAAAGAAGATTTTAATAAGAATAGGGAAGTTTATAGCTGGGGTTATTACTATAAATTTTCTTCTAGATTTGCTGTAAAGAGCATGATAATAACTGGACTAAGTATGACTGAAAAAGAAAGTGTTTTTGTCTTTGCTTTTTTGAAAAATAATAGAATGAGCATAAGTTTCAGGAATCAGAACAGAAAAACGGATTGTTATAAATTGGCTTTAGAATCTGTGAAGGGCTTGGAAGATACGAGTGCAGGGGGGCATATTCCTGCTGCTGGGGCTGAAATAAAAGCTGAAGATGAGCTGAAGTTTAAGGAGAATTTAATTAGGGTTTTGGGCAAGTAGGTTTTCTAAATAGATTTATTCCTCTAAATTCTAATGTCAGAAAAGTAAACTGCACCCTTTAGGGTGCAGATAGTTGTGAACAACTATCCTTTTCTGAGCATCCTAAAAATAAAGGGCTGTGACAAACCACATCCTTTAGGATGTGGTTGCCCTTTATTTTTTTGATATGCTAAACTATAAAAAACTTGCTTTTTTATTATCTCTATGAACTTTTTTGAACAAAAGAAAAATCAGCTGAATAGAAAAGATATGAGTGATGAAGGCAAATGGGACAGAGATATTGAGAATTTGTGCAACAAAATAAATTTATTGTATGATTATTATACCACAAGCAGCTGTTCTGGGAGAATCGTCCTTGTTAAAGGAATAGTTGAAAAAGCAGATGATGTTTTTCTTTTCAAAAGCCATAATAAGATTAGTTTTAAACAGCTGAAAATAAAATTGGAAGAGATAAAAAAAGAGTATGATAAAATTGTTTATTTTAAGCAGGAGCCGTGCATACTTCATGTTGCCTGCCAGAATGTTGATAAGGCGAAAGAATTTTTGCAGAAAGCAACTAAAGCGGGTTGGAAAAGAATTGGCATGTTGGCAGGAAAAAAAAGAGTTATATGCGAACTTTTTTCCACAGAAAAATTAGAGCTTCCGATAATTGACGAGAAAAAAATATTGGTTGATGATAATTACTTAAAACTGCTTGTAAGAGAGGCAAATTCGAGATTGGGGAGAACGAGGGCGAGAATAGTGAGATTAGAAAATGAGATTTGATGAAGCGAAACATTTATATACTTATTACTATTATCTATGTGTATGGAAATTAGTAAGGAAGATTTGATAAGAATAAACATGGGATTTGATGGAAATTTAAGGAGTGACTCTAGTTTGGATTATGCCTTGGCTATGCAAAAAAATAACAAGCTGGGAGATTACAAAAAGCTGGCTTTTTTGTTAAGGGCAATACTTGTCGATCATCCTTTTTCAGATGGAAATAAAAGAACTGCGATGTTTTTATGCCTTAATTTTGCAGAAGAAAATGGAAAGCAGGCGGATAGAGACTTATTAGTTCAACAAATAATATCTATTGCCAAAAATAATCTCACTCAAATAAGAAACATTGAATGGAGAATGAAAAGTTGTATAAAATGATAACAAACAAGAAAATTAAATATATTATTGGCAAATATAAAGAGCTTTTTGAAGCTTTGGAGAATTATGACAAAACAAGAGAGCTTCCTTCACAAAGAAAAAGAATAGACATAACTTTATCTGTTAGAACCCTTGATAAATTAGCAAAAATGAAAGAGAAAACTGGAAAAAGTATTTCTGCTATTATTGAAGAAAGAATAAAATAATAAATTAAATTTGATGATTATTGAGGAGAAAATCATTGAATTATGGGGTCAAATCACTTTAACCAGCAAAAGATTCATCATATTCTTCATCAAGTTCCAAGTCGCCAACTACATTTAAAACTATATCTCTGCCTTCTCTCTTAAAATGGCAATGAAATCCTCTATAAGTACTAAGCTCTTCATCCGCCTCATCAAATGTGCGGTAATCTTCATTAAGATGCCATATAGGTTTTAACTTTCTTCCTTTAAAAGTTGGTCGAATAGCCTCAAAAATAACCCTGGCATCTGCTTCATTAGGCAATTTTGTCGAATCCTTATTATATTTTAATAAATTAAACTCTCTTATAAATTTCTTGGAAACACGTATTCCTATTTCTAGTCTTGTTAATTCTCCATAAGTTGCTTCATCCACTGCAGGCATTTCAAGAGCATACAAGAATTCTACTCTATCTTTATTTATCACTCCTCTTATTTTTGGGTGATTACTAACTAATTGCTCCAAATCGGCCATAAAAAATAGAATTAAACCTTATTTATAAATAAATGTGGGATATTATAATATCTTTAGCCTTTCTTATTTTTAATTTCTCTGCAAGATAATAGATGGTTTGCCACTCATCTTATAGGATTATAGAAAAAAATGAGCATAATTTTTTCTTTTTGTTTTATAGAGTTACTTTCTAGATACAACTAACATATATTCAGAATTATAAAAAGATTTATAAAGAATTAGAGCTTCCGTATTTTAAGATTTATTCAATTTTGGCGAATTGAACAAATCCTACGGGGTGAATTGAGGTGAATTCCTTTTTTGCGTGTGTCGTATTTGGAATTCTATTATAAAATATTGAGGCATAAGAAGTATTTAAACTTATCGAAACTTAACCTCAAAAATTGAAAGGAGGACTAAAAAGATGGTATTAGATTTTGCCAAAGAAGCAATAGAGAATGCATCTACTCATAGCATTAACTTTGATGAGTTGAAAGCTGGAAAAGCGAATATCAAGGTTTTTGGATGTGGTGGAGCAGGATGTAATGCAGTAACCTGGCTTTTTAATAAAGGTATCAATGGGGCTACAGTTTATGGAGCCAACACAGATGCACTTCATCTTAGCATAACCAAGGCTGATGAAAAAATCCTTATTGGAAAAGAATTGACAAGAGGATTGGGATGCGGAGGATACCCTCAAAAAGGCAGAGAGGCAGCAAAAGAGGCTATTTCAGACATTAAGAAGTCTGTATCTGGAGCAGATATGGTCTTTATTATAGCTGGAATGGGTGGTGGAACAGGAACTGGCTCTGCACCTGTATTTGCACAACTTGCAAAAGAAACAGGAGCAGTAGTAATAGCGGTTGTTACCATGCCATTTGACTGCGAAAAAGCTAGAATAGACAAGGCGGAATTTGGGTTGCAGGAATTGAGAGATGTAACTGATACTGTGGTTGTTATTGATAATAATAGACTGGTAGATGTTGCAGGAAATCTTCCAATGGAACAAGCATTTGCAGTTGCAAACGAGTTGATTAGCACAATGATAAAGGGAATAGTGGAAACTATTACTCTCCCATCATTGATTAACTTGGATTATGCAGATGTTTCAGCTATCATGAAGAATGGAGATGTAGCTGTAATTGGAATTGGAGAGAGCGACAATTCAAGCAGAGTTGATGAGGCAGTTAAACAAGCAATGTCTCATCCTTTGCTGGATGTTGATTATAAGGGAGCAACTGGAGCTTTGATACACATTACTGGCGGGCCTGATTTGAAGCTGGAAGAATTCAGCACAATCGGGCAGATGGTTTCAGAGAATCTTAATTCTGAAGCTCAAGTTATTATTGGGGCGAGAATTAACAAAGATTTTACTGGAAAGGTAAGAGTCATAACAATTATGACTGGAGTTAAGTCTCCATACATCCTTGGAAAGCAAACTTATTCACAGAATACAGGAATGTCTAGCGAGATGTCTGATTTGGGAATAAGAACTTACAGATAATTCAATTGCTGCTCGTCAGAGCAGCTTTTTTCTTTTTTTTCTTTTTATTTTTTTTGACTGATTGAATGTAAATTTATAAATATGCTATTCTCTTATTTTTTATATGAGCATAAAACAATATAATCACCTTGCAGAAGATTATTCTAAACTAATAATTCAGGACCCTCTTAAAAAGTATTTACAATACCCTGAAGCAATACGACTTTTAGGAGATATACATGGAAAGTTAATTTTAGACATTGGATGTGGAGATGGGTATTTTACAAGCATTATTGCAGAAAAAGGAGCAAAAATCATAGGGTATGATTCATCAGAAAGACAAATAGAGCTAGCAAAAGCGAGAGAGAATAAAAATATGAAGTTTTTTTGTTCAGACCAGAATAAATTTGATTATCATGAAAAATTTGATAAAGCTGTTTCTAACATGGTTTTATTCTATGCTAAAAATTATTCAGAGTTAGTTTCTTTTTTTAACTCTGCATTTAAGCATCTAAGAAATGGAGGAGAATTTTTGGCTATAATTATCAACCCCAATTTTTCTAGACTTGGTAAGATTGTTTATAACAGAAGAATATTAAAAATATCTGGAAGAAAGATGAGAACTGAATTTTTTATTAATGGAAAATATTCTTTTAGTTCAGACTATTCTTATTTTTCAAAACAAGATTATAAAAAAGCAGCACTTAAATCTGGTTTTAAAGAGATAGATTGGAAAGAGCTTAGTGTAATTCCTGAGGGCATAAAATCAATGGGGGAAGAATTTTGGGAAGGTTATAATAAAGACCCTCTTTATGCAGCTTTTATAGCAAAAAAGTAACTACAAGCCCTCGGGCTTTTTTAATGGAACCATATACCTGTTGCCCCAGGAATTAAAGAACAGCATTCTGTCAAGATTTATTTTTGTTCTTTGCTTGGACTTAGGGGGCATTTCATATCCAATTGGGAATAGGGCTTCAACTTCAATGCTGCCTGGAATTTTCAATATGCTTTTTACTTGTTCATCGACAAATGCACCAACCCAGCAGGTTGTTAATCTTAATTCTGCTATTTTGAGAAGAAAATTTTCTATTGCTGCTCCTGCCTGCTGATGAGAGTATTTTTTAGCCCTATCTTCATAACTTACTAGAAGATTAGAATTATCAGAACAGACAGCTACGACGTATTTTGCAGTTGCAACGAAATCCTGCTGACAGGCGTCTGCCAGCTTTTGCATTGTTTCTTTATCATCTATAACCACAAATTTTAGAGTGGGAATATTTCCTGCTAGAGGTGCGAGTCTTGCTAAATTGACAGCTTTCATTATATCCTGCCAGGCAACTTTTTTGGAAGAATATCTCCTTGATGAATGCCTCTCTTTTATTGCTTTGTCTAAATCCATGTTACCTATAACAAACAGGGATATAAAAAGATTGCTATAGAATTTGCGAGAGAGTAATTGAGGCAAGAACAATAACGAACGCTATGAATTTTTTCATGTGGAATTTTTCTTTTAGAAGAATGAAAGATGCTAAATAGACAAGCATGGGCTGAAGGGAAAAAATTAAAACTGTCTCAATAACTCCATTTGTTTTGTATGAGAAATAATATAATATCCATGCGATTGTGGTAAGAATGTTTGTTATAACTAATAGAAGAAATGTTTTTGCTCCTGTTTTTTCTATGGATTTAAAAAAGAACATGCTGAAAATTACGGCGAGAAAAAAAGACCTTACTAATTCTAAAGACATAGGGTTCCACTCTGCCAAAAGGATCTTTGATGTTATCGCGCCTATCGGGCTGATTATTAGTGTAGCAAGAAGATATGCCCATGTTTTTTTTGCAATCTGGAAGTGATCTTTTCTCCAGTGCGACCAGATGATAGCTGAAGAGGAGATTAAAGCAAGGATTATTATCATAAAGTTTCTTTCTGATTCAAATATAAAACTAGTCAGAATTATAACTGGGATTGAGCCGAGCAAAGAAATCATCTCTATTTCATTCAGCTTTTCAGATTTGAGGGCTTTATAGAAAATCAGGTTTATTATTATTGAAAGGGAGATAGAAAGGATTACCAGAAACAGAAATTTTCCTGCGAACAATCTTGGGGATAGTTCTGGCCGGAATATGAGAAATATTATAAGGTTAATTATGAATATAAGAGGGAAACTTAGTCCAATATAATTTTTATAAGTTACTTTTTTTGCAGACATTATAACTTTGTCTAGGGTGAATGAACTTGCCTGCAATAGTGCAGATACTACGGGTGTTATGAAACTCATTTTCCTCTTTTATAAACGTCCCAGGCTGGACTCGAACCAACGACCCACTGATTTCAATTTAGCTTCTTTAAGGAAGGTAGTGCGGTAGGAAACCTTGGTTTCCTGCGCTTTAACAGTCAGTTGCTCTACCTGCTGAGCTACTGGGACTTGAAAATCTAAAATACAAGAGATTTTTAAAGCTTACTAGGATTGTCGCTTATCTTGTTTTTTGAGAAAATCTTCTTCTTTCTGTTTTTTTCAAGATAGGCATAAACTTTAGCCTGCTTGCTTCCGTTGATTAAACTTATTATAGCATTGGTTATTTCTTTTATGTTTTCGGAAGGAGCGATTACACTTACTGTGTTGTCGTTTAAGGTTACATAGGAGTTTGACAACTCTCCCAATACTTTGAGGGTTTTTCCTTCTGTCCCTATTATTCTGGCTCTTATTATGGGTATATTTTTTTTCTTTGTTATCTCTTTAATTAAAATATCTTCAAGAATGAAGTCTTCGTCTAAAAGAAGAAGAGAAACATTTATTGGAAAATTCCTGTCTAAAGCTTCAAATACTTTTTCTGCCAGATAGTTATTAATCTCGCTTCCAGAAACAGTGATTATGCTGCTTTTTATGCTAATTTTTGTTTTGAGAGAAATTTCCAGCTTTTTCCTGCTTGCAGCTATTTTCCTGATTGTTTGAGGTTTTAGAATTCCTATTATTCTCTCTTCTTTTTCCTGTATGTTAGAATTCATTTTTAATATTTTTAAGATGCCCTTTTCTTTCGAGCCACTGAATTTGAGTAGGATTGTATTTGAAAAGAACATCCCCCTTTTCATTATCGAATTCCCAGGGTTCTACTATTACTATATCTCCCTCTCTTAACCATAGACTTCTTCTTAGCCTTCCTGGAACTCTGCAGTTTCTTAGTTTACCATCTACACATTTTACCTGCATTCTTGTTCCACCAACTCTTTGCTCGATTATTCCTAGAATTTCCCTTCCTCTCGGAAGTTTTACTCTTACAAATTCTGTTGGCTGTTGATTATATTGCTCCATAAAAATTAAAGATAAGGGTGATTTATAAAGGTGATGATAGAGGGAGTTTTAGATTTCTGAAAATTCTTTTTTTAATTCAAGAACACTTTTAACATCTTCTTTTTTCAGAGTCTTTCTTCCATGAATTATCATTTCCTGCTTTAACGAGGGAATTATTTTTTTAATTTTCTCCCAGATAAACTGGTCAATAAAGTATAGAGAATCATCACTCACCCGGGTTATTCCTGCATTCTTCATTTCTGAACTTAGCTTATTTATCTTAATTAATGTATTATCTTTTTGTTTACTTTTTATCATTTTAAATTAATGTATTAATATAAAGAATTTTTTATATTTCACATTAAAATTTATAAAAAATTTTTCAAAAATATGCTCGTTAGTTATAGGAATTAAAAAAACCTGATTTGCCAGCCATTCCCCTTTATTTTCTTTTACAATTCCTGACGAATTGCCCTTTCCTCTTAAGAAATTAACTACTTTTACTTTTGTTGAGGAATTTAATCCAGAAAGTTCATATCTAAATAGAACTTTGCTTGAGAACTTATGCACTTCAGAAAAAGGCATATTATATTTTAAACTATACCCTTCTCTGAATAATGTGTTAATAATTGAAATGGGTTTGAGAAAATCTTCTGATTTTAATACACTAATATGAAAATTATTAATATCTATTTTTATATCTTCATTACATATTATTGCAATATCTATGTCATTTGGCATGGCTTTTCCTTTTACAGCAGAACCAAATATGATTATATCTAGTATTCTTTTGTCATTAAGATAATTTTTAAGCTTATTTTTTATCTGCAAGATTTCTAAGTTCATGGGCATAATTTTTCAATTTAACTGCATCTTCGATTTTTAATCTAAGATTGTATGATTGAGTATAAAGCTTAAACAATTCTGAAATTTTGATATAAATTTCTGAAAAATATTTTTCCAGCAAAGAGAATCTGTCAGCGTGATTTTTTGGTATTATTTTTATTTCTTTATAAATTAGATAATCGCAAAAGATTACTATTGCCTTGAAGAAATCAGAAACAGCAGGGCTGAATCTTTGTTTTTTGATATTATCTTCTCCTGATTCTAGGAATTCTTGAGCATTTTTTAATAATTCTTCCATGTAATATATTAGTAGAAAATACTATATTTAAGCTTTTTGGTTAATGCGTTAATATCTATGAATTCGAATTATACTAACTGATGATTAGTATGTATTGAATACATAATGTTTGAGAACCCTACATCAAAACTAAAGCAAAAGGAATACCTGAAACTGATTTGACTCCTTCTTTGCTGATAATTCCCGCTTTTATAGCTAGATTAACTGATTTTTCTCCCACAATATTAAAAGTGGCATCTTCTTTTGCCATGTCATCTATAGTCTTGACTAATTTCTGTTCATCCATTTCATCTCCTTTATAGAAGCTTTCTCTGACATTGAGTATCTTTTCTTTTTCTTCAAACTGCTTTCCCAGCAGCTCAGAATCACAGATACAGACTACATTTCTGTATGACTGATGGATTTTTAATTGCATAAAAATTAAAGCTTTTAATCTCTTTTAAATATTACTACGACTTCTTTTTAATAAATTTATTCTTAAGTAAACAATCAAACTTGACATCTCACACCGAGTACTTAATGGATTATATGACCTGAATTTTATTTGTTCTCCCCTTTTAATAAGGGAGAAAAATCAAATTCTAGGTGAATAATATTTAATCGGGAGATGTTAATTTACAAGGTTTACTTAATATTTATTCTTTAGAGATTATTATTTCCCGCCTATTCTACAGACGGTTGTTCCACAAGAAGGGCATTTTCCTTTCATCATTGCTGTGCCTCTTTTTGTCTTTGTCTCTTTTCCGTCTTTCATTTCTACTTTCTTCTTACACTTAACACAATATGCTTCTGTCATTATTCAAGTTTCCTCCTTTCATTTTTAAGTTTATTTGCCTTGGTTTTTAAACCTATCTTACCACTATATCTTGGCAATAGAGTATTTAGCACCGCATGCGAGGCAGTGAATAAATGTGAAATTGTCCTTTTTTATAAGCTCTGTGTCTGGCTTTCCACACTCTTTGCATGTAACATACTTGTCAACATAAGCCTTTACCACTTCATCTATTCTTCTTGCAGGAATCTTTTTTACAAGTATTAATCTTCCATTATCCATTTTTCCGGGAGCTGCGAGCTCTTTTGAGAGAAATTTAATCAAATGTTCTGGATTTCTCCTTATGTATGAACAGATTTGAATAAAATTTGAAACAATTGTCTTATTTCCTTCTATTAATCCTTCAACTGGCGGAATTTCAAATCTGTCTACCTTGCTTTCAACTGGCTTAATCTTTTTGTAAGCTTCATCAAGCAGTTTTTCATATTCTTCCATAATAATGTGAGAATTATAGGGTTTTTAAGCTTGTCTTATCCAAGATACCGGATTTTGCCTGGGCGAGGCTCGTAAGCAAGACCTTCTTCAAGCAATTTTTGAATTTCTTTATTTATTATTTCAGGAGAAAATTTCAGTTCCATAACTAACTTATCTGTTTCTAATCCCCCCATATCTTCTGCTTTTTTTATCATTTCGATTATTTTGTCTCTCGCTTCAATAAATTCCTCTTTCTTGACTTCTTTTGGAATATCTTTTTCTAGCTCCAGCTTTCTAACTAAAAGATATCTGGGGTCCTGAATTCTTATCAAGTCTGGAGCAATATAAACTTCATTATTATAAAATCTTACCAAACCTACAACCACTACTGTATTCCCTTGAGCTATTTCTTTATATTTTTCAACATCCTCTCCGAATATTTTCAGCCTTATCTGCCCGGAAGCATCGTCTATTGTGAAAGAAAGATATTTTTTCTCTCCCTGGCCTTCATACCTTTCTATTATGTTTGCTACTATGCTGGCTCGGACAATCTGTCTGTTGTCTAATTCAAGATATTTGAACTTTTCTCCATCGAGAATGGGTTTTCCTCTAGTAATATCTCCAATCCTTAATTTGTAAGCAGTTGCTCTCTGCATTATTTCCGGCATTTTATAACACTCTTTTCTCCTGTTTTATTCACCTTTTTTTAAGTATTTAAATTATTAGATAATTTATTATATATTACATTTTTTGTATAAATCCTTTTCTTGGGTGGAAAATGTCTCCTGAAGTTGTCAGTTTTTCAACTGCCTCTTCAAGTGTTTTATCGTCTATTTTTCCTTCCAGCTCTTTTTTCAGCTCTTCAACAGGGATGAGCTTTCCTAATTTGTTTTCGAGCTTGGCTATTGTATCTTTGACCAGCATTATTTTTCCTCTCTGGCTTGAAGAAACTCCTGAAGCTATCCTGTCTATATCAAATGTTTTTGTTTCGTAATCATAGCCAACTTGCATTAAATAGTATTTCATTAAGTCAATAGCTTTCATCGCGTCTTCTCTTGAAACTTTTTTGCTTAATCTACATCTCGCACAGGCTTCTGAAAGTCTGATTAGGGCTTCTAGCTGTCTTGCAGATATTGGAAGAGGTCGTGTAGGCTGGTCGAGAGAAACCGAAGTATTTCTTAAATCCACATAAAATTTTTTTATTTCTTCTACTGCTTCATCTGTAAGTTTTGGGAATACTTTTTGTTTGGAATAGGCAATATATTTTCTGAATAACTCTCTTTCTATGATTGCTTTTCCTCCCTCCTGTTTATGCTCCATTAAAACATGGTTTGCGATTGCTTCGTCTTTTGCCCTGTCAGGGTTATCTTTCAGTATAAAAATAACATCAAATCTGTTGATTAAAGTGGGAGGAATATCTATCTGGCTGGCAACTGTTTGATAGGGATCGAACCTTCCAAATTTTGGATTAGCTGCTGCCAAGACTGATGTCTCCGAGCGAAGCGTCGCTTGGACGTTAGCCTTGCTTACTGTTACAGACTGCTGCTCCATTGATTCATGCATGGCACTTCTGTCCTGGGGATCCATTTTTTCTAGTTCATCAATACAGACTAATCCTTTATTTGCAAGGACCATTGCTCCTGCTTCCAAGCTCCACCCTCTTAGAAATTCATCTCTTACAACTGTTGCTGTCAGCCCTGCTCCGCTTGTTCCTCTTCCTGCAACATACCTTCCTTTTGGAGCAATTCCTGAAATAAATTTTAACATTACTGATTTTGCAACTCCTGGGTCTCCGACTAATAACACATGGATATCTCCTCTTGTTTTTGTCCCGTCGCTCCTTGTTTTTTTAACTCCTCCGAATAATTGCAAGGCGAGAGATTTTTTAATTTCAGTATGCCCATAAACACTTGGAGAGATGCTCTCTATAAACCTGTCAAGAATTCTGGGGTCTGCGGCCATTTCTTTTATCTGCATTTCATCTTCTTCTGAAATGTCTAAATTTTCAAAGGTTTCTTCCATTGGGATAACATTATTTGCTTCTACTGCGATGTCGTATCTTGTCAGTATTCCGCCTGCAGGGCTTAATCTTGGAATTTCTTTTAGTATACCTATTATTTTTACCCTGCTTCCAGGAGTTGTTCTTTCTTCCATTCTAGGGTCAACTAAATCTTTTTTTAAAAAAACAGAAATTCTTCTTGGCTGTTCACCTCCCTCTAGAGCATCAGGGGATTCTTCTATAACAATTCTTTGAGCGTCTACCATTTCTTTTGTCATGAGCTTGAATCCACCTTTTCTGCCACAGGTGCAGCGAGTGGGCTCTCTGAATCGGGCTTCTATCTGCAAAACAGAGATAATTGTTCCACAAGAAGGGCATTCAAACTTGGCATTCACAACTTGAGGACGGACTTCAGAAGCCTGCCTTATTATTCCTTCTACTTGTATTAATTTATTGAGATGTTTTGCTCTTAAATTTCTTATTTTTTCTGAATAAGATTCCTGCAGAACAAGAAGTCTTACTACAGGATTTGTGACAAATCCAAGCTCTTCTGCAGCGAGTTCAAGAATAGAAATAGTTTCTTCTGGGTTAGAGAGAAGGCTATCTGCCACCTCTCTTGCATTTTCAGACAGGGAGTTGAAATCAATGGAGATTACGTTGCTTCCCTCTCTTATGGTTTTTCCAAGCTCTTTTTTATAACTTTCAAAAAAGTTTCTTGCTTCTAAAATTAGCTCCTCTGTTTTTTTCTCCATTTTTTTATAAGCAGGGCGGGATTTATATTAATTTCTATAGATTGAGATATATATTTTTATTTCTAAATCTGGGTTTAATACCTCCAGTTTGTTGTGTCAAGAACCTTGCTAAAGCTCAAAACGTGCATGGGTTCTTGAGCATGCTCAGAAATGCATGAGATACATAGCATTTCCGACATGTCAGATTTAGAAAGACTGAAACCAAAAAATTGCTGTTTGCTTTATGCAATTTTAGGGTGCTCAAGAACCGGGGGTTCTTGACATTGCTGAGCAATTTCTTTATCGCGATATTTGGGAAGGGATTATTAGAGTTAGCTTATTCCATACGCTTCATAGCTTCTTTGACATTCTTGATGAGCTGGTCCATGCTTTTTTCAAGCTGTTTTTTATTTTTTGTTCCTGTGCAGACAAGCTTGCCGTTTGTGAAGAGAAGGAAAGTTGCGTTCGGTTCTGCAAGCTTGTAAACTAAGCCCGGGAACTGCTCTGGCTCGTATTCTGTGTTTTCCAGCTCGAGAGCAAGAAGATTAAGATTTAACATTAAATTAATAGAACCAGAGGCAACTATATTCTGAACATTAATTCTTGGCTTGTCTTTTACCCTGACATTTATTCTTTTTAGCTGTTTTATTACAGATTCTATAACCTGCTTAACCTGCCCGATGCTTTTTGTTCCTGTGCAGACAAGATTTCCTGATGAAAAAACGAGAACTGCGGATTTTGGCTTTTTTATTCTTAAAACTAAGCCTGGAAATGTTTCAGGATTGTATTCTGTATTGCTTTGGCTTCTTGCGAGTTTTGTAAGAGGAACAGGAACATTAAGAGAAGTGGTAGCAACAATATTTTGAACTTTTAAACTGGCTTTTTCAG
The DNA here is from genome assembly GCA_016186365.1 of Candidatus Pacearchaeota archaeon. Lineage (GTDB taxonomy): Archaea > Nanobdellota > Nanobdellia > Pacearchaeales > GW2011-AR1 > JACPLT01. Next base: position 28,853 of record JACPLT010000015.1, on the reverse strand, counting down.
ATGACATAGTAAGATTTTTAAATAGAGTGCCTATTTAAATCTTTCTATTTTAATCGAGGAGATATTTTAGGTATTTAAATGAATAAAATAATCAAGACCAGATAAAAATGTTTAAATACTTTCAAACTATAAATTTTATAATACAAAAGGAGAGATAAGTTAATATGTTATTTATGATTGTTTGGTGGGTATTGATTATTGGATTTTTCTTATTACTTATCATAAAAAGATTAAGCCAAACTAAAAAAGTTAGATACATTCTAAGTAGAATACTCGATTTTTTAGTAATAATTCAATTTGTTATAGTAATCACTGCGGTAGCAACAAAAGACCCAATATTTCAAGAAATAGGTTTACCGCCAGGTTATGAATGGATGGCGGGATTATTTGGTGGCGGTTTTCTATTATGGATTTCTTATTTAAATCCCTTAAAAAAGAGGATTACAGAAACAGAAATAAATGTTGAAGGTATTAGCAAAAGGGTTGTTGAGATTAAAGATGATATATCTTGGATAAAAAATAATTGTAAAATTTCGTTTAATAAATAGAAATTATTTAACTAATTTTAATCATCTATTTTCTTCCAAATTTAAATTCTATCTTGCGGATTGGCAAGACAAAATAAAATAAACATTTCTACCTCGTGGCGTATTTTTGCTCTTTGTCTTCGGATTTGCTGACATAAATTATTGCTTTTGTTTTTGGCTTTAGCTGTTTGTACAGCCAATTAGCAAGTATTATAATAATTAGTATTCCCGCTATTGCTAGAATGACAATTCCTATTGGAGTTAAATTCGCCTGGCGGATGTAGTCCATTTTTTCTTTAAGAAATTCTAATTCATTAGCCAGCATTTTAGTTGAATTTCCAGCTTCCTGATTGAAGTTGCACTCTCTCTCTTCTTTAGGATAACCTTCATCAGTCCCGCAATCATTGTTATCCCAACAGCTTCTGTATTGATAGTCGTCTTCTCCTTCTATACAAGTTTCGGGATCCCAGGAATCGCATTCCCAATCAGGAATGCAGGTTTGTTCTGCAAAAGAGATAAATGAAGTTAGTGCTAAGAAAAATACAATCCATATAACAAGGTTCACTTTCTTTTTCATCTTAAATTTCTCCTGAAATTTAACGAGGTAAAAAATTCATTCATTTTTTTCATCTTAAATTTCTCCTGAAATTTAACGAGGTAAAAATTATCAAATTTTTTCATTTTTTATTATAGGAAGAGGTAGTTTATAAATTTATTTTTTGTAAGATTATTTGAACAATGTAATTTTGAGGTCATATTCTCTTTTGCACTTTTTTATGAATGTAAGATTTAAAAATAATCATATTAATTAACTTTATGGCAAAAGTATTTTTTGGTTGTGCTATGAGGGGAGGACAGGATGTTGTAAAAAGAGAGGAATTAGAAAGGCTTCAAGAAAGTATAGAGAAATTGGGACACAAATTGGTTTCTAGACATCAAATACAAGTAGGCATAATAGAAGAAGAGAATAAACTTACAAAAACTTGTATTCATGATAGAGATTATAAATGGGAGCTGGAATCTGATGTAGGAATTTTTGAAGTAAGCAATCCTAGCTTGGGAGTGGGAAGCGAGATTTCTGACATGATTCATTTAGGAAAACCCATTTTGTGTTTATTCAAAGGAGAGTTAAAAGATAAAGTTTCCGCTTATATCCAAGGAAAAATGAACTCTCAATATATCCCCTCTTTTTTTGAATGTTATGCTTATGCAAGTTTAGAAGATGCAAAGGATAAGATAAAAAAATTCCTTGAAATTACCTCTGGATAAGAAAAAGCATCAATTTTTATGCGAATTTTATTTTTGCTGTTTGATGAACTCTTTTTCCACTTCTTTAAGTGTTGCTATGTCTGAAATGCTCCTGTCTGGACGGAGAGCTTTCACCCTTGGAAATCTCAGGGCATATCCCGAAGAGTAGGAGGGAGATTTTTGTATATTTTGATATCCTACGGTTATAACTATCTCCGGCTTTACGAATAAATGCTTCCCCTCTTCTTTTATTATTATTTTTTTAAGCTCATTTGTTAAATCAATAAAAGATAATCCCTGCTCTTGTTTTTCTTTTAATCCTGTTGAAACCTTTCCTATTTCAAGCAGAGACGCATTATTCTTGCAAGAAACATCATAACTGGTAAGCCAGCCTGCTCTTTTCCCTGTCCCATATTCTGCTCCGGTTATAACTAAATCCAACTCTTCTGCGTCTGGCTTTAGCTTTACTGCATGCCCCACTCTTGCTCCTGGTTTGTATCCTGCCTCAAGGTTTTTTGCCATTAATCCTTCTTGTCCTTCTTCAAGAGCTTTTTCATAGAACTCTTCTGCTTCTTTTTCATCTGCAGTTATTATCTGTTCAGCCAGTTTTATTTTGAAAGGTGAGGGTTTAATTATTTTTTCAATTAGCTCTCTTCTTTTTTTGAAGGGGGTGCTAATCAAAGAACTTCCTTCGAAATAGATTATATCAAATATGTTCAATTCTATTGGCAGCTCTTTTTCAAGGATATTAATATTATATTTTCTTTTTATTCTTTGGGAGATATCCTGAAATGCACGATATTCTTTTGTTATTGGGGAATAGCCTACTGCTTCTGCATCAAGAATAAAACTTTTTCCTTTTATGTTTTCTTTTATATATTTCACTGCATCTGGAAACTGCTTTGTTACATTCTCCAGCCTTCTTGTGAATATCTTTATCTCTCCGTTATCCTGCTTGTTAATCATCATTCTGAATCCGTCATATTTATATTCAAAAGCAGCAGGTTTTCCTACTATTTCAAAAGCATTGTCTATATTTTCTGCTTTTGGAAACAGCATCACTTTGACCGGCTTTCCTGGAGATAGGGAGATTGAAGATAAAGAATTCTTGCAGGTTTTATTGAAAACCTCTGCAAAATCTGTGGTGATATCATAAGCCTCCTGAACTTTTTCAATACCTGCTTTTTTTTCTTCAATACTTTTTGGATGGTAGCAGTAATCCACAATTGCATCTCTTATTAATCCGCTGCCTACTCCTATTTTTAAATCTGATAAAATAGTTTTTATTATGTATTTCGCTTCTTCTCCTCTTGCAGAGTTAAGGAGTTCTATAATAAGTGCAAGTTTTTTATCAATTGTTCCTTTTCCCTCCAATTCTGGAATCTTCTTTAAATTAGCAAGTATTTTCTCTGTAGTAAGATTTTTTGAAAATAAAGTTGACTGCCTTTTTTTGTTAATAAGGAATTCTGCAACTTTTCCCAAATCTCCAAGTTTCTTGAATTCTTTTATAACTTCGGGCTCTTCTATACCTGTGGCTCTTGCAATCGCTTTTATCACGAGTTGTGTGGATATCCCAAGTTCCTGATTATTATAATCTGGAAATATCCTTCCCTGAAGAAGATAAATTATTTCAGGCTCGTTTTCTATTTTCTCCAGAAATTTTGATAAAATAGAGGTTTTTTCCAGCCCCTTTGTTGTTTTTTCCAGCTCTTCATAAACCTTGCATAAATCAGAGTATTTCATTTTTATACTAAACAAATAATATTTATTAATGTTCTTGTTTGTATATTTACTTTATTAGACTATATCATTAGATAGATTTATAAAATATCAATTATTTCTTGTGCAAATGGCAGCGGATTCGGATAATAAACTTCCCAGATGGGCAGATTTATTTATACAAATATCCACACTTATATTTGCTGCAATCCCTATATACTTTTTATTGAAAACCTCTCCAAAAGAGATAACTTATCAGGCATTGATTTATACAGGGATTATTATCGGAGTCGTTATATTTATAATATTCCTATATTTTATAAGGGGAAGATATAAAAAGATGTGCAATGATATAGACATTAATAATAAAAATATAGAAGATGTAAGGAGGGATTTAAACTTTAACGAGTTATTTAGTAAAATGGATGTAAGACTAAGAGTTTTAGAAGAGTTGTTCAAAAGAAAAAATAAAAAAGGGCAGTTTGTAATTGATCCAAGGATAATATTATGGATACTTTTGCTGATATTACTTTACCTTTTCTTGAAATCTGTTGGGTTTTTTAAATAAATTTTATCTTATATTTTTTGAGATTCATTTTAAATTATTTTTAAATTTAATCAATTTATAATTTTTGGATGTTCTAAGTTTTGTATCACTTTTAACTCAGGTATTCTGATTCTATTTCAATATGGTCTGAAGTAGGGAATTCTTCAACTTTTTTTATTCTGTATTTTTCTATTAATTTTCTGACTATCTTTTGGGAGAGAAGTATTCTTTTTCTCTCTTTGTCAATATAAAACATATTGGAATATCCCTGTTTTTTCAGATGTTTTGTTATATTGCCGGCATTATCTGAATAAATTGCAAAATAGACAACTGTTCCTTCGCTTGTTTTTTTTCCATAAGGAAAGCATTCTCTTAATTTGAGCCGATTTACATATTGATTGATATTCTTTGTTTTTGCAGTGCATAGGTGAATTTTTATTCCTAAATTTTTACATTTATTTATTATCCATATACCTGATTTTATGGAGTCTTTTATTGTGTAAGTATCTGGATTAAGCTTATAATTTGATTTTATGCAATTAAAATTAGTTTCACTTATCTCAAACTCGTTTAAATTTACAAATCCTACATAAGCCGATATTTCTTTTATGAAATTTGCAATTTCTTCTTTTTTATCTGGAATGCAGGGAAGCTCGCATCCAATATTTTCTTTTTTCCAGTATAAAGAAGCAAGTTCTATTTTTTCCTTATCTTTATTGGCGGGTTTCTTTATCAGGAACTCTGGGTGAAACCTAACTTCATCTATATAGGAAGACAGCTTTTCTAATTTTTTTCCTGTAACAAGTTTTGTAGGAAGGTATATATGAATGTGAAAGTTTTTGAAATGTTTTTTTAAAGATTTAGCATAACTAATAGTTCTTTTAAGAAATAGAAGGGGGTCTCCTCCGGTTATTCCTGCTCCTTTAGCATGGCTTAGCTCTGCCTCTTTTATGCACTCTTTAACATTCTTGCATATTTTTTCATTTGCATAAATTATATCTTTATTTTTCCTCTTTTTGCTTAATGAGCAGTATTTACAATTTCTTGAACAGATTCCAGATATAAACAGAACGAGTTTTTCTCCTTTTACACAATATTTGCATCCGTTTGGCAAGTCATTTATGCAATAAGAATTAAACTTTGTTTTCATTTTTTTTCCTTCCTATATTCCATAAAAAATCAAATATTGTCCTTTGCTGTGCTTTTTCTTCTTCTGACTTCTTTTTTAGAAGTGATTTTAGAATGTAGTGGGTTGTTGCAAAAACAACTATGCCTGGAATTAGGACAAGACCTGCAGGGGCAGCTGCGGATATTCCAAATGCAGTCAGATAAGATACTGGAGCGAGTGTTGAAGCTGTAATTGAAGCGACACTTCCTATGCCTATGCTTTCTAGAATATTAACTGCTTCTTTAGTTTTATATTCAATATTTTTTTCAAAGGGGTCAATCTGCATTATTAAAACTCCTGATTTGAAAATTTTTACTTTTCTATCTTCCTCACTGGACATTATAGAAGTGTTGCCATTCAAACTTGAGGTATATGCTGCGGCATGCCTTGTTCCGTATCCTGTAAACGGCTTGGTATTCTTTATTTTTGCAGAGTAAGCTATAAGATTTCCATTAATGTCAATTACGCAAGCTCCATCAATTATTGAGAGAGCTTCTAATCTCCTGGGATAGTCTATCACATTGAACTGCTTGATGTCCTGTTCTATCATTGTTTCATATTCAAATTCTTTCTCTTTGATGACAAATAAACAACCCTTTCCGTCTTTTGTTATTTTTATAGCGATATCTATCAGAAGTTTTTCTATTTTTTCTCTTGTTAACTTGTTTTTTTCAGGATTATTTTTAGCCATGTTTTTAATCAGACATCTTTGATTACACCCTCTCTTTTAAATATTTTTCCAACAAAAAGAATTCTACTTGCCTTTTCTGTCCCATGACCTTAGGCTTGGTCTTATCTTAAGGTTTCTTGACTTGCTGTATAATCCTCTTGATTTCTTTCCAGCTGAAGTTAGCCCTCTGAAAGCTCTTGATTGGTTTTCAGGTCTGCACATCCAGTTAATTGTTTTGTCTGCTATAATTTCTGGTCTGCTTGTATCAATCATAATTACTTCAAAAAAATAGAATTGTCCGTCTTTTGCAACTTCATATGAGTTAAGAACTTCTAAATTTGGGAATCTCCTTGCTGCTCTTTGTTCAGCAACCCATCGGTAATTCATTTTAAGAGTTTTTCTTCCTGTTTGCCTTTTGCTTCTTCTTCCTTTATTAACTCTTATTCTCCTTCTTCCCCCTCTCTTTAGTTTTATCCTCATAATTACATAACCTTTCTTGTCTTTATATCCAAGATTTCTGGCTCTGCCTATGTCGCTTGGCTTTTCTAATCTGACAGCAGAATCTTCAGCTCTCCACTGAATTAACTTGTTTCTTAAACCTGCTCTTAAATTCTCTTTAATATAGTCATATGCTGATTTCATAATATTTTCTGTTAACAGGTGTTTTTAAAGCTTTTCTTGCTTTGTTTCTTTCCTACCGCACTACCTTCCTTGTGTAGAAAATATTAGAAAGGCCGGGGTCCGAGGTTCAAATCCTCGCAGCCTCACTCATTATCTCGGATTTGAACCTCGATATTAATAATCTCGCGGTGACAAGTTACTAAGGTTAATGTTAGCATAACTTTATGTGTAAAAACAAGCCCAAATTATACTAAAATTGGTTAAACGCTCCCGCAAGAGAGTTTACACCGCGAATATAAAATTTTTATGAATGAATTTGGGGGGCGTTTAACTATCTTAATTTTTCTATCTTTTTATATATTTTAATCCAAGGTCCAATAGTCGCGATAATCGCTATTAAAAAGAATAAAAAACCATAAACCCCTCCTACAATCTTCCCAAATTCTATGGCTACCAAAGCATCAATTGAGGGGATTGCTATTGCTAAGAAAACTAGCCAAATAATCTCAAATATTTTTTCAATTTTCATATTTATCTATACCTATTAAGATGTTTATTTTGATGCTCTTTAGGAGTTAACTCTTCAAGATTGTTTATTTCATTATTAAATTTATTAAAATCCTTATGGTGAATTTCATATCCATCGTTTATTTTCCCATGAACATTCTTATATATCCACCTATGTAAATATCCCCCAATACCCGCACTAATAAATCCTTTAGCAAATCTTATATATCCTTTATTATCTAATACAAACCTATGACTATATCTCTTTTCATATGCTTCCAAAGTATTTTTAATTTCTTCTTCTTGTCTTATTCTCTCTTTTTGAATTGATTCGTTAGTTTCTTCCAATTCTTTTTTTATTTTTCTGGCTTCGATACTTCCTTTTTTTAGGGAGTTAAGTTCTGTCTTTAATTTTTCAGATTTCTCAATTTCATCATTAAGCCTTTTTAATTTATTTTTAGCTGAGCTAATTATTTTTTCAGCTTTTTCTTCAGCTTCTTTTATTATCTCTTTCTCTTTCCTTCTTCCACGTTTTTCATTAATAGCCCCTATAATAAAATAAGATGCTATTCCTAGAATTAAAAGGATAATTGAGATAAAGAGAATTAATAAATTTCTAGCTACATTGGGATTTCTTATACATTTATTCTCTTTGCCATATCCTGATTTACATTCTTCAATACAATAATACTCCTGTCCGATTTTCTTTGAAGAAACATTCCTGCATATTCCATTACAAGCTATTGTTCCAGAAGCACATTCCCAATCACATAAGTAAGCCTCTTCGGTTTTTTTAATTGAAGGAGTTAAACATGAAATGTTATTACATAATTTCTTGCCTTGGGAACATCCTTGAAAGGTTCCACATTTATTATCGGGATTACAGATATTTGAACCACATACTATTGGTAAATCACAAGAAGCACCATCATCCAAACATTGTTTTTCATTAGGACAAATTTTACAAATCTCTTTTTGCTTTTCTACTTCTTGCATTTTAGGAATAAGTAGTTTTGGAGAAGTTATTACATACTCAATAGAATCTTCTAATAATCTAGATCCTCCGACCGAAGGGCAATCCCCCACGATTTGTTCTGATGAAAACGATTTAATGGTAATCGCTCTAGATATTAAATAATCTTCTTGGGGCCAACCGATTATTCCATCATGTCTTGCAGTAAAATTAATCTCAACGTTTATATCAAAAGAAAGAGGATTTGAAATGATTATAGACAATGGTCCACATCCAGCAATATTTTGATATCCTCCACTAAAATTGCTTAGTATTAAAGGTTCGCCCACATAATTTCCAGAAGAGTCATATAATCCCATTTCTACTTCATGATAAATTTCATTAACTTTATATTGGCAAGCAGAAACTGAACTAATAAAAGAAATAATTAAAAACAAGCCAAATATTAACTTTTTCATTTTCCTTTAACTCTTTTATTCGTTAGCCTTTCTTCTAAATGGGTAATATGCCTCTTTCTAGCTTCTTTAATATCTTGTGGAACTTGTTTATTTTCTGTTTCTTTGATAAACAAATCGTCATCAATTTTTCCAGCAATATAATCTTCGATAGCTCCTTCAACTGCTGAATCTCTTAGCTCACCTATTGCTATAACCATTGCTCGTTTTATCCATGAAGCTCTATCAATCTGTTCTTGTTTAGCCATTTTATCAATTTCATTAAGCAAATTATTTGGTAACCTAAAACTAAAAACTGTGGATTTTTCTTCTCTTTTATCTTTGTTTACCATAGTAATATAATATTACATATGTATTTAAATCTTTCTACTCTATTTAGGAAATCTGTGGGGGCGAGTTCAACTTTTAATAAAGATATATAAATGTTAATTTGCATAAAATTATAATGAGAAAAAAGGGAATGAGCAAATTAGTGAAATACATAATTGTAACTGGAATTGTGTTCGTTTTGCTTGAGGGGCTTTCATTCAGTTTTCTTAAGGACATGAATGAAAAAGCTAAAATTATTGAGAAAGAAAAAACCCCGGGTTTTTTCTCGAGGGAAAACTCCACTCTGATAAAGATGAAATTGCCGGCTGTCAGCTATGACGGAAAGGGAATTTCCAGCCTGCTTATTGTAGAAGCAACAAAAGGAAGCGGAAAAACTTTAGTAGATATTGACAACCTGCTATTTTGGGCAGATACTCAACAGAGTATAAGAATGGCAAGATATGTTGCTGGAAATCTTTCTAAAAATGAAATAAATGATTATGATTTAGTTTATAGAGTTGAGGCGAATGCAAGCTTAATTGGGGGACCATCAGCAGGAGCGGCTATTTCTATTGCCACTATTTTTGCTTTGAATAACGAGAGTTTAAAAGATAATGTTATGATTACCGGGACAATCAATCATGACGGAACAATAGGGCCTGTTTCTGACATTTTAGAAAAGGCAAAAGCTGCAAAAAATTCAGGGGCAGATTTATTTTTAGTTCCATTATTAAATTCTGCAGATGTTGTTTATGAATCAAGAGAGCACTGCCAGCAGTTTGGGGGAAATGAAGTCTGCGTGAATGAAACAGTTCCGAGAAAAGTTAATATCGAGCAGGAAACTGGAATAAAGATTGTTGAAGTTGAGAGTGTTCGAGAAGCTTTGGGGTATTTTAGATAATGTTAAGTCTATAACCTCCTTAACATCCCTTGTCTAGTTTAGAATTTATAGTATAGCAGAAATTTGATTTTTCTCACTTATTATGTCAGAAATGCTATTTGCCTCGTGCATTTCTGAGCACCCTAAAAACTAACAAAAATAACCCTAGTTTTTTTGGAAAGGGGAGAACAAATAAAATTCTCTGGGAATAATAGGTTTAAGTGATTAGAGGATGTTAAGTTCTATAGTTTACTTAATAGATAGTCTAAAATTATGCCTTAAATTCGAGAAACAGCTTTTCTTTTTCAAATTTATAATTATATAAATTTTGTTTTATTGGAATTATCTTGAAATAAACCCTGTCTTTTGAAAATGCTTTTATTTCTAGGCTGTTCTCCAGCTTATTCATTATTATCTCTTTTATGTTGGTTATTCCTGGGAGATTGAGTTCGTAAACAACTGAATTGCCTATTCTTTTTACACCCGTTTTTGCTTCTTCTCTAGGGAGAGAGGATAATCTTTTAGCATCTTCATCTGTCAGCTTTCCGAATGGAATTTTAATCTCTCTTGCTTTTTGATTCATGTTCCCGATATTGCCCAATCCCCCTATTTTAATGTCAAATTTTTTCCCGTCTCCTGAACAGATGTTTATTCTTATCCCTTGAGGGAGCATATCTGGAGAGGGGTTTTTTGTTTTTCTTTCCTGTTTATCGAATTCTTTAAAATCATTTTCTATTTCTTCCATTAATCCGCTGAACATTTTATTGAAATTATTTGGAATTCCCATTGCTAACTCTTCAATATCATCGGTTGTTCCCAGCATTCCATAGTCGCTGTTATTTTTGACAGAAGCCCCGCAAAAAGGGCAGAATCTAAACTCTTTTGTCAGTTTTTCACCGCAGGATTTGCATTTTTTTTCAAACATAAGGTTTTAATATTCATCTGTATTTAAAAATTTATGCATGAAAAAGAGAGGATAGAAGAAGTTATTAAGAAGTACAATATTGATATTAAGAAACTTGAAGAAGAGCAGATAAAACTGGCTAAATTAGTCAGCTTAAAAGATAGTATTGATTTTAATCTTGCTGAAAGAATTGCAGGAATTGAGAATGTTTTTTTAGGAAATAAAATAATTTCTGCTCTTGTTGTTATGGACAGCGAAGGGCTTGCAGAACAGGAGTATTCTGAAGATAAGATAAGATTTCCTTATATTCCAGGTTTTAGGGCTTATAGGGAGCTGCCTAACATGATTGAAGCTTTTAATAAGCTTGATGAAAAGCCGGACATAGTGTTTATCAGGGGAAATGGAATTTTGCATCCAAAGGGAATTGGAATTGCAAGCCATTTTTCTATTGCAACAGGAGTTCCTACAATTGGTATAGCTGACTCTTTGCATGTAGGTGAGGTTCAGGGAGAGGATATTATTTTTAATGGAAAGGTTATGGGGAAGGTTCTTAAAACAAAAGAGGGAGCAAATCCAATTTATATTTCTCCTGGAAATATGATATGTTTAGAAAGTGCTTTAAAATTGACAAAAAGATTAACTAAAGAGCCGCACAAAATTCCAGAGCCATTAAGACTGGCAAAGAGGTATTCAAAAGAAGTTATCAGTGAGATTAAAACTGGGTTTTAGCTATATTCCAAAAATTCCTAATCTTTTTTTAACAGAATGGAAATTTGAGTAAAGCTTGTATTTTAACCCTTTTAATGGAGAGAAAAATATATCTTCTACATAAAGCAATACGGGTTTTTCTCTTTTTTGTTTTATTTCTTTTATTTTTGGAATCATTAATAATGTAACTAATATTCTTGCTGCTCCTGAAATTAAGAAGATAAACAAAAGAATGTTCATGAAAGTTATGGAGATATATTGGGCAAGCAGTCCGCCTATGAATGCTCCTGAAAATATGCCTATTCCTACTAAAACATTAAGATAAGCTACGCATATACCCCTTCTTTGGGGAGTGACTGAATCATATATAAAATTATTCACCGCAAGATTGAATGCTGCCCAGCCCATTCCTGCTATTAACTGGGGAGCAAGAATAAGATAAACTGGAGAGCTGGAGAAAATCCAGAGTATTGGTATAAGAGAGACAAATATGCTTGAGACTTTTAACATTTCCCTGTTGCCATATTTATCTGAGAATTTTCCTAAAATAGGAAGAAATATAACTGAGAACAATGAAGCGGAAATATTTACTATCATAAATGTGGTATAAGAAAATTTCAAATCTTTTAGCATGTAAACTGAAAAGAATGGGCCTGAAATCATCGCCGCAAAATACATCAGGGCAATAAATATCACAAACTTTCCAAAATTGTTTTCAGGTGATTTTTTAATAAACTGCCAGATTGTAAAATAGTAGTCTTTTTTAAATTTGAATTTAACATCTTTGTGTTTTTTCAGCATGCGTGAAGAAATTGCTCTTGAAATAAATGCCAGAAAGAATATTATTGAAAATCCTGCCAAGACTAATCCCTTTGTTTTGAAAAAGTCCAGTATGAATGCTGCAATAATTGTAGATATTATAAAAATAGTTGTGGCTATTTTATTTCTTTTGCTGAAATATTTTCCTCTTATGCTTTCTGGGATGATCTCTCCCATTAGTGAAAACCAGGATGGGCCTGCAACTGCCCCAAAAACTGCATAAATTGTATAAAAAGCTAGGAGTATTATTGGAAGATGCGAGGTCAGAATATTTTTATTGAAAAAGAATGCAAGCAGGATTAGTGGGAGCCACATTAATGACTGAAGAAAAGTAAAAAAATACATAATTTTTCTTCTTGAATATTTTTCCATCATTTTTGAGCCAAAGATTTGGGCTATTGGGGCGATTAATCCTGGGAATGAAGAAAGAAATCCTATCTGAGCATTATTTGCATTTAATGCAAGAGCGAAAGGAGTGATATATCCGTCTCCTGCTCCTGTCATTACAGAAGCAACTGCCCCTTCTTTTATGGAAAGCTTCATTGTCTTTTCTTTTTCTTCTGTCTCTTTTTTTGATTCAGATTTCATTAGATTTTTAATATTCTCTTGTTTAAAAATATATAGCGAGTTTTGTTATTTTGGGTTTTTTTGATAAATATATTCCAGCATAAAAATACTTAAAAAGCATCAAAAATAATAGTTATAATGGAAAATGAAAAATTGGTGATGATAACTTCTGCAAATGCGGTTTTTTCTTATAAAAAAGAAAATCCTAGTGCTGAAAGCGAGGAAATTATAAAATACTTGATGAAATCTCTGGATGCGGGCAAGCAGGAAAAGATATGCGCAGTAGCTGCGGCAGATTTTCTGCTCAAATATTTAGAGAAGAATCCGAGAGCAGGAGAAAAAGAGGCAATCCAGCATGTTATGGATAATATTACAGAGATAGTTAGTTCTGTTAATGAGCAGAAAGAGGGAGAGTGAAATGCGGCTTACGGGGGTGGCATTTTGCCATTTTTTGGGAAATACTCCGTATGGGCATGGACTTGCTTGCTATGCCCCCTTCAGCTTTTCTTCAAGGAAATTCTTGTTCTTTCCCCCATTTTCGTGAATATGAAGTTATTTAGATTCATCTTTCAGGAAATATTTGAAAGATTTCGTAACTGCTACTAAAATAGCGAATGCAATTAAAACACCTCCAACTATGAGCCCAACTGTTCCCAAACTCTCATAAGGGCAATAGTTATATCCTCCACCATAACCTTCTCCAGAATAGGTAATCCATCTACACCCAGATTCTATTAATAAAATTCCAACGAATGCCAAGATAATTCCGATAATTCCAATGATCCATAATTTTGAACTTTTTTTCATTAATGAATGTAAGAATATATGATTTTTAAAGTTATCTAAAACAATTTTTATGATAGCAAGATAGTATATCAAAAAAGTTAATTATAAATACTAATTTTTCCTAACGATAGTATGGGTATAAACAATTGGTTAAGTAAAGTTATGATAGAAGTAAAAAAGCCAGAAAATGTAGTCAAATATATAGTGTATGGTTTAATTGTATTAATAATTTCTCAACTTTTTATCTTAGCTATTTCCCTACGCCCTTCTATTAAAATAAGTTTTGAAGATAATTTGGATGGCAATTATAGAATTAGAATTAAGAATGTTGGAAATATGGCAACTGAAGAATTGCAGTTTAGAATATTGTATGTTACAAATTGCGCGATTGGAATTGATGAAGTTGAATTAAAATTACTAAATCAAACTAAAAAAGATTTTACTGGAGAATATAATGATTTAATACACACTAAAAAATGGATAATTACGGGTGTAGAAATAAATCCTGGTGTTGAGTTTAGTTTGTTCTGTCAGCAAAATCAGCCAGTAGAAATAAGAGCCAGCGGTTCTAATTTTAAGGAAATTGTAAAAACTAAAATTAATTAATATAGATAAAAATTTATTGACAGCAACCCCTTTTCCGGGATTTGAACTCTCCACAATTCCATGCCCCAAGTGTGAGTGGACTTATATCTTTGCTATGCCCCTCCGATGCATAGTCGCTTTTACGCGTGAATGCCCATGCCTGGAATTGAACACGAGAGAACCAAAGTTTCTCTCGTGCTCTCTTCTTATGATTAAAATTCAGAGTAGGTTTATCACTGCAATTCCCGGCATTTGCAATTCCGATATGCGCCATCCGGGAATTGAACCCGGCTCTAAGCCTTTTTCCTTTTTATTTTTAGGAGGTTGAGTGTTAAGGAACCTTGGTTCCTTACATTGGGAAGGCTTCATTCTACCGATAAACTAATAGCGCTTATCCATATATTTTTATAGTAAGAGTGTATAAAAAAGTTATGATTTGCATGAAAAGGGTGATGGGTATAGCGTTCTTAGTTGCAGGAATAGCAATAACTCTTGCTAGTTCAAGCATAACTGCGGCGGTTATAGGAATCAATAAAGCTGAAGTTTATTTTTTTGGATTATCTCTTATAGCCTTGGGGATAGTTTTATTGCTTGTTTCTCAAACCCTTGAAGAAATAGCTCAGTCACCTGTTCGTGTTAAAAAAGAGAAAGTTAGAATAATGATATCTAGGCCAGCTTTGGAAAGAGCAAGAAAAGATGGCTACATAAAGAATCATCTTAGCAAATATAAAGGTTTTATTAGAAAAATTGCTGCAAATCCTATAAATCCTGTAAAAGAAAATATTGGAGATTTTTCTATCTCTCCTTTGGGAGCGCCCAATGAAAGAGTTGCATGGCATTATGATGCTCGAACAAACACTTTGTATATTGATGATGTTCTTTATCATGATTCAGACAGAAGGTATGTTGATAATTGGAATAAGAAAGTTACATCCAGGAAGGTAACAAAAAGCCAGTATCAACAATCGGGATATGTGAAATATGATGAAAAAGGAGATATTAAATATTATCAGTCTAGAAAGAGATCTAAACATTAATCTGGTTTACTCTTTTCTTGTTGCTCTTACTGCTTCCAATTCTAAATCATCAAAGTAATTTCTTACTTCTGTATCAGTCATATTAGGGTTGTACCAGTTATTATTTTTTATTTTCCCTGCAAGATTATTTCTTAGTCCTTGACTATATTTAGGATTATTTAAAACTTCTTCAAAGAAATACTCTATTCTTAATCTGCTGTCTCCTGATAATCTGGAATGTACTTTATTTTTAATTAGAGCATGAGGGTTATAATCGGAGAAAGATTCAGCTTCTTTTACAGAAGGTTTTTCTACTGGTTTTTCTTTTGGAATTACAATTTCAACACATTTCTTTTTTTCTTGAATTGGAGTAAATGAAGTTAGGGCTGCGGTGTATATGTAGGCATCTTCCTCTGAAAATGTGACTAGCTCTTTTAGTATTTCTCCCACTATTTCAGAATCATTTTCATTTTGAAAGACTTTAGTACAACCTAAACTGGAGCATAGGGCAGGTCCGAACTTTTGATAAACTTGTGCAAGAGGCGGGCAATATCTTGCAATTGCGCCTGTTCTTTTTAATTTTATGCCCATTACTTTTGTTAAATATTTCCACATAGAAATAGTGGCTTGAAAACACTTTCTTGTTTCATCCATCTTTCTTTGAGAGTTTGTTTTTTCTAATACTTCTAATATTGTTCGCATCCTTTTATTTTCTGGTCCAAACTTTCTTCTGATAACTCCTTCGGTTCTTTTGGCAATTTCTAAATATTTTGCTAGGGTTTCTAATCCCCATCTTAAATCTGGACTCCCTAAAGTTGATTCATTGAAATTTATGAGTGTTTCTAAAAATCCTGCTTGCGAATCTGTTATAATACTAAATAAAAAATTTGATATATCTCCGCCATTTAATTTGATAGTTGGAGAGACATAGTCTAAACCAGTGGAATCCGGGGTTTTAGCAAGAGCTTGCAGGCATCTATAACTTCTTTCTGGAACCCCTATTTTTTTAGATATTCCTTGTTCGTGAATAAAATATGCTAGCCTTCTGGTTAACTGGATATATCTGGCTGCTTCTTTTAAGTCTTCTTCTTTAATTGTTATCACATTTAGGTGCAATGATGCTGGACTCATAATTTAACTATCTAACCTCCATTTTTAAAGATTTATTCACTTTTTTGCATAGTTCCAAATCAACTCAAAATGCTTCTTGTAAGCTTCTGCCATGTCCCTGTCTTTTATCACTATAGCTATGGGATTTTCTTTTCTCCAGAAGATTATTGCTGTCTTGCTTCCATAGATGTTTATTGACAATGGAGAGGAGTATTTTTTTGGCAAGTAGCGAATTTCTGACAATGGAATATGGAGTTTCTTTTCTGTTTTATTAAAAATTATTCTTGTCCTTATCTTTTTCGCTTTTCTTCTTTCATCAAACCATTTGAAATAAAACTTGAGAATTTCATAAGCTAGAGGAGAGGCTCCTAATATTAAAATTTCTTTTCCTTCTTCTATCTGGTCTTCGAAAACTGTTTTTAACCCTTCTTTTCCTTTGTAAAAATTAGTTTCTTCTTTTTCTTTTACAGAACTATATAAAGATAGCATCTCTGGCATTATTTCTGAAATCGAGTTTTCTTTTTCTTTCATAATTTCAAGAAATTTGTTCGGAGAGCTGGCTTTGAATAATCTTTGATTATTCTTTATTATATATCCTATTAATCCTTTTTTAATAAGCATATCTGTAATATCATAAATCGTTCTTCTATGCAAGCCGGTTAATCTCGAAATTCTGCCTGCCAGATTAGGGCCTGATTTTAGGAGAGCTTGGTAAACTAAAGCTTCATTTTTTGTCAATCCTGCTTGTTCTAGTTTGTTTGTGTTCATCATTTTTTCTTTTCCTGAATTTTTAGATAAATAATTATTGCTGGAATCATGAATATACTGGAAATAAAAATAGTATATTTTGGACCTATTTTATCTACTAAAAATCCTGCTAAAATAGAGGCAAAAATCCCTGCTATTGAAATTAACATCCCTTCTATGCTCCCTATTGTTGCCCTCATTTTGCTTGGGATAAATTTATGAAAATAAGTTCTTTCTGCAGGTATCCTTGAATAAAAGAAAAATGTAGAGATAAGCAATACTGCAAAAGCCAGAGCTAAATTATACGCATATAATATTAAGAGAGTTATAATTATTGATAGGATTAGGCATAGGACTATAAAATTTCTTTCTTTTCCTTTTTTCATAAATTTCATTGAGAAAAAAGGAGCAATCATAGTAGTAAGGGCTAGTGCACTCCAAAGATAACCCAAATAATATTCTTTTAATCCCAATTCTGTCAAAAAAGGAATCCAGCCAAGGTCTGAATGAAGAGCAGAGGCAAAAATCAAAATCATGGTTGCTAGGAAGAAGTAAAATAATACTGGATGCTTATAACTGAAAACAAGGGATTTTTTTGTTTGATTCTTTAAATTCTTAAAGGATTCTGAAATCTTTAGTTTTGTTTTTTCATAATCTTCTTTACCAAATAGTAATACTGAAAAAGCAACTAAATAAGACAAGCCTGCAACTGGCCAGATTATAGTTAATCCGAACTTTTTTACTAAAAATGCCCCAAAAATTCCAGAAATAATCAGGGCAAAGCTGTTAAATATCTGGAATTTTGAGAAAAAATCATGCCTTAATTTTTTATTTTCATTTTTTAGCAAATCCATGACCCATGCTTCTTTGCTTCCTGAAGGCAGTGTTGATGCGAATCCGATAAAAGCAAATATCAATGCTACAGAATAAAAATCAGAGAAAAAATAAAGCAAAAAAAGGGCAATTCCTGATAATAAAAATCCCAGCAAGACAGAAAATTTTCTTCCATACAAATCTGCAATTGCTCCTGTCGGAATTTCAAATATTAGTGCTATTAACGAAGGAATGGCTAATAAAATTCCTATTTGAGTAAAGCTAAACCCTATTTGAGAAAAATAAATAATATAAAATACCGGAGCAAAAAATAACATGGGGCTTAAGAGCGTGTCTAGATAAAACGGCCATAAAAGCTTTAATTCATCTTTATCAAATAATTTCATATTTTAATATCTCTCTGATAAATTTCTCTTTAAATTTCCTATAATCTTTTCCCTGTTTTTTTAATTTAACTGCTCTCCTCTTTAGTTCCGAATATTTTTTTGTTAATAATTCATTATTTCTTAATAAATCTCTAAATTTAATTGAATTTTTCCATATCTTGCTATTATGTTCAGTTAGTTGAATATGAACCCTTCTTATTTTTTCTTTATTTTTGTAATCTTTTTCAAAAAATAGCCTATCTTTTTCTCCTGCTTTTTCTTTAAATTCGCAGCCAAATTTTATAAGCTTATTTTTAATAGAATTTATTTTATTCTTATTAACTGAAATGATTATGTCAATTATTCCCTTTCCCCCAAGATTAGGAACTGCAGTACTCCCAATATGTTTTATTTTTGCGTTTTTTGGCAATATTTTAATTAATCTTTTTCTTTCTATGTTAAATAATTTAGGGTAATTCTTGTTATATTTTTTGAATGAATATTTTTTAAACATTATATATCTTAATTTCCCCAGATTTATAACTCTTTCTATTTGGGGTGATAAACCTCACCACACTATTTTATTAATATTACATAACTAAGATTAATATGACAGAAGAAAAAAAATCATTTTTTAAGAGAAGAACATCAGGGCAGATAAGAAAACTAAAGGCTGTCCTGGCTTATAATGGCAGAAATCTTTTGAAAAAGATAGAAGATAGTGATTCCTGCAATGATTATGTTGAATTAAGATTTCAGCTTATTCCTGGGAAGTTTTTTATTAATTCTGGAACGAGCGAGGAAGCTGCAAGAAAATCTCTTAAATATGGGGAGTTGATTAGACTAAGCCATCCAGAGTCAAGACAAGGATGTTATGATTCAAGCGAGATACCTCTTGCAATGAGAGAACGAGATTTTTCTAAACTTAAGGGGATGAAAGAAGAAGAAATAAGGGTTGTGGGATATTCTTTTCAGCCAAGGTGGGGTGGAGACAATTTAAAGAGAGTTGTCCCATTTGTATTCTGTCCAGAAGGAGTGAGATTATTTGCTTATTCTGAAACAATGAAAATTCCTGGAACAGACAGAAGAGGAATTGAGATAGTCGTAGAAAATTATGATGATGCTGAAAGAGTAAGGCGTGAGGGGGCGAGTGTTGTCTGCGAGGTTCCTTCAAGAACAAGAAAAAAACCGAGATACAAACTAAAATTACTCCATGTTCCTACAACAAGGGGGAAAGAAAATCTGGCTAGTGTCCTTACATTGAAAAATTCTGCAGTAATTGATGATCAGGGAGAGCCTGTTGGAAATTCTCAAACTCCTCATGCAGTGTATAATATTAGGTATACCTGGGATAGTGAAAATGAGAGAAGCGAGGTTATAACTTTTTATCCTCAGGATATTGCCAGTTATATTAAAATTGCAGGAGAGTGCTGGAAAGAGCACAATCTTACTCCTATGGAGATGAATCCTTTTGCTTTATTTTCACAGAGGGGAGTGGATATTTATAAAAAATTGGAAAACAATGTGCTTATTTTTGACCCTACTATCTCCTCAAAATCAGGAAGGGGGGGATTGAGAAGATTAAGATTATGCGAGGTATCGATGCTGCTGGCAAGGGCAATAGGTGTTTTTGGACATAATGAAATTGCATATTGGGATCCTGTTAGAGATGGAAAATTAAAAGACTATGACTGGAAAGTGAGATAGATTTTAGTTTTAGAAAATTATTTAAATAAGTTATTTTTATAGTCTATATGAAAGGAAATTTTTATATTGCATGTGCTGCCCCTCCAGAACGTGATTGGGAGAATAAAGCAATTATGCCCTATCTTAAAATGATTGAAGAGGGTGGGGGGCAGGTAAGAGAAATGCCTGGCGGTTCTCAGCTTGACGGATTTATTTTACTTCCGAGATTGGAAGCTCCTAATGGAGATAGATTTCATGGGGTTGAATCAATAAGAAAATATGCTGAAAGATATTTGGCAAGATAGTTTTTTATACTAGCAACTTTTAGTAAAAGTTGGGAGAATTTATTTTAAAATGGCAAAAACAAACAAGTTTTACATTACTACTGCAATTGATTATGTAAATGCACGTCCGCATATTGGGCATGCATTTGAGAAAACTCTAGCAGACGCTCTTGCAAGATGGAATAGGCTGACAGGGAAAAAGGTATGGTTTTTGACAGGGACAGATGAGAATGCACAGAAAAATGCACAGGCTGCGAAAGAGGCAGGAATTCCTGTGAGAGAATTTGTTGATAAGAATTCTGCTATTTTTATTGAGTTATGCAAGAAGCTGAATTTAAGCAATGACGATTTTATCAGGACAACTGAAAAAAGGCATGTTGAAACTGCTCAAAAGATATTTAAGAAAATTTATGACAAAAAAGAGATTTACAAAGGGAAATATGAGGGGTATTACTGCACAGGATGCGAGGCATTTATTACTGAAAAGGATTTAGTTAATGGAAAATGCCCCGAGCATAATAGAGAGCCGGAATTAATCTCAGAAGATGCTTATTTTTTTAAATTGAGCAAATATAAGGATAAACTGATAAAATTTGTAAAAACTTATATTGTTCCTGAAGCAAAGAAAAACGAGATTTTAGCAAGATTAGAAAATGAAGAGCTGAAAGATTTATGTGTTTCGAGAGCAAATCTTGGCTGGGGAATTGATAATCCTGTTGATAAAAAATTTAAAATTTATGTCTGGATCGATGCTTTGGTGAATTATTATTCGGGAGCTAATGGAAACTGGCCTGCAGATGTTCATGTTATTGGAAAGGGAATAAACTGGTTTCATTCTGTTATTTGGCCCGCACTTCTATTATCTGCTGGAATAGAGCTTCCTAAGAAACTTTTAGTTCATGGTTATCTTAATCTTGGAGGAAAGAAAATTTCAAAATCTTTAGGGAATGTTATTGATCCGATTGATTTAGTTGAAAAATATGGAGAAGATTCTGTAAGATATTCTTTATTAAGATGCTCTGTATTTGATGATTCTGATTATTCTGAAGAGATATTGATAGAGAGAAACAATAACGAGCTTGCGAACAAGCTTGGAAATTTAATAAGCAGGGTTTCTGCTCTGGCTGAGAAATATGGCCTGAAAAAATGCGAAAATAAACTGGTTAAGAAGCTTAAGCTGAAAGAAATAGAAAAGAATATGGAAAATTTTGAGATTGATAAAGCACTTAATTTAATATTTGATTTTATAGACAGATGCAATGAATATGTTCAGGAGAAGAAGCCATGGGAATCTGGAGATTCAAAAGTTTTATATGAGCTAGTTGACAGCATTAAATCAATCGCGATTTTGCTTTATTCTTTTATTCCTTCTAGTTCAGAGAAAATAGCTGAAACTTTTGGTTTTAAATTGGAGTTTAAAGAAATAAAGAAAGAAATTAAAATTAGCAAGATAAAGAAAGCGGAGATATTATTTAAGAAGATAGAATTAGAAGATAAACTTAATAAACTCACTTCTCTTAGGGAAGAGAAGCAGAACAAATCATATAAATATGAGGAAATTGAAGGAGTTATGAGTATGGAAGAAGTGGATTTTTCAAACTGGGAGAAATTGGAATTAAGAGTTGGAAAAATAGAAAAAGTTGAGGATATTGAGAATGCTGACAAGTTGTATAAATTGACAATTGATATTGGAAGCGAAAAAAGAGTTGTATGTGCAGGGATAAAGCAGCATTATAAAAAAGAGGAATTAAAAGGGAAAAAAATAATTCTTTTTGTAAATTTAAAACCAAGAATAATGAGGGGGATTGAGAGCAAGGGAATGATTTTAGCTGCGGTTAATGAAGAGGAGAGCAAGGTTATTCTTATTTCTCCTGAGAAAGATATTGAGATTGGGGCGAGAGTTAGGTAAACTTCATTTTATTATTCTCATCAATTCTCTAGTTATCTTCTTTAAACCAAAATTTTTAATAACATACTCCCTGCCAAATTTTCCCATTTTCTGCCTTAATTTGCGGTCTTTTATCAGCAAGTTGAGCTTTTCAACTGCTTCTTTGTCTGTTTTGACTATGAATCCAGATTTATTATTTTTAATTACTTCTGGAATTCCTCCGACACTTGTGCCTATTACAGGAATTTCGCAAGCCATTGCTTCTGCATAAACTCCTCCGAAGGTTTCTATTTTTGACATCATCATGAATATATCTGCATTGTTATATGCTAAATACATTTTTTCAAATGGGAGGGAAATTACATGAACCTTGTTTTTAACATTTAATCTTTCAGCTTCTCTTTCTATTTCTTTTATTCTTTGGATTAGCTCTTTTTCCTTGCTTTTTATTGTTTTTGCAATACAAAATAACAAATGGGAATTTTTATTTTCTGATTTTGCAAATAAATTTATAAGATGAAGAACCCCTTTTTCTTCAAAGGTTTTTCTTCCGCCTACTATTCTGCTTGCTTGCAGTATTAAAATAGAATCTTTTGAAATTCCCAGTTTTTCCCTTATTGAGCTGTCTTTTTTTGAGAAAAAAGAAGAGATCTCTATCGGAACATACAAAACTTTAACCCTGCCTTTTTTAATTCCCAGAGAGATTATCTGTCTTGCTACGCTTTTGCTTACACATAGGTATTTCTTCCATTTTTTAGAGTTTAACATATTTATGTTTTCTTTCCTGCAATAATTATGCACTCTCAAGTATACTGGGATATTCTTTGAATGTGCTGCATCCAAAATGGCGTTTGCAGTATTCTCATTAATCCAGGCGTGAAGGTTATGAGCTAGAATTTTGTTTATCTTTTCTTTTTCAATTATTGAAATAAAATAATTATAGTCTCTTTTATAATCTGCCTGTTCTTTAAATTCTGGATTGATCTTTTTTGTCCTGTATACTTTTATATTATTTTCTAGATGCATGCTGTCTTCTGATAGCGAGGGGGCGATAATTACAGAAGTATTGGGTTTTGGGGTGGATTCTGCAAATATTTTTACCTGACTTTCTATACCTCCTGAGCTAAGCGGAGGGTAAGAGGGAGTTATGTGAAGCAGGTTCATTTTAATAATAATAGCAAGGCTTTTAAAAAGCTTTTCTATAAATATTGCATGGACATTAGTGAAGAACAGCTTAAAAAGGAGTTTCAAAAAGATTTTTTTAATCCATTGTATTTGGCTAAATTCAAAATTTCTGGGAAACCTTCAGAAATAAGTGCAATAATACCCACTTATAATCGGTGCCCCTTTGATAAAAAGTCCCCTGATTATTTTTATAATCCTTTGTATATCTGCGTAAAGGCGTTGTTATTGCAAAAATCTCCTTTAAAAGAAATAATTGTTGTAGATGACTGTTCTAACGATAATACTAAAGAAGTGGTAGAAGAATTAAAAAAAGAGGCATACAGCACAAAGGGAATAGAAATAAAATATTTTAAAAATGCAGAAAGGAAGGGAAGTTCAATTTCTAGAAATATAGGGGCTAAAAATGCCGGCGGAAAATATTTATTCTTCCTTGATGATGACTGCGTTCCAACTCCTTATCTCACATTTATTTCTGATATTGTTATAAAACATCTTGAAAAAGACAAGAATTTTGCAGTTTTAGTCCTTCCTGTTTATAATCGGGCGTCTTATCCTAGTAAAGCAATTAAAATAGAAGACTTAACTAAAACCTTTTTTAAGAGAGGAACTGCAAGTGCGAGTTTTAATTCTATTCCAGAAGAATATCTTTTAAACAAAAATATATTCTTTAATAATAATCTTAAAATTTTTCTTCCTATTAAAGTTTACCAGACATGGGGGCATTTTATCATTGATAGAAGCAAATATCTGGATGTAGGGGGATTTCCGGAATTTGCAACATGGCCCAATAAAGCAGGAGAGGAACAAGAATTTGCCTGCAGATTGATAGAAAATGCTTATTCTCTTTATTATCTTCCTGGAACAAAAGCCGCTTCTTTTCATGGAGTGTATGGGGCAAAATTAGGAGGGTTTAGTGGAATTGACTGGCTTTTAAAATTAACTAACGGAAAATTTAGCTTAGCTAAATTTTCTAGAATATGCGAAAGTGGGAAGTCTTCTGGAAATAGAGTGAATGTAAGAGATTATTGTTATTCCAGAATTATCGCAGTTTTTTCTATTATTTATAAGAGGAATATGAAAGAGGCGATTAATTATGCCAAACTAAGCTATAAAGAATTTGTTGTTGAAAAAAAGAAAAGCTGGTTTAGTATGCATCCCAATGAAACAATAAAGAGCAGAGAAGAAAGGGAGAAAATTTGGTATAAAGCGATTGATGATGGATTAAAACTTTTGCTTAAAACAGAAGAGAAGAAAATAGAAAAACTCAATCATTTTATAACTTCATTGAAAGTAAGGGGCAGAATAGAAGCAGAAGAAAAAGAAAATAAGCTTAAAGAATTGCTGCAAATGATATATAACGAATAAAGAAATTGCCTAAGGGCAATTTCTATCTCCAAGGAAAAACGCAGGTTTTTCCATGGCCATTCAAAATCCATGATTTTGAAGGTTCAAAATCTGACACAGCAAGCTGGGGGGTATTAACCCAGATTTTGAAATAAATCAGAAATTTTATAAATGCAGGGAAACTTAGGATAAAATGCAAGAATCAATATTAAACGCTTTATTTGAAAGAATAGAAGGGCTTGGAATTGTGTCTGGGGAATTTATAGCCAGTATTATCATTGCCATATTAGTTATTATAATTGGGGTTTTTATCGGAAAGATACTTAAATTTTTGTTCAGAAAGCTTTTTGAGAAAACAAAACTTGAGAAAGTTATAAACTTGAGTTTTATCAATTTATTTTTATCTGTTTTAAAATGGAGCATCTATATCTTGTTTATAAACCTCGCATTATTGGAGCTTAATGTTCCTGCTCTTACCGGATGGCTGGTTACAATTTTAGGAGTTATCCCTGCAATAACCGGAGCGTTAATATTGATATCTGTAGGATTTGCGATTGCCACTTATCTCAAAGATGTTGTAGCTGAAAGCCATTTAGAGGGTTGTATGCTGCTGTCAAAAATATTCTTCTTTTTTATTCTATATATATTTGTTATTTTTGCATTTAAAACTGCCCTAATCTCTATCCAGGACAGGCTTTTAAGCAATATTTTGATAGTAGGATTTACCCTTCTGGGAGGGGCTGCGCTTTTGATTAATTATTATAAAGAAAGATAATTCTAAAAATATAGTGAAAGACACAAATCTTTCTCTATCTAGCAGAGGACAAACTGGAAAAATATTAAAGTCTTTGATTATAAACAAATTTTAATCGTTAAATCTACATTATTCATCAGGAATATATTCAAACTGCTTAATTTTTTCAAAATTCTTTTCGCATTTTGAAATGTTTAATAACTCCAAATAAAGTTGGAGCTTCTCCTATAACTCGATAACCATATTTTTCATAGAATTTTACAGCAGAATCTCTGGAGTTTAATACTGTATACTTCGCACCTTTTTCTTTTGCTCTTTCTTCAAGCTTAAGAAGAATTGAGCTTCCTATTCCCTTTCCCTGCTGATTTTCTTCAACAGCCATATATCTTATTTGGGCTTCTTCTGAAGAATTAAAATGCAATCTTCCAACACCCCAGATTTCATTATTATCTATTGCCATTAGATGAATACTCTTATTTTCTAAGTCATCTTTTTCGCTTCCTTTTGGCTGATTCCATGGAGCTCTCAATATTCTCCATCTTAAATCATAATATCTTTCAAAATCTTTATCTGTTTTAGGTTCTATAAGTTTCATTTTATTTTTTTAATTTTGCGATGGATTTCCAATATCAGGAACTTTTGATTGATTTTTAAGGATTTCCTGCAGAATATCTACTTTCACATTAGGATGTTTAGATAATTCTGCTCTTCTAGCCAAATCCTCTCTAACTGCATTTTCATAAGGAGTTAAATCACAATTAATTATTGCTATAGCTATATCTTCAGGAACAAATGAAATGTTCATAAATGCAGGAATAGGATTTTGTAGTTTGTATAATTCTGCTCTTTTTTCTTTTAGAATATACATTCTCCAGAGTGCAAAATTCCCTATATTCTCTCGAGGTACACCAATATTGAAATCCTCTCCTATCCTAATTTTTTCAAACAATTTTTGATCTTTAACTTCTTCTCCTACATATATCATGCCTGTAAAAAAATAAAATTCTCCTGTCTTGACTTGTTCTATATCTTTAACTGAGAATTCTCTTTTTAACCACCAAACCCTATTTGGATTTTCTGCATTCCCTTCTTTTTCAGTTCTTTTAGCATAGTAATCTAAGGTTGTTAGAATTTGTTCTGAAGTTCTTCCATAAAATCGAGTAGTAATATCTTTTGGAGCTTCTCTTTCATAGTCTGGTTCTTTTAGGTGGAATAACATGACTCCATATAAATTTTATATTTTTAAAAACATACTATAGTTAGAAATATATATTCAGTTTAGATAACTATCTCAACCCGACTACGGATAAAAATCTGTCAACTAGAGATTCCTGCCTTCTTTTTTTGCCTAACATTTTTGCAGCGATATCCATATATGACCTTGCGGCTCTTGATTTGGGTTTGGTATGAACAACTGCGTTCTTTTTTACTAAGGATTCTCCGACTGATTTATCTTCTGGAATTATTCCCAGCAATGGAATTTCAAGCATTTCTCGGATATTTTCAATCGGCATTTCAGTGCTATCGTCTTTTACTCTTGTAAGTATTAATCCTTTTACTGGTTTTTTCATCTCTTCTGCAAGCTTGACTGCTTTAAGAGAGTCTGTTACTGATAAAATATTGGGATTTGTAACAATTATTATTTCATCTGCAGCTTCTAACGCTACTCTGGTTTCTTCTCCCAGCCCTGCCGAAGAGTCTAAAATGATATGCTCTGACACTTCTTTTAATTCTTTTATAATATCTTTTACTGATTTATCTTTTGTATCCTGCAAATCTTTAAGTGAGAGAGAAGAAGGTATTATTTTGATTCCTGATTCATGCTCATAAATTGCTTCTTCTATTTCTGCTTTTCCCTGAAGAACATGGTTTAAATTAATAGGGACTATTGGCGCTCCGAAATAAAGCCCGATATTAGGGGTGGTGAGGTTAGTATCTACTATTGTAACATCTTCCTTGAATTTATTTAAGGCAGCAGCTAAATTAACTGCGGTTGTTGTTTTTCCTACACCCCCTTTTCCTGAGGTGATTACATAAATTTTTCCCATTTTATCATAAAGCTTGTTTTAAATTGCTTATAAATTTTTCTAATAGGGCAGAATACTCTTTTAGCTTGTCAATATCTATGGTTTCCCATTTTCCCTGATCAAGAACTTTTAGGCAGACATTCTTTCTGAATTCATTTTCCCTTATTTTTTCCAGCTTATCTACTCTTTTAAAAAATTCGTATATCTTAAGTGTTTCAGAGATTATGGGGTCTTTTTTATATATCTCCTTAACTTTATCTACCTGAAGTTTTGGGACTGAAGGAATAGCGCTTATTATTCTCTTTTTTTTGGCATTTAAAAGCAGTTTTTCAATAGACAAATCAATCATGCTCTTCCATCTTGCTAATAGATTAAGCATTACATCGGTGGTTTTCGTGTATTTTAAACTAACATATAGCAGATGGTCTGCACTTATTTTTTCTTGTATTATCTTTTCCATATGGCCGGACTCTCTTTGTATAGTTGAATTTCCCTCTTTTACCAAAATGCACAGGAATAACTCTCCTGACAAAGCGAGAAAAATAATAAGGAATAGGGTGTTTTTATATTTTCCTATTAATCCATTTTGCCTAAAATCTGACTTTCTGCCTGATTTAGGGCTTCTTTTGAGATATCAAGGTATTCTTTTATCTTTTCTATTGTTAGGGTTAGGATTATCCCTTCTTCTGACATTATGACTATCTTGCTGTTTTTTGAGAATTCAAATGGGCTGTTCTTATGCTTTTCTGCTGTTCTTATTATTTCTTCTATTACCCTTATTTTTTCAGAAGTTATATTATATTTCGGAGCGATTTTTTTAAAGGTTTCTAAGTTATCTTTTGAATTTTTATACATAATAATCCTTTTATTGGCGTATTCATATTGAAGAATTCCGTTTATAGTATATAATAATGAGAGGCAGATTTTATCCAGTATTCTTGGAATTAATCTGTCCTCTTTAACTATGCTGTAAGTTATATGTGCGAGATGTTCTGCTATCTGGAGCTCTCTTCTTGCCAAATTAAAGCTTTGAATATGTTTTTCCTGCATATCATAATAAAGAAAAAGCTGTTAAAATAGTTTACTGAAAATGTAGAGTTATGATGAAAGCAGAATTATCGCTTCTGCCAAATCGCCGTCTGCTTTTTTATATGCTAACTCTGCCTGCTCTTTGGAGCAGGAGCATCTTTCCATTATTGTTTTGATGTCTTCCTGTTTTGTTTTTTCTGAATTCATTTCTTCCTTTATGTCTCCAGAAATCTGAAAGTTTTCATTACCCTGCATATTTATCTTGATTACAGAAGGATTTTCTATTATTATGTTTTTATCTTCGAGCTCTATGACCACTCTTTTTGCTTCTATTTCTTCCTGCTTAATCCCCATTTTTGACATCATGCTTTGAATCTTTTTTGGGTCTATGTTTCCGAACATATAAGAACTATAAAAACAGGATATTTAAATTTGTTGTTAATGGTTGAATTGTATAACCAGCGGACATATGTCCTAGGCAAAACCGAAAATTAGTTCTCGTTTGATTTCTTCGGTTTTGCATGAAAAAAGAAGAAATAAGAAAAGAATTTTTCAAGCTGAAAAATAAAGGGCATACAAATAATCAATCTA
>JACPLT010000012.1 GCA_016186365.1 Candidatus Pacearchaeota archaeon | reverse complement strand
TATTTAAAAAAAAGATTTGCAGATTTTTCTGAAAGCCGATTGTATGCAAATCTTAGAAGCATACCTATGCTAAGAAAGATAAAGGCAAAAATACAAGCAGAAATAATAACTAAAATTGCTCCCCCAAACTGGGAGCTGCATGGGGATAGAAATCTGCAAAGAATTTTTGAGTTAGCAGTTAGAGAGGGAAAGGCTACTTCACTTATTGAAACAGGAACATATCTTGGATGGACAGCAGGATATTTAGCAAGGAAATATTCTGATTTAAAGGTTTACAGCTGTGAGATTAATGAAAAAAGCTTTACAATAGCGAAAAAAAGATTAAGCAAATATCCAAACATAAGGTTATGGAAGGGGGATTCTCCGCAATTTCTTAAATTATTATATGAAAAAAACAGCTTAGGGGAGAGGCCTGTTTTTTTCTTAGATGCTCATTGGGAGGATAAATGGCCAATTGAAGAAGAGATAAGAATAATAGCAGATAATCTCAAATCTGCAATAATTTTTATTGACGATTTTAAAATTAACGGAGACAACCGATTCAAGTTTGACAGCTACAAAGACAAGGAATGCTCGCTTGCAAGAGTTCTTCCTTTTATAAATAAAAAAAATAAATATAACCTTCTTTTTCCCAACTATAGTTATGAAGAAGCTTTTAGCGAGGAGATTCCGCATACCGACTTGACAGGATATCCGGTAATATTTCAGAATTCCAGCTCTTTTTTTAATAAGCTGAAAAAAGAAGAATTTGTCAAAAGATATTTTATTGATTCTTCTAAACTGATGAAAGCCAAAAACAATAATCTTTAAAAATACTGAACAGCAGATAAAAAGATGAAGAAAGCGCTAATTTTTGGAGTAACAGGACAGGATGGGAGCTACCTTGCAGAATTTTTGCTTGAGAAAGGGTATGAAGTTTATGGCGTAGTGAGAAAAAGCAGTTCATCCAATACTGCAAGAATTGACCATTTAATTAAGAAAGCTGAAGAGGAAAAAATTCCATTCAAATTGCTGTGGGGAGATATTACAGATGCCAGCTCAATAAACAGGGCAATGATAAAAGTGATGCCTGATGAAGTTTATAATCTGGCTGCACAGAGTCATGTTGGAATAAGCCAGGAAAATCCAGAAAATACTATCGAGCTGACAGGGCTGGCAGTGGTGAAAATTTTAGAAGCAATAAGAAATATCTGTCCTAAAGCTAGATTTTTTAATCCTGCTTCTGGGGATTGTTTTGGAGAGGTTAAAGAAATTCCTCAATCTGAAACCACTCCATTTAATCCTAAAAATCCGTATTCTGCTGCTAAAGAGCTGGCTCATAGAATGGTGGGAATTTACAGAGAGAGTTTTGGAATATTCGCATGCAGCGGAATAATGTATAATCATGAAAGTGAAAGAAGGGGAAGTATCTCTGTAACAGGAAAGATAAGCAAAGGTTTGGCTAGAATAAGATATGGACTGCAGAAAACACTCTATCTGGGGAATATAGATACTGGAAGAGACTGGGGGCATGCAAAAGATTGTGTTGAAGCGATGTGGTTAATGCTCCAGCAAGACAGGGCAGATGATTATGTTATCGGAATAGGAGAAAAACACTCTCCAAGAGAATTTTTGGAAAAAGCAGCAGAGCATATGGGATTAAAAATAAAATCAAATGGAAAAAAAGGAGAGGAGGAAAAATACCTTGATGAAAATGGCGAGGCAATTGTTGAGATTAAAAAAGAATTTTTCAGACCGAATGAAACAAGTGATTTTCTTGCGAACTATGAAAAGGCAAGAAAGGTTTTGGGATGGAAGCCAAAAGTGGGTTTTGATGGATTGATTAAAATGATGGCAGACAAGGAGATGGAACTTGCGAGGAAAGAGGCGGGGAAATGATAACCAAAGTAATTGAAGAAGATATAGATGAAATAATTAAAGAATTTGGAGAGGAGTTAAAAAAACTAGAGGGAAAGACTATTTTTATTACAGGAGGAAATGGATTTATTCCAAGTTATATTGTGGATGTGATTATTAAATTTAATAAAAATCTGCAAAATCCGTGCAAACTAATCATCATGAATAAAAATAAGGTAAATGAAAACTCTAGGCTTTCTCATTTATTAAATGATAAGAATGTGAGTTTTATTGCACAGGATGTTGGCAAACCGTTTGAGATAACTGGCAAGCCGAATATCATAATACATGCAGCATCAAGAGCAAATCCAACTGCATTTATGGAAGATCCCCTAGATACTATTGATGCCAATGTTAATGGAATTAGAAATTTACTTGAATATGCAAGAAATAATTCTGTTGAGCAGTTTATATTTTTTAGCAGTGCTGAAATTTACGGCAATCCTGTAAAAGAATTCATACCTACGCCTGAAAGCTATACTGGAAATACCGACTGCACAGATGGGCGAGCGTGCTATACTGAAGCTAAAAGATTTGGAGAGACTTTATGCATGGCATATTATAGAAAGTTTAATGTTCCTGTTAAAATGTTAAGGATACTTTTGGCATATGGACCTGGAATGAAAAATGACGGCAAGGTTGTTTCTGACTTTTTTAATAGAGCGAGCAAAGAGAAAGGGATTGGTTTGAGAGATAAAGGAGATGCAACAAGGTCTTTTTGCTATGTTTCAGATTGTGTAAGAGCAATATTTAAAATAATTTTTAGCGGGAAGACAGGAGAGGCATATAATATCGGGAATGATTTAGAAGAGGAGAATGTTACAATTTTAGAGCTGGCTAGAAGAGTGGCAAAACTTGTTGGAGAGAATATTGAAGTTAAGCCAAATATGGATGCACTAAAGAAAAATGTTTATGGAATTGAAACCAGAAGAGTAGATATAACTAAGCTAAGGAATTTAGGATTTGAACTTAAAATTCCGCTGAATATGGGATTGGAAAGAACAAGAAGGTATTATGATGAAATTGGGAGTATATCTTAACTATCCCAATAAACTGAATACTCCTTTCTGAAGCAAAAATAAAGAGACAATTAGGGGGATAATTATTGGAAGAGTGTAATCTAATGATAAGAAGATAATAAATGCAGAGGCCACATCTAAAGCACTGGGAATATCTTTAGATATAAGAAAGACTACTCCTTTTATAAGAAGATAAAAAGCAACAACCATTAAAAGAGATTTTGGAAGAATGTGAAATATGGAAAATACCCAAAATATTACAGCAGACAAAATATCTAAAATTCCTAAAATTTTAACTATCATGTTTTAGCTTTGTATCTTTCTTAATATTTCTGCGAAAGCTGGTCTTGTAATAAGAATACCTACACTTACTCCTATAATTGTGGTTAGGGCAAAACCTCTTAATAATCCTGCGCCTGCCCAGAATAAAGGAAGCATTGCTGCAATAATCGTGAAGAATGCGCCAATAATTATAAAAAATGCCCGTTTTATTCTTTCTTTTAAGCTTAAACTTGTGTTAGAGACAGACTCATCAATAATAACAATCTGGTCATTTACTCCTGTTCCCATTCCTGCAATTATTCCGGCAATACTTGGAGCATCTAAATTCCATCTAATTAAAGCAGCAATTCCCAAAGTGATAAATGCTTCAGAAAACATTGTAAGAATTACTGATAAGGTTATTTTTATTTTTCTATATCTAATAAACAATACTACAGAAACTATCAAAAAAACAATTGCGCCTAAAAGAACTATATTTTTTGTAAATTCTTTTCCCAATGTAGGAGAAATAGTATCCAGCTTGACTATCTCCAGCTTATATGGGAGGCTTCCTGTTATCAAAACTGTCTGGAGCTTGTGCATATTTTCCTGAGCAGACTTAAATGCTTCTTCTTGAGTTGTTCCCAATCCAGAGCCAGATACTGAAATTTGAGTGGTTACTCTGCCTTTCAAATCTTCGGATATTAATAAAGAATCTACCTGATTGTCATCAAGATATAAATCCAGTTTTTTGCTTAAATATCTTCCACCATCAGTATAGTTTACACTTAAATTTGAAGTTATTGAAGCATGCCTTTGTGCTGCCAGCTCGCTTAAATAAATTGTAAAAGAAAATCTGCAGGCATACTCTCCGTATTGTGTTTGGAAACAGGATTCTATTCTTGAACAGGTGGCATCATTTCTGCAGACAGAAGCAATATCTTTTTCTCCGCCTGCGAAAACGGTTTCATTTCCTATTTTTGCCTCAAATTTTCCCTGCTGTCCAACTAAGTTTTTTAAGTCTGTTGGAGTTGCGCCTGCAATTTCAATAAGCATAAAATTGTTGCCCTGCAAATCTTTAACTGGTTTTATAGTTATGTCACTTAAACCAAAAACATTAAACCTCTGGCTGGTGACTGCTATCAAATCATTCAATTGGGCGGAAGTTAAAGAAATATTTTCTGCTTTTATTAATGCTCTGGAACCTCCGCTTAAATCCAAACCTGTTTTTAACTTGGTAGAGGGGATTTTTGCGATGGTGATGTCAGGAAAATGATTGGTATAAACTAAGAACTCTCCATTGTCAGTATTAAAACTAAGCTTTGTAAAATTAGAATCAAATTTTATTCCTGAAATTACATTAGTATAATCTTGAGGAGTTTTTATTTCCTGATTATTAATCTGATTGATAATCATGCCTGTTCTTAATCCTGAGTCATAAGCTGTGGAATTAAGTTCTACACTTTTTATTACTACTCCTGATTTAAAGCTTGGAGCTATGGATAACAAAGCCAGGATTAAAACTGCAATTAATATCCAGGTTCTAATTCCAAGTTTCATCGTATGCCCTTCCTGTCACAATACCATTTAATTATTCCTGCATTTGTAAGCCATGTATTTAGAATATCAGAAGCTAACCCTAAGGATAAAATGAAAAATATCTGCCTGAATGAGTCTGGCAATCCTGTGACAATTAGAAAAGCTGGAAGAACTGCGGCTAGAGCGGTTAAAGTCATCAATATTCCTGTTTTAAAAGCAGAGTATATTCTTTTGTTTAATACTCCCTCTCCTGATTTTAGTGCTCGCGAAGTAAGCAAGATATCAGTATCAACTGAATAACCTATTAACATTAAGAATGCTGCGATTCCTGCTACAGAAACTTTCATCCCTATATAATCAATTATTGCGAGAGGGATTATTATATCGGATAGTGCGGCGAATATAACTGCTAAACTTGGAATGAATGTTTTGAAAAGAAGAAATATAACAATAGACATCAGGATAAAAGAAGCAATAATAGCAATAATAAGCTGTCGATAAAAGCTATTTCCTAAAGAGGGACCTGAAAATTCTATGCTTGAATTTTCTTCTGTAAGATTATATCCTAAAATTGACTCAATTGAGGGCTGAAGTTTATCAGGAGTGGAAGAGCTTTCGATTATAGAAGCAATAGTTTCTCCTGATTGAATATTAGTCAGTTTTCTTATAGAAATATCGGGATATTCTGATTTTAGCTTATCTAGTTTTTCCTGGCTTATGTCTCCCTGAATAGTTATAGAAGTTCCTCCTGATAGAGAGACATCTTTATTCATTATGTCGTTATGCTGAGAATAAAAAGAGGCAAGATAAATTAAAGAAAGAAGGACTATAATTACTGGAATTATGAGCAGCAGCTTGTAATACTTATCATACCAAGATTTTTGTTCTGTTTGGGGTTGTTCCATGTTTTCTCTATTAAATGAGGGTTTAAAAATATACTTGCCTCTAAATGCATCGGCCGGGAATTGAACCCGGGTCCGCTGGTTTTTTCAGGTTTGGAAACCAGCAGTACTAACCACTATACTACCAATGCACAAAAATGTGAGATAATTTGAAGTTTTAAAGCTTATTGTTTTGGGGTTGATGGAGATAATGTTAATCCTGCGGGATTAACTTATTGACGTTTTCCCCGCGATATTAAAAAAGATAGCCTTTTAAATATGTAAATATATTATATATTATGAAAAAGTTAATACTTCCTATTTTTTTAATTCTGGGAATAACCATGATTCTTGGATTTGTTTCTGCAGAACTCACCAATTATTCTGTTGATTGTACTGATTCGGATTCAGGATTAGACCAATTTAATGCGGGAGTAGTTAAATATAACAATTATGAATATCAAGATTCATGCGCAAGAGGTGGAGAGAAATCCAGAGTGAATAATATTGAAGCATTTAGGGGGGATGTAATTGAGTATTCCTGCCTTTCTGAAAATGGAGATGCAATCTGTAGTGGTAGTGCCTGCTTATTTTTAGTAATGAAATGTCCTGAAAGTCAAACTTGTAAGGGGGGCGAATGTGTACCTGAAATTCAAGACCCTTTCTATCTTCCAGAGGGTATAACCTGTCAAGATTCTGATAATGGGATAGATTATAATACTAAAGGGTTAGTAAAATATAGGGTTCAGGATGATTCTGTGAATAAGGTTGATGATTATTGTGTAACCGATAAGGAATTAAGGGAGTATTATTGTGATAACAGTAAAGAAAAACCAATGCAGATTTCAGTAACACAATGTGATGAGGTTTGTGTAGGTGGAAAATGTGTTAAAAAAGGAGAAGAAGTTAATTTCAAGAAAGATTATCTAAAATATTGTAATGATGAATCTTGTTATATCTATGAAGAAGATATAGTTTTAATTAAGTTTTTAAGTAAAACCAAATCACAAGAAGGATGTATAATTAGTAAAGAATGTGAAAGATATGTTGGTAAATACTCCGTGGATAACAACAATATTGAAGTAGGTGTTGAACTTAATGCAAAAGTAAATTTTGTAAAATTAAAAGAAATATTGCAGAAAGAATTTAATCAGGAACCCCAAATGGGAGACTGGGCAGGAAGCGATTACTATGTAATAGGTTTAGGAGATGAAAGCAATTCTATTTCCTTATATTGGATTTCAGATGACAAGCTGATTAGTATACAAACCATAAAGCAAATTGGAGAAGGACGAATGGATGATTTTCTTACTAAATATTTAGAATTGCATCCTTCGGATATGGAAAGAAATCTTAATTTCTTTGAAAAAATTTTTGATTGGTTTAGTAGGCTATTTGGTGGAAATTAGCTTTTATTTTTTAATCCTACAGGGATTGTGCTTCTCTTTTTGCATACGGGGTTAAAAAAACAGCCATCGCGAGGAATTATCTATAGTAATCTCCTACTCAAATCCTGAAAGCAGGTTCAAATTATATTACTAACGCTCCCGACATTTTGAGCTTACCTCCTAAGCGAGAAAGTTAGAAAATAGCGATTTTCTAAAGGTTTGAACCTTGAAAGCAGGTTCAAATTATATTACTAACGCTCCCGACAGGATTTGAACCTGCGACCTAAAGCTTAGGATGCTTTCGCTCTAATTCCAGACTGAGCTACGGAAGCCTGATAAATACAGAATTAAACAATATTTAAAAATATCATTTGTGTAGAATAGATATGCTTCCGAAATATCATTTTTTTGCAGGAATAATTATTTCAGCAATTTTATTGCTGTTTTTTCCTTCTTTGAGAGGGATTGAAATATTAATAATTTTTTTATCTTCTATTTTATTAGATATAGACCATTATTTTATTTTTGCAAAGAGGAGCAAAAAGTTGGGAATTAAAGATAATTATAACTGGGGAATGCAGAGAAGAGCCGAGTGGGATAAACTTAATGCAAATGAAAAAAGAAAGGTGAAAATAACCCATTTTTATCTTCATGGAATAGAATTTTTAGTTTTGTTAATAGTTTTATCTTTTTTTAGTGTATGGGTAAAATATATCTTATTTGGAGCAATTATTCATTTATGTTTTGATTATATAGAAATTATTCATAAAAAAGACCCGCTTTTCATTAAATTTTCTCAAATTTATGTTGGGATTAGCAATAAGCATAAGAAATCTATGCTGTGCAGTTATTTCTTCATCTAGAAGGGAATATCCCTATCTCTAATCCTGAAAGATTAAGCAAAATATTTACTAATTTTTCTATATCTCTGACATTTAGGATAATGTCGGTTTTACCATCTCCTAATTTTTCAACAAACATTCCACTTTCATCTTTACTATAATATCGCGGGCGAGAGAGAGTTATCTTTTGTCCCTCTCTTGAAATAGCATACGCTCTTATATCTTTAACATTTTGTGGGACAAATCTGTCAAGAGGGGCATAACCTGTTGTGAGCCCGATTACTCTGCCTCGACTATCTGTGATTATTTCAGAATCAGGATAAACTACTAGACGTTTCTTTATCATAAAAATTAGATAGAGGTTTACATTATAAACATTATTATACTAAAGTATGTCTATCTGTTAAGTAAACAATCAAATTGGACATCCCCTGCCCAGTATTAAGTTGATAGTATAGCAAGAATTTGATTTTTCCCCCTCATTAATAGGAGTGAACAAATAAAATTCTCTGTGAATAATATGCATCTCGTGGGGATGTTAACTTGCAAGGTTTACTTAACACTATTTTTTGAATATAGTTTTAAGCCAGTGCTTTTTCTCGGGCTTTATTTTTGGTGCAAGATAGACAACTTCCAAACCATAGGCTTGGGCTGTTTTTGCCTGAACTAAATCAGAGGTGATTAAATCAGATTTTTTTTCAATTGCAATGCTTCTAATAAGTGCGTCAATTTCTCCGGATTTTGCAAATTTAATCTGCATTTCATTAGGTCGATTTCCATAAAAATACGGCTTGATAGGATAATAATGTTTTAGTTTATGCAATTTTGCTACTTCTTCTAATCCTATAAATCCTTCTTCTCTTCCCTTGTTTGCCATATTTTCCATTTCTGCAATAACTGCATTAGGAATAATTAACAGCCCATTCAAACCTTTTTTAATCAGCTTTGGAAGAAATTTGTTTATTATTGAAGAGGTATCAACTACATAACTTTTTTTGCTTTTTACAAACTTATTTGATAAAGTTCTTCTGGCTTTATTTTTAATTGCCCTGCTTGTTATTTTTTTGTGTTTGAACATTTTATTATAATTCTGTTAAAGTGTAATCCCTCACTTTTTTATCTTTGTTAAAGTAAAATACCCCTTTTAACCTTTTTCCTTGAAAAATTTTAGGAAGCCAGCATTTATCTCCATCCCACATTCTGTCATAAGGAATGCTGTCTAATGGAAACCAACTCCAAACCATCTCATCTGATTCTGCAGGAGTTCCGCTCCAGATATTAACAGAAAAAACATGAACCTGCTGGTTAAATCTTTCTTCTTCTTGAGGAAAATGAAAATCAAAAACCGCCACTTTTTCTAAATCTTGAAGAGAAGAAATAATTCCTGATTCCTCTGCCAGTTCCCGCAGAGCGCATTGTTCTAATGTTTCTCCTTCTCTTAATCCTCCTCCTGGTCCGTTATATTTGCCTGAACCAAATTTTCCTTGCTTTTTCATTCCTAAAAGAAGATTTTTCTTATTGTCTAGCACAATACAGAGAGTTCTTTTATTTTGTTCTGGATTCATGTGATGCGGGGGGAAGGGATCGAACCTTCGTAGGCACTAAGCCACATGATTTCTTATTTTTGCCTTCATCAAAGGAAGGTAGTGCGGTAGGAAACCTTGAGTTTCCTTCGCTCTTGAGTCATGCCCGTTTGACCGCTCCGGCACTCCCGCTTGAAAAACAAGAGAAAAAGAAGTTTAAAAAAGTGTTGTTATAGATAATTGATAATTGCTGCCAAGTAAACAGAGCTTGATTTTTAAAGAGAAAAAAGAAAATATGAGTAGACAGCTTTATGCCTTCCCCTCTTGTGGGAGAGTACAAACATAAACATAAGCTGCTTAACTGCTGTGTTCGGAATGGGAACAGGTGTGACCAGCTTACTATGGCTGTCTTGAAAATAGGCGGTTTTCTGGCTTTTTAAGCTTTACTAAGGTTTAAAAATAGTGAGAATATAATATATTTATGAAAAGACAACTACATTCTGGAGCAAGATGGATTTTCAGACTGCGTGGAATAGGAATAGCAATATTCCTTAGCGTGTTTATTGGATGGTTTTTAGGGTTTATAGCCGCGGCAGCATTGACTCTTATACTTGGGCAAAATGCGGTTATTCTAGCTGCAATATTTATGGTTTTATTTTGGATAATAATAGTTCTGGCGATTGCTGAAATTTATGCAAGAATGGCGTATAACAGATGGTTTTATGAGTTTACTCCAGATAATCTAAAGATTGAAAAAGGGATAATTTGGAAAAAATATTCAAATATTCCTTATGAAAGAGTTCAAAATGTGGATATAACAAGAGGGATATTTGCGAGAATATTCGGATTTTCGTCTGTGAATATACAGACTGCAGGATATTCTGGATACGGAAGAGGAATGCCTATGTCTGAAGGATATATTCCAGGAGTAGATATAGATGAAGCTGAAAAGATAAGGGAATTTTTAATGAAGAAAATTTCTAAAAAGAATTCTGGATTGTAGATTGAAATGGTAAAAAAACAATTGTGCAGAGCTTACTTAACTGCAATGAGAGTGGCAAGTCCTTTTTTTTCAATAATTGAAGCAGCAATAATCTCCCTGCCAATAATAATCGGCTTAAAATTTCCTCTTTACTTGGGGGTTGCATTATTTATGATTATTTTGACAGCATTAGTTATTTTCAATCAACTTTATATCACTTGGTTTTATAACCGATGGTTTTATG
The DNA here is from genome assembly GCA_016186365.1 of Candidatus Pacearchaeota archaeon. GTDB lineage: Archaea > Nanobdellota > Nanobdellia > Pacearchaeales > GW2011-AR1 > JACPLT01. The sequence goes on along the minus strand of JACPLT010000012.1, from coordinate 528 downwards.
AGTTTACTCCAGATAATCTAAAGATTGAGAGAGGGATAATTTGGAAAAAATATTCAAATATTCCTTATGAAAGAGTTCAAAATGTGGATATAACAAGAGGGATATTTGCGAGAATATTCGGATTTTCGTCTGTGAATATACAGACTGCAGGATATTCTGGATACGGGGGAGGATTAATGGGTGAAGGATTTATTCCTGGAGTAGATAAAGACGAGGCTGAAAAGATAAGGGAATTTTTAATGAAGAAAAATTCTGGATGATAAGTTAAAATGTGCGGAAAGAGAGAAATAGAAAAAGAGATGGCTGATTTTTTTAAAAATATAAATTCAAAGAAAAAAGAAGAGATAAAAAAGATAAAAAGAAAAGCCATGCATTATAAAATAAGGCTTAAATACACTGCTTCTTAAATAATCCCTACTAATAAGTTTCTACAATAGTACAATTTTACCAACGAAAAGCTTATATAGTTGTTGTCGCTAACTATATCTGGAGGAAAATAACATGGTATTTGAGAAAATAAGCATAGTA
>JACPLT010000016.1 GCA_016186365.1 Candidatus Pacearchaeota archaeon | reverse complement strand
ATAGAAAAGAAATTGCAGTTTGGATTTATCATAACATTCTTAGGCAATTAGATATAGACAAAGAAGAGTTTGAAAATCTCTTCTAAATAAACACCCTTGAAACCAATAAGGGCTCTTCATCTTTCACTAACAATCTTTTCTTTTCTGGATAAGCATCTAAATACAATTTTGCAGATTTTTTGAAATTTCCAATAGCTTCATCTAACGTATCTCCAAAGTCAGCTACTCCAAGCTCCTCATTATTAACTATAAAGTACTTTTTCTTGCCTTCTTTCTCTATATGTACTGTAATATTTAACCCTAAAATTTGTTCCATTTTGATTAATAACACTCTCTCTTAATAAACCTTTCTCCTTTCTTTTTCTTCTCGCCATCTCCCCATCCCTTTTCCCAAGGGATGAATGTGGAGTTTTGTTGGGGGGTTGTGGAGAAAGGTTTAAAAGAAAGGATTGAAAGAAACCAGATTCAAACCTTAAATACATACTTCAATAAATGATGGTATAATTCAAATCTCTTGAAAAACTCTTTTCATCTCTTTTAAAAAATCTTCAGCAAGTTCTAGGCAATAGTCAGCTTCTTTCTCTTGAATAGAAGCTTCTACATCATAATTTGCAGTAAACCTCTTCTGCCTTACTTCCTTAATCTCACCCAGATAAACATCAGAGATTTTAGCGCTCTCTTTCACTATTTTAAAAATATTAAGATATTTTTCGCTTATTATTTTCTTCTTAATAAAGAATAACTCAAACGCTGTCATTGTTATATAATGCGTTTTTGTTTGAATTCCCAGTTTAGCCAACAAGGAAAGGACAGAATGATACATCGCATAATAGCTCTTTATAATAACCCAATCCCAAGATGAATAATCTTTAATTATAATATTTTTCCTTAAATCCTTATCTTTCAATACTAATCTTTCTATTCTGGCTGAAAGCATGTCTTTGTCAGATTTAGCCAGCTGCAGTTCAGCTAATTCTTTTTCTCTTTCTCTTTCTGCGAATGTCGCATTCTTTTTTGCCTCTTCAATTTTCTCTATTAGATATTTTTCTTCCATATTACCACTCAACATAATAGCTTGACAATATCTCATAAATATTCCCTTTTAATACAATGCCTTCTGTAAATATGTCCTTTACAATTTTCTTCCTCTCAACCAGCATTTTAACAAATTCCTCTTTTGTAGCATAAATAACAGAACTTTTAGCATTATACATTAGTTCAAAGCTTCTATCAATCTTTCTCCTGTTTGATACAATAAAAATATCCAAATCACTTGCTCTGGTTTCTTGTTTTCTTGCGTAAGAGCCAAATATTATAGCTATTTCGATATCATTATTCTCATTAAACTGCTTTTCAAGTTGTTTAAATAAATCATTCTTGTACGCGTTTACAAATTCAAGCTTCTCTCTCCTTGAAATAAAATACAATATTTCAACAGCTTCTGGGTTTTTCAGATTAACCCTATAATTACCTTCTTTTTTCAAGACAATTTTATCCTTTTCCAGCTGCTTTATCCTTCTATACGCTGGATGATGGCTGAATTTCAGCCTCTTTTCAATCTCAGAAAGAGGAAACCCTCTGAATATATCTTTTCTTAATAAGCTGACAATTTCAAGGTTCTTAGTATTTGTCCATTTTTTGAACATATTGTTCAATATTTGAACATCTTTATAAACCTTTCTCCTTTCTTTTTCTTCCTACCATCTCCCAATCCCTTTTCCCAAAGGGATGATGTAGAGTTGGGTTTTAGGGGGTTGTGGGAAAGAAGCCTATGAAGGAGTTATGGGAGAAAAAGAATTTTGGAAAAAACTGTCAAAAAAATATTGATCTCATTGCAATTGGTTCTACTTCTTTATCTACAATTCTTATAGAGGATTCTATTCTTTTGGGGAACTTTCTAGCTTCCTTTCTATCTAATTCAATATTAACTTTAACACCGCTAATTTCTACAGTTTTAATTACTTTTCTCCTTTTCATTTCCATACCATTCCTCCCATTCTAACTTACATATATTTATTTGAATATTTAAATCCTTATTTAACTTTTTTTGCTTTGGTTTTGGGGTGGGGTTAAAAGAAAACTTATTTTTCTTAAGTTTCTAATGTTGCAATACCTGATAAAACCTCTTGGTATTTTTTATAATAATTAATTAATTCTATCATATCTATAAGATTACTACTTCT
>JACPLT010000019.1 GCA_016186365.1 Candidatus Pacearchaeota archaeon | reverse complement strand
TAGATTGATTATTTGTATGCCCTTTATTTTTCAGCTTGAAAAATTCTTTTCTTATTTCTTCTTTTTTCATGCAAAACCGAAGAAATCAAACGAGAACTAATTTTCGGTTTTGCCTAGGACATATGTCCGCTGGTTATACAGTATTTTATCTTTCTCAAGATTTAAAAACTCCCTAAAAATTATAGCAAGCGAGCAGAAAAGTTTAAATATTCGAGTTAATTATAATCATCACTATACCCCCATTGTTCAGCTTCGGTCGAACAATGGGCACTATACCTAAAGGATGGAGAAAAATTTAAATAGTTAATCTGAATATTGTTATAATCTTCCCCATTGTTCAGCTTCGGTCGAACAATGGGTTTTATCTTCAAAATGACTGGAAATTCTGAAAAGAGGGTTGTATTTATTGATGGCGGATATTTTAATAAGATTCTTAAAAAATATTTTAAAAAATCTGAAATAAATTATTTTAAGCTTTCCGAGGTTATTTGTAAAAAATGCGATGTCAATAGATTAAGAACCTATTTTTATCACTGCTTACCGATTATACGAAATAATAATGCTGAAGATATAATAAGGAAAGCAAATATGCAAAAATTTTTAGCAAATTTAAAAAGATTGCCGCGATTTGAAGTCAAATTGGGAAAACTGCAAGTAATTGGCGACCAATTTAGGCAGAAAATGGTAGATGTCTTAATGTCATTAGATATAACAAGCATGTGTTACGAGAATCGCATCCAGCACATCATATTAATAGCAGGAGATGCTGATTTTGTTCCTGCAATAAAAAAGGCAAAAGATTGCGGAACAATTATTCATTTATATTATCATCCAAGTTCAGTGCATAATGAACTTCTTGATGAAGTTGACGAACTGCATGAAATAAACGAAGATTTAATAAATGAATGTAAATCTTAATTTCTAAAGTAAAATGGGAAACAAAGAAAAAGGGGCGAATGCAGAAAGAGAATTATACCAGATGTTTATTGACAACTGCTTTAGAGCTGTTCGCGTGGCAGGAAGCGGGATGATGGATAATACTTCGTGCGATTTGATTGCAGGAAATAAAAATAAAAAGTTTTGTATTGAATGCAAGGCGAGCAAGAATAAAAACAAGTATATAACAAAAGAGCAGATTTCTGATTTTATGATTTTCTCTGAAATTTTTGGATTAGTTCCTGTTATTGCTGTCAAGTTCAATCACCAGGGATGGTTTTTTTTAAAGCCAGAAGATTTGCAGGATTCTGGCAAGAATTGGGTTGTCAGCTTAGATTTGGCGAGAGAAAAAGGAAAAAGATTTGGGCAGATGTTTGAATAAGAGATTAAGATTCTTTATCTAAAAATTTAATCTTGCTCATCTCAGTAACATCTGTATGAACATAAAAAGGCTGAAAAGGAGAGTTATTATCAGAATTCTCTCCTTCGGATTTAAATGGTGTTAAAATGCATCTATCTTCCATGTAAGCCAGAACATAACCCATTACCTTATTTCCCCCATAATCTCTAAAATTTTCTTCTCCAGCTCTTCTATGTCTAAACCCAGGCATTTCTGTTGTTGGAACATCATCTAGCATCCCATTATCCCATACTGCATCTTTTCCAAGAATTATTTCTAATCTATCTCCTATGTTAACTATCGCCATAGAGATTTTAATTTTACAACATATATAAATTAATTTATTCTGTAATATATCTATTAGAGTGTTATTATTTTAAATAATAAAGCACAATTAATTTTCCCATCTCTTTTTAGAATTGGTGATTGCTTCATCTATAGAGATAGTGTCATCTTCATTCATTAACAAATCATGCAGTTGATTTTCTTTTGTTTTTTCTGTTTGTTCTTCCATCTTTTATAATCCGAGTTATAACCTTATAGATAGAATAATTAATATCTATAAATCTTTCTGATATTGATATATTAATAAATTTCTGTCAATATTTGAATGAGAGATTACGCCCAGACCAGGAATCGAACCTGGAAATCCGAAAGGAAACGAGTTTTCGAGACTCGCGGAGTACCATTGTCCCATCTGGGCGCGAAATGTCAAGAACCCTACACTAAAAGTGTAGGGCGTGTTCGGGTTCTTGAGCATGTCAGAAACTTATGTTTCTGATCACTCTCAGAAATTAAAAATTTCTGAAGTGCTCAAAAATTGATTTTATTTTCTCACGAGTTAAAACAGGGAGCTTGCATAACCCAATTTTTGACATATAAATTTTAAATGAACTATCTCTTATCTCCTAAAATAAGAGCTCTGGCAACCTTCTGCTCAACGCCTAATATTTTATCTGAAATATATTTTTTTCTATATTTTTCGTATGCAGAATGTTTATCTTCGCTATAATCTGGAGGAAGTCTTTGTAAAAAATAACCTAATCCTTGCTGTAAATCAACATAAAACAATGCAAGATATTCTGCAGTTAGTTCTGCGTAATCATAAAGAGATTCGTAAACATGGGATTTGTTATTTTTTCTTCTGGCTCTATCAAATACTTTTCTGAATTTGGTATTTTGAACTAAGTGAATAGCATGTCCGGATTCGTGACAGGCTTCTAATTCCAATCTTGCAATCTCCCTTTCTCTCAAAAATTCTACCTTCTCCATTTCTGACCACCATGCACCAGAGGGAAGGAACATTTCAAATTTTAAATTTTTTCCCATAACTAGTGCAGGCATAAAAAGAGGTCTGATTGTTACAGGAATATCCACAAGAAGGGGGGGAAGATTTAGCAGTTCTGCTAACTTACTAGACATTTCAAATCCTATTTTACTTAAATATTGCGCTGCTTGTTCATAATTCATAGAAATTGAATTAGTTAATTCTTTAAAAAGATTATTGCATCCCATTATAAAAATATAAAAAGCTAGCTTTCTTAAATAAAAGATGGGGAAAGAAAAGAGGAAAGCAGATTTTTGGGAGAAAATAAATGGAAATGTGCAATGCCAGTTATGTCCGCATTTCTGCTTTCTTAAAGAGGGAGAGACAGGAAAGTGCAATGCAAGAAAAAATATGAATGGAGAGCTAGTAAGCCTGGTTTATTCTAGACCTTGTTCCTTAGCAATTGACCCAATTGAAAAGAAACCTTTGCATCATTTTCTTCCTAGAGAGAAAACTTTAAGCATAGCAACTCCTGGATGCAACTTAAAATGCAAAAACTGCCAGAATTGGGAGATCTCTCAAGTAAGCCCTGAAAAAATAATAAGTCTAGACATCAGTCCTGAAAATGTGGTGAAAGAAGCGATTAAGAGAAATGTTAAAATTATAGCCTATACTTATACTGAACCCACTATTTTTTATGAATATATGATGGATATAGCAAAAATAGCCAGAAAAAAAAGAATAAAAAATGTTCTTGTGACTAATGGATTCATAAATCCGGAGCCATTAAAAGAGTTATGCAAGTATATAGATTCAGCAAATGTGGATATTAAAAGCATAAACCCTGATTTTTATAAAAATATATGCCAGGCAAAGCTAGAGCCAGTATTAGAATCAATAAGAATTATGAAAGAGAAAGGGGTTTGGATTGAGCTTACTAACTTACTTATTCCTGGACTGAATGATTCTGAAGAAGATATAAACAAGCTTGCGGATTGGGTAAAGAAAAATCTTGATAGAAATGCACCCATTCATTTTTCTGCGTTTTATCCTTGTTACAAGCTTATTAATCTTAATCCTACTCCTGAAGAAACAATTAAAAAGGCGAGAAGAATCGCCCTGGCTAAGGGGTTGAGTTATGTTTACTCGGGGAATATAGGGAATAATGAGGGAAATGACACTTACTGTCCTAAATGCAAAGAGGCAGTTATAAAAAGGCGAGAATATGAAGTTATTGAAATAAACATAAACGAAGGGAAATGCTCAAAATGTGGAGAAAAAATTTCTGGTGTCTGGTGTTAATAATTTTATTTCTTAATTGTTTTTTAGCAGGTGCAGAAGAGGATTCTGCAATTGAACTTCAATATGATAGGGAAATAAGAAATGGGGAAGAAGTGAGTGTTAAAGTTAATACTGAGAATATTATCAACGGCAATTATCAAGTTAAAATCTATCTAGTTAATGAGGAAGAGAAAATAATTTCGGATATTTATGACAATCAAAAGGAAAAGTGGATATCTGGGAATTACTATGTTAAATTGAATTCAGATAAACAGGCAGAAATAAGAATAAAAGAGAAATATTCGGATTTTAAGGGGGAAAGTTTAATCTATGGTAAGATAAGGAAAGAAAATAAAACAGAGGTAATTGCAGAATTTAGCGGAAATATTAAGATTCTTAAAATAGCCAATCAAACAATAGAAGAAACAAATATGGAAATAACGGGGGAGGTAATTAAAGAAGAATTAACAATTCCTGAAGAAAGTAATATAGTAGAATTGAATTCAAAAGATATAAAAAGCGAAAAAATTAATGAATATAAATCAAGCAATGAATATGTTAGAGAGTATGGGATTATTGTGTTCATTCTCTTTTGCAGTTTGATGCTGATGGTTTTGCTAAAAAAATTCAATAATAGGGAGTACTAATGAAACAACAGATAAAAGCCGCAATGATACTGGAAATACTTGGAAAGCCCGCAGATTATGTAAAGACTGCGCTAGGAGAAATTGTGGAAAAAATGGGAAAAGAGGAGAGAGTGAATATCCTTTCAAAAACAATCGCAGAGCCAAAGCCCATAGAGGGACATGAGGGGGTTTTTACCACATTTGCGGATATTGAACTTGAGACAGATATTGAAAAACTGATGATTCTTATTTTTGAGTATATGCCCTCTCATCTTGAAATAGTTTATCCTGAAAAGATTGAGATGACAAATGCAGATTCTAACAGCTTTTTTAATGAGCTTGCAAGAAGGCTTCACCAGTATGATGAGCTGACAAAGACGCTGTTGATGGAAAAACAGATATTGATGAACTATTCCAATAAAGAGCCAGTAGAGGCAGTAAAAAATGCTTTAGAGGGAAATAAAGATATTAAAGAGAAGAAGAAAAAGAAACGCTAGTTTTTAGTTAGCTCTCCTCTGACTTCTTTGGGATGAAATCTTTCTTCATAAGATTTGCCTTTGTTTTCAAGTATCTCTTTTGAAGTCTGTTTTTTTGCTTTTATTCTTTTATAGAAAAAATAACCTGCAGCTGCTAAAACAAGTATTATTAGTATTATCCATATAAGATTTGAAGAAGAACTCTTCTTTGAGCACTGGCCGACACAGCAGACTCCGTCTTTTGTCAAACGGATAATTCCAGAACACTCTTCTTCTGCCTTGCAAATTAGTCCGCTAAACTCTGCGCAATCTTCCTGATTTACCTGTTCAGAATCAGCTGGCAGATTATCGGTGAATGTTTCTTCATCTTCAATAGTGTTTATGTCAAGACTCATTTCAGAGGTGTAATTAGAAGAGTAAGCTTTTATTTTTTTTGAAATAATTCCGGAATCAGAAGATTTTATAGTGAGATTAATTATTTTTATCTCTCCTGAAGAAAGCTTGTCCAGACTTAAAGGAGAAATAGCAATAATATCACTCAGCTCTTCATTGTTAAAACTTACATTGAATATATCTTCTGCCCCGAAATTTGACAGGCTTATTTCAATCTGAAATGGGTAGTCTTTTATAACACTTATGTTGAGATATTTTCTTGTGAATCTCATAAAGTTTTCATTATTTGAAGGAAGAGTGCTGGAATTTTTAAACACCGATACTGGAATTTCATAAGAAAAATTTCCTGATGCCAAGAATAAAGTTAGAAATGCTGAATCTGCTATCGAGGATATGGAAAAGTCCAGTTTTTTTTCTTCATCTGGCTTGAGAGAAAGTTCGGCAGAATTATTCATAAAAGTGTAAAAGAGGTTTATATTATTCAGCTTGCTTAAAATTTTTATGCTGAAATCTTTATTTGCGAGAATTACTCCAGGATTTACTGAAAAATCAACTATATTCCCTCTTGCTGAAAAATTATAGTATAAATCTTCTGTTTTTTCTTTTCCAAGCTCGGTATAACGGACATTCTTAATTATAAGGGTGTAGTTTCTTTCTGCATTCGGAAGAAGAGCATAAACATAGTATTTGTCGCTTATTTTTATCACATCATAAATCATTGGAATGAACTTTCTATCTGAAAAAAACTGGACATTTTCAGGATAGATAGTATCTGCAAAATTTCCAGAAAAATAAGCTATGAATGTTTCTCCTGGCAGGTATTCCTGCCGAATGTTTGATTCTATAGCATAGACTGAATTGGCTAAGAATAAAATAAGCAATAACATTACACTTTCTTTTTTCATTAGAAGATATAGAAAAAAGCATTAATAAACTTTACTTACTCATCTCTCTTAGTTTCTTTAAAGTGTCTTCCAGTTCTGTATCGGGCTTTGCCCTTGATTGCTGTCTTAATACAGGTCTTTGCATTATTTGGGGGCGCATCCCCTGTCTAATCTGAGGAGTTGCAGGGGGAAAGGGAGGTCTAGTTTTTGTAACAGTCTGGCTTGAAACTCCGCCTCTCAGCTTAAAGATAAATAATCTTAACTTATTTCTGAATATTATTCCTAATATCGCAAGAATAATTAAAATAATCAGTATCCATATCCATAAGGATGAAGATTTCGGTTCACAACATATGCCTGTGTTGCAGTCAAGAACAGAATTTTCCTGCTCATTATCTGTACAGACACTATTACAAGAATTGCCTGCTAGTTCACATTCTGATTTTATCGGAATACAGCTGCCCATACAGCAAGATTCAGTATCAGAAGCAGATATTTCAGATTCGTCGCAGGTTTCTTCTGAAGTGCAGATTTCCCCACCCTGTTCATCGCAAGTCTTTTGTTTTTTTGGAGTATCACAGCAAATTTGAGGAGAAGAGCAATAGAAGTTCCCCAGCTTATTTCCACCAGCTTCGTCACACTCTCCCTGGCTGATACAATAATAAGAATAATCAGTGCATCGAGCAATATCACTGCCTCCGCCTCCGCCTGAACTTTCTGGCCAGCCAGCCCATAGCAACATACCTGTATCCCGGATATTTCCATTATTCCAGCATCCGTCTGCTCCCTGGATTTCTCCAAGCCAGCTTTTAGCATTGTTTTCTGCTTCTGAATCTGGGAGAGCAAGAATAGCGAGGGCAGTATCATAAAACTTGCCTTTATTTTTCAAATCCCAGGAACTGTCCGATTTTTGAAGTGCCAGCATATCAGAAAGATATTCTTCTGAATTAGTGAATAGATATAAGAAAGTTGAGGGGAATAACTCTTTGTTGTCATCTGCAAGACTTATAAGATAAGGCAGAAGAGGAGAGAGGCTTTCATCTTTCATTGCTAGTGCTGCCCAGAGGTTTTCTTCATAATTGCAGGCAGAAGAGGCAGAGAAACAATAAGCGTTTATTTCGTGAGAGGTTTGCCCTGATTGTGAGGCAGACTGAACATCTGAAGAAACATGCCAGACATTGGAGTTAGTCTTCTTGTATAATATAGTTGAGATAAAATCTTTGTTGCAGGAAACTGTGAAATTTTTAGTTAAACAGCTTTCCCGGACTTTCAGCCAGTAGTTGTCATAAGCAAGAGAGAAACAGCTTCCTGGTTCGCCTGAAATTGTTCTGTCTTCTGCAATTGTTATTCTTTTTGATACGCTATCATAAGAGAGAGTGCATTCTGAAAGAGAGGCTGTGGGAATTTCTATTTCTAGATAGAACTCTATATTTGAGGGGGATTTTTTCTTTGAGAGTATCCATTCTTCTGCTTTATCTGTATTGTCTCCTGTTTGTTTTAAAGCCAGGATTGCGAGAGAGGTGTCTTTTATCTTGCAGGAGGAGGTTGGCCAGCATTCATTATCTTTTCCTAAATCTTTTAGAGAGGATTTGCATTCAGTATTTCCAGACATAACAGAGAATGCCTGCTGTTCTAAAGTTAGTGTTGAGCATTTATCATTTATTTTAGAGTCTAGACAAGAAGAAGCTCTTTCTTGGATAGTTTCATTTGCAGCTAAAACTAAAGATGATAAAATTAAGAAAGTTAATATAACTACTACACTCTTTTTCATTATACTAATAGAAATAATGTATTTAAAAAACCATCGGTTAATTATGTATGGAGAGTTTCCTGCAGAGGTTTTACAAGATTTTTATTAGACTTGAATTCTACCCCTGTAACTTCTTCTATTTTTTCTATCTTTTGATAGTTGGGAGAATAATAAACCACATTGTATTTTCCTGATGGAAGAGAGATAATTTCATTATTTTTTATTATTGCCAGGAATGGAATTTTTTGGGATTTTGTCTGAACTACTGCTATTGCACAATAAGCAGGTTCATTTCCTGTTCCTTTTATTGAACATTTATAAGGATAGGCTTTCTTTTCAATTAGCCCCAAGGTATATGAATAAGCCAGAAACTTTTTGTTTATGTTTAAGACAAGATTTTTTGGCATTCCAGATTTTGGATTAATAGCGAGATTTATTTTCTGACAGGCAAGTTTTGAAAACTTGGAATATTGAAAGAACTTGCTTTCTGCATTAAATAATATGAACTCCTTATTATTTGAGCAATCCTGATAAAGCTGTTCTAAATCCAGTGTAAGAGAATTTCTTACTCCTTTATATTTGTAGGTTGTTTTAGGAGTCATTACATCGAGATTCCAGAGGTACCCTGGAATGTTTTTTCCTTTAATATTCAAGGTTAGGATTTTTGTGTTCTTATTTGCAGATATCTCTTCAGGAATTATGTAGTCCTGTTTTATTTCTCCATCGGTTCCTGATAATAAGAATAAAGCTTGAGATGGAGATTTAATTATTTCAGTATATGAATCCTGCCCTGTTCCTCTAATTTCTGAAGTGTAAATGTTTCCATTAAAAAAGAGGTCTTTTAATCCTGAAGTATGGCATAACTGATAGTTCACAGAGAAAAATAAGTTTCTGTAACTGCTGATAGTTTCTGGATTTGTTTTTATTAATATAGAGAAAGAATTTTCAGTTTGTTTTGTGTGATAGCTGAATATATTTGGAAGTTCATTTATTGCTCTGTTTGAAGAGATTGAAAACAATTTTACATTTACTGAATTAGCTGAACAGAGCTTGAATCCCTCTGAAAGATATTTTTCCAGAATAATATCTTTAGAGAAATCAACTTTCTCATCAATATTGATTTTATCGCTGGTGTGATAGATATATTCTAATCCGGGTTTATCAAGATTGACAAAAAAAGTGGGGGTTCTGTCTAAAAATAGTTCTGAACTTGGGAGGGAGTCTTGTTTCCACCAGCTTATTGCCTGCTGTTTTTCTGACTCTGAACTATCTCCAGAAATAAATTTTAATATTTCTGTATTGTTAAGCAAACTATCTTTATTTTCGTCTGCTCCATTTGCACAATCTTGAGGGCAGGAAAAACAGGTTTCTTCGTATTCTAAATAGCTGTCTCCGCATCTTTGATTTAAACAGTCTTCTGTTATAGGGGAGAATTCTAATTCTGAATCGCATATTCCATTATCCATAGAATCTTGGGAGGAGGAGCACTCTGGGCAGGGAGGGTAGTTAGAGAGATGATTTAATTCTGCAATTTCACAGATATTATTAAAGTTGCAATAATAAGACTGCCTGCAGATGTCCTGATTTGGATTTAAGTGGCATTTTACGACTGCACTATCAGTGCAATCAGGGTCATCAATGCAGTTGATATCACAAAAATTATCTTCCCAATAATTTAAAGTTGAATTTGAAATGTCTTTTATTGCGAGGCAAATATCATCATCTCCCCACCAATTTGGGCAGCCTCTTCTGCATGAGAGATAGTTTTCATTTTCATCACAATCATAATTAGTGTTGCATAATAAGGATGAGAAATCAAAAGAAAATCTTTCTTCTCCCTGATAAAATAACTTGAAGGTTTTCAAGTTTGGAAGTTTTGGGAGAGTAAATGATAAAAAAGAGTCCTTAACTTCGCCTAAATCTCGGATATAAAAGGAATTGTATATCAACTTTTCATAAGCAATATCCCGGCTGGTGTTTATTAGCTGTATCTTTATGGTATTTTCATCATATTCAGTTATAAAAAAAGAGTCTGAAAGAGGAGAGGAGTAAGGAACTTCTTTAACATCAAGAATGCTTATCATCATTTCTTCTTGTGTTTTGTATAGATGAATATCAAACTGAGTGTAAGCACTAGTAATTGGAGCTAGTGCTAATAATACTAATGCTATAACGAGAGATATTTTTGTTTTCATTTTTATGCTCCTGATGAAGTGCAAGTTCCTAGTCTATATGGACAGGAGGCTTCAGTAGGAATAACCTGAACCTGCCATAAAGATGGATGCCCCATGATAGAGAATTTAGGGCCATAGCCTAATATTTCTCCTCCCTTGGCATCGCTGTCTTTTAGGTTTTCGTCAAGATAAGGAAATCCTCTGCAGGAGTTTTCTATCAGACAAGCAGAAGTTGGAGGAGAGTTTGTTTCTGATTTGCAACATTCTGGGAATTTATTCGGGCATTCTGCTCCCCAAGATTTTTGGTAATCTGATTTTTGTTTTGTAAATAACGGGTAATCATATTCGTCGCATAAGCCTGTCATTTTGCTTGAGCCTCCGTGAAGCCGTTCATGCAGATATGTTTGAGGATAGTCAGTTAAGTCTGAAAGTTTCAGAGAGATTATTCCCCAATCAATTGAAAAAGACAGAAATGCAAGATGATAAAACACGATTCTATCATCCTTATCATTAAAATTAGAGGAGAATAATCTTTTTGTTTGGTCTTTCATTTGCTCTGCTTCGAGTATTATTTTTGAAGGGTTTGCTTGGGAATTTTGTTCGTCTGTTTCTTCTGTGTAATGAAGGGGTTTTAGAGAGTAACAGGAGGAAGAAACCGGGCAGGGAGAGGTAGTTTTTGAATGAGTGGATTTAAATTCTGAAAGGGTTCCTGAAAATATCTCTCCAGTAGAAGGAGTTTCAAGATTAAATTCAGAGTTAGGATTAGCATTAGAGTCTGAAATACATAAGCCTTCTCCTTTATAACATAATCCTCTTATCGCACCCATGCCTGTGAGTGCGGGTAATTCAGGTGCAATCCCTTCGCTGTTTTCTAGAGTACGCAATGCAGAATCGTCATAAACTAATTTTTTAAAATAAATAGGCTTGCCAATATTTGAGGGATGGTTATTTAAACTTGAATGAGCTAAAAAATAATTATATTGCTCTTTTGCTTTTTGAAAATAATCCTGCCTATAAGGGCGGGCGGTACCAGTTTTCTGGAATATGTAGTCTATATATTTAGCAACTGCAACTTTATTTGAAAGAGAGGTAGCCTCTGTATTTGACTGAAGAGAAACTTCGCATGAAAGAACATCGCCCCTTTTCCATTCCTCTTTCGGCTTGAAATCTGCTGAACAGATATAATTAATTTGATTTCCTGAACTAGAATCATGAGTGCATTTTACTGCTTTTTCTTCATCTTTAATTTTGAATATCACATTTATATCTGGGATAATTGAGGGGGCGAGCTCTAAAACATTAATTGCAACAAGAGTTTGACAGATTAAATCATCTTTGGGGGTAATTGAAAGGAAAGATTCAGAGCTAATTTGTATTGGGGAGAGATATTCTTCTATGTTTATTCCTATTTTTTCAAGTTCAGCTAATCTTGCAGGGGAGATTTCCAAAGTTGATTGATGAATTGAAATAGTTGAACATTTATTTGCAAGACATATTCCATTCCTGGCAGTTAATCCTGAAAGAACTGAACATTCTTTATTGTTGCAGGAATCTTCCTGGCAGTCAATTTTATTTTCTATGTCACAATTATTGTTTAGTCTGTCGTTGCAGATTTCCTGCATTCCGGGATTTATATCCATTCCATTTGTTTGAGGATTATCGTTACAATCTCCGAGATTAAGCGCTCTGAACCTATCTTGAGAAGAACAGAGACATTTTTTATTCCCATTTCCCTCAATTCCATAATTATCTCCATCATAATCATAATATCTCCAGAGGTATCCTCCAAAAGAGCTGTCACATTTTGCTCCTGTCAAATCTTCTTCATCTGTCTGGCTGTTTCCGTTATCGTCTTCTCCATTACAGACTTCAAATGAATGGGTTTTTCTTCCTTTATCTTCATTTGCAGAACAAGAGGGAGTTACAGTGCATTGAGAATTTTGCCCCCCATAATCTGTATCGCAGCTTAAAGATAAGGTTGGAAGACATTCTAAAAAATTAAGCTTGTTATTTATTCTTTGAAAAAATCCAAGACAGGCTGATGTAGAACAGGAATCAGTTGCTCCATCAACTATATTTCCTGCTAAACTGCTTGGATAAAGATTTCCTGGAGGGCACTCTGAATTTAAGCAAGAGTCTGGACTGATAGCAGGAGTGCAACCAATTTGACATGAGCTTCCCCTGACACAAAGATTATTCTGGGTTTTGCAGTTGTAATTTTGTCCGTTTAATGACTGATAAAAGCCCTCACAGATTTTTTTTCCTTCTACTGGAACATCTTTAGTTATCATTTCGCAAGTTGCACCATACTCTGCTAAACTTACTGGTTTGCAGGGCGTTGTTGGATCATTCCAGATACAAGCAACTCTATTCATGCCTGTTCCTGTGAAAAACTGCTCACATTCCTGCTCATTTGTTATAATCTGGCAACTAGGAGTGAGATATTTTATTCCAAGAACTAAATTTAAGCTAAAAAATATTGACAGCAAAACAATACAAATTATCACTCCTTTTTTCATATTATAAGAATAGAAAAGAAGTTTAAAAAAGTTGTTATTCATCAAAACAGATAGTTTTTAGGCTGCAGTTATGGCATTTTGAAAAGTTAGAGTTAAATTGGGGAATGTCCTGCATATTTCTTATTTTTTCTGCTATTTCAAGAACTTTATTTTTTAGTTCTGAAGTTATATCTATGGAGTTTTGGGCTGTGGAAGTTTCTACTATCCCGGATTTAACCTGTGTTTTGAACTGCTCTTCCAGCAATAAAGAGTAAGCTGCGAGCTGAATTTTATCTGATTCATAGATATCTGCTCTAGTCTTAATTTCATAAGGAGTGATTGTATCTGAAAGTTGAATCCTGTCGATTCTTCCTTTTAATCCCAGATTGGGGGAGATTATTTCCATTTCTGTGAGATATTTTGGGGAAAGATTATTCCATAATTCTTTTCCGAGAAATCCTTTCTCAATAGTTTTTGATATAGACTCTGCCCGGATTAATAATTCTCCATCCATCATTTTTAGAATGTGCGAGGAGAATTCAGAAGGGATTATTTTGAATCCTGACATCATATTTTCATTATTCTTTATTGTCAGCTGAATAATTCCTTTTATTGCATTTTTATAGATATTTGCTATCTCTTCTTTGCTGATTTTTTTTGATATAACTGAAACAATATTTGGCTCATTTTTATTAAACATATCGAATATTCTATGCTTTAACATTCCTGCAACCATCGCCTGATTTAGGGGTTCTTTTATCTTCTTTACTCTTTTGAAATAGAGCTTTCTTGGGCAGTATAAATATGAAGTTATGTCTGTAACATTGATTAGCTCTTTCATTTTTAGCTTAGAAAAATAGCGATTAAATAGATTGTGGTTTTCAGTTTTTGAAATTAATCATATAGTTCCTTAGGGATGATTAACTCTTTAGCTGAGAAAACTATTTCTTCTGCTTGAAAAATCGCTTTTTTGCAAAAGAGAGTTATCTCATTATATCTTTCTTTTACTGCTTCAATTTTAATCGAAGAGCTGTATCTTGCCTCTTCTCTTTTATCCACTTCTGACTCTTCTCCTTTTTTAGAATAAACAGTTATTCTTTGGATAAATTCTTCATCATACTCAATAAGATTCTTTTCCTTAGCATACTTCAAGAATAATGCCGTATATCTCTGACTTCTACTTTCTATCCCGAATTTTGACAAAATTGCCAGAGCACAATAATAAAGAGTATAAAACCATTCTTCGGGAATTTTGTAATCAAATCCTTTTTCTTTATAGAAATCACATAGTTCCAGTTCTTTTTTGGCTTTTGCAATATACTCTTTAGATTTTTCTTTATTCGGAACTTGGATAATTAAGCCCTTATGTTTTACTCCTTTTTTCTCGTCTTCTTGAGCATTCTTTATACACTCTTTTAATTTTTTGAATAACTCTTTCATATTTGCATCAAATCTTTTAAAGATTTAGTATAATTATCCTGCCCAAATAAAACTATGCCTTTTTTTAGGGCGTCAAGATAAGCAGAATTTTGTTTTCTTAATTCTTGAATAAATTCTTCTTTTGTAAGTTCAGTTAAATGAATCTTTTTTAACTGGGTTTTCTGTATCTTTAAAATTATCTTATCTATTGACTTAAAATTTTTCTTGTTTTTTACAATAGCTAAAATATCTATGTCATTTGCTTCTTTTGGGTTATTCAAAATGCTTCCAAATAAAATTATAAAACTTGAAGCGGTTTCAAGTTCTGTAAAATTATTCAGCCATCTTTCATATTCTAAAGCTTCTTTTGTTAGAAGCAAAGAAAGCGTTTTTATTGTTATGGGATTTTTCCAGTTTAGAGTTATAACTATTGTGCTTTTCTTAGTTTTAGATATTGGCTCTGAAACTATCATTTTATTCTCTTCAAGCTTATAAATAATTTTCCATAAACCCTGCCTTGTGAGATTAACAGCTCCTGCTAAAGAAGTTGCTGTATGCTTTACGAATGGCTCTTTAAGCAATTTTATTAATACTATATCTGTAGTTTTATTTATTGTCTCCATTTTGTTGATAGTTGTAAACTTATAGTTGATAGTATTTATAAATCTTTGGGATTTTTATTTTTTGGGCATCATGATGAAGCTTACAGGAGATAAAATCAAGAATAAAAAATTTATCTTGAATTGCCCTCTTTTTTCAAAAATATTCTATTTTTTCCCAGCCAAAAATCGGCATGGAGTCTATCTTAATTATGTCCTGGACAAAATTATCTTTAACTTCGGATATTAAATCATAAAGCTCCAAAATATTTTTAGAATAACACCTAAATTCCATATCTGCATAACCCATATATCTTGAAACACTTTCAACATTGCCTTTTGTTTTAAGAAAGTCTGTTACTTTTTCATAAAGCTCTTTAGAAAATTTATTTACATGAAGAAAAACTCTAAAATGAAGATACCCTAACTTTTCATAGTTAATCTTAGTTTTGTGCCCTATAATTATCCCTTTTTTCTCTAAATTTTTTATTCTGTTTTTTACCCCATTAGCAGACATTTTAAGCCTTACAGCTAAATCTACTAAGTTGGTTCTGCAGTTTTCTGAAAGAAAATGCAAAAGTTCATCATCTTCTTCATCAATTTTTGAGTCTTCTGGCTTAAAAGAAGTTTTTACTGCAATATCTGGAATTTTATGCAAAAGTTTTAAATTAAAATAACTGCTTTCTAACTCGCTCGTAACTAATTTTTCTTGGATTTTGTCTGCTTTTCCTTGAATTACTTTTTTAAAAGTTTCATCAAGCTCCTGATTATTCCTGCACCTTAAAACAATAGACATATCCCAATAGCCTGCATTTTTTCCAACAGCGATAACATTTTTGTTGTTGCTTATTTCTTTTATCCATATTTTTTCTTTTTCAGATGTTATTTTTATAAGCTTCAGATAGATAAGATAAATCGTATAGCCCAATTTATTTAAATCTATAATGGCGTTATAACCCTGAATTATTTTATCTCTTTCCAAATTTTCTATTCGGTACTTAACTACTTGCTTTGAAAGCCCTACTTTTTTAGCAAGAAGAGAGTGGCTTATTCGAGCATTCATCTCAATTTCTGCCAAAATTTTTTTATCTTTCAAGTCTAGCCTAGTTTCTTCCATGTTTAACTATTCTTTATATTAGTATATAAATGTTGCGTTTTGTTAAAATTTTTTCTAATAAGTTTTAACTATATGAAATATGTTCCCACTATTACATAATAAAATTCCTTTCAAAGTCAAAAATTGAAAGGGGGTAAAATGAATATGGAAAGAGCAAGAAAAAGATATCGCAAAAACAATGAATCCTTAATAGAAGATTTCAAGAGTGTTGCAAGCAGAAGAAACTGGGATAAGTCAGTTATAGAAAGAGCAATAGAATCTTTGAGACAATATTCTGAAGTAATCTCACAAGTATATGAACAAAATAATGGCTCGTTAGAAGAAATGAATTGTTTAGAAGATATCTCTCAAGGTTCAATAAAAATTATGGAAGATTTACTTAGAATGGGTCCAGAAGTGTTATATGAAGAGGAACAGATAGAAGAGATGTTCAGAAAGAGAAGAGAAGTTTTAGCTGGAGAAGATCCTGAATGGAAAAGAAAAATCCGGGGATATAGTGAAAATGACCTTCCAGATATCTTAGAATACATGCAAGATAAAAATAACTAAATGTTTTTTATTTATTTCTTATTTTTCATTTCTCTTTTTATAAGATTTAACCACAGAATAATTGACAGGGTTCTTGATTTTCCTGCAAAGATTATCGGGATTGCATACGGCAATCCCTGAATAATAATCTTTGTCGCAATTTGGAGGCAGAGTTGACTTCTGCCTTTTTGCCCAGCTTAGCTGGGCTAAAATATAGCCGTCTCTTAATGGAGGATTATTTTTCTTGTTCCACTCCATAAGCTTTTTTTCTATTTCTTCAAGCTCGAAATTAAGAGAGCGAAAATAGTTAATTAGTATGAATAACGCTCGCTTCTTTCCATCTGCCATTCCCTTCATTATCTGCTCTATACATGGGGGATAAACTATGTTTCTTTTGTCAATTTTTATTTCCTGAAAATTCCTGCTTAGCTCTTTTTTCTTTTCTTTTTCTTCTTCCCTGTCTTTTTCTTTTGCCCAGTCTAGTGCTGAAATTAAAAGCTCTTTTGCCTCTCCTTCTTCTGCATCTGGATAAAAATTTTTTATTTTAACTCTTAAAGGATCTGCGAATTTGGGAGTGAAGCTGGAAAGTTCATCTGGAGACAAAACTACACTTACCCTGCCTTTTTCATGCAGGGAATATGGGGCGCGAAAGAGATGCCTTGGGGAAACTAAGACTATATCCAGACCCATCAACTCGAATAAATCTATTTCAACTGAAGATGAAAAATTTTCAGGATTATCATTGGAGTTAATGCTGCATTTATTGCATTCATTAAACTTTTTTGAAGATTTAAGCTCAAATTCAATCCTGCAATCAGGGCATTTCAGTGAAAATGTTCTGGGAGTATTTGAGGCATTTGAAGATTTTTCTTCTAGATTATACCTTTTAATTTCCTGCCTTTTGCATCTTGGGCAGGAAAAAGATTTTATCTCATAAGTTTTTGCAATTTCGTTGCAAGTTTTGCATTTTATTCCTTTTTTAATGTTCACATTTTTGAATTGAGAGTAGTCTTCTTCTGTCATCATCTCTTTTATCACTTTTTGGGCTTCATTTCTAATATACGCAATTATTTTTCTCGGAATTTCTGGAAAGAGATTTTTTGTCTCCTGATTGTTGATTTCTTTTGGGAAAGCTTTCCAGGGGATAACTATATGGAAGCCCTTGCCTCCGCTGAACTTGACTCCAATATTTTTCACTCCGTGAGATTTTAGTGTTTGTATTACTGCTTCTGCGGCTTTTTTGCTGAAATCAATCCAGGGGCAGTCAATATCGATGAGAAGGTCCCATCCTGTTCTTAGCTCGTTTAACTTTTCCGGTTTTAATCCTGTTTCCAGCTCTAAGGGATTAGTCCATAATTCTTCTGAACAATGAAAACTTGTATAACCAGATTTAACCAGGCGGAATATTTCTGAAGGGTAATCAATTGTCTGGGGGCGCTTTCCGAATGAATCAAAATGCCTGGGAATAGCTTCCCGGTTTTTGCAAAATTCAAATATCGCTTTTTGAACATCTTCTCTGGAATAATAAGATAATGCCAGAAAGAGTATTCTTTTCTCTTTTTCTTCTTCCATGCTTGATTAAGACATTGCGGTTTTATATAATTAATTATTTGCAAATCAAGTATATCCTAGTCTATAATAAAGCTTTTAAATCTCTGATAAATTATAGAGAGATGTTATTAAAATTAGATAATCCAAAGGTGCTGTCAGATGTTGTTTCAATTATATCTGAATTAGTGACTGAAGTGAGGATAAAGGTGAATAAAGAGGGATTGGGGGTGGTTGCAATTGACCCTGCTAATGTTGCATTGGTTTCTTTTAAGCTCCCTGTTTCTGCGTTCAGCACTTTTGATGTGCAGGAAGAAATATTGGGAGTGAGTTTGGATTCTTTGAGGTCGGTATTAAAGAGATGTTCAATTGGAAGCTCGCTTATTCTGCAGACAGAAGAGGGTCTGCTTAAAATTGAAATATTTGACAAAATAAAAAGAACATTCAATCTTGCTCTTATTAACATAGACACAGAAGAAAAAGTGATGCCCTCTCTTGAGTTTATATGCAGAGTGGAAATGCAGAGCACGGATTTTTCACAGGCAATAGAAGATTGCAGCATTGTTTCAGATGCGTGCAGTTTTTCAATGATAGACCACAAGTTCACAATTGAAGCGAAGGGATTAAATTCTGCCAAATCTGAATTCTCCAGCGATGAAGTAGTTATTGCCGGAGATAAGGGAAAGGCAAAATATTCGCTTGAGTACCTGCAAAAATTTGTGAGGGCATGCAAGCTTTCTGAAAAAGCGATTATTAATTTTTCCAATGATTATCCTCTCAAACTGGAATTCAAACAGAGAGATTTTGAGCTTGCTTTTGTTCTGGCTCCAAGAATTGAGAGCGAAGATTAATAAAAAGATAATTAATTGGTGTATTAAACCCAGATTTAGAAATAAAGACTAATCTTTTTCTTTTTTTATTATTTTAATTGTTAAAGAGAAAAATATTTGACTAATGGGCAGCAATTCATTATTAAATTGTTAAAAGAAAAAATAGATAAAAAAACGATGGTGCACCACACCTTAAGGAGGTAGTTTATTTTTCTGACATTAAACTTTTCTTTGGAAAGATTTAAATATGCCTATTCATAGTATTAGTCATAGTTATATTAGAAGGTATAATGCTATGAATGTTCATAAAGAGAGGATAGTTGAGAAGATAAAAAAAGAGAGAGTTGTGACTACTTCTGATATTGCAAAACATCTGAAAATTTCCTGGAATACTGCTGAAAAATATTTGCTTGAGCTTATTATAGAAGGAAAAGTTGAAAAAATTAAGAAAGAGGGGGTTAATTTATGGGTGTTAAAATGAATAAAAATTTCTTTGAAATTTTTAGTATCTCTCACATAAGAGGTATGCTCAAGATGAATAAAAAAGGACAGCTTGCAGTATTTATTATAGTAGCAATATTAATTGTAGCACTGATTATACTGCTCTTTGCATTGAGAGGGAAAAAGATTATAGATGTCATAAATCCCGGGATGCCTGATGTCAACAATGAAATAGAAAAGTGTGTAAGGGATTCTGTTAAAAATGCGGTCAGCATAATGCTTAATCAGGGGGGTTATATTTCTCCTGATAATTATAAGATGTATGAAGGGAATAAAATTCAGTATCTGTGTTATAATAATAATTTTTACCAGACTTGCGTTAATCAGGAGCCAGTGTATATTGAACATTTGGAAGGCGAGATTAAAAATTATATTTCTGGAAGAATAGAAGACTGCTTTTATGCATTAAAGCAGGAATATGAAAAAAAGAGCTATATGGTGATAATGGATGGCGAGGAGATGAGTGTTATTTTAAATCCCAAGCAGATAAAAGTTGAAATTGACAAAACCATGGATATAAGCAAAAATCAGGAATCAAGAAGATATGAAAATTTTAATTTTGTTATTCTTTCCCCTATATACGATTTGGCGATTATTGCACAAGAGATAGTAAATCAGGAAGCTAAATTCTGCTATTTTGAATATCAGGGATTCTCATTGCTTTATCCTGATTATTCTGTTGAAAAAACAGATATTAACGGAGAGACAAAAATATACAAAGTGAAAGAAAAATCAACAGGGAGGGAATTGGTATTTGCAGTGAGAAGCTGTGCAATGCCTGCAGGAATATGATTAACAAAAGCAGGATTTTTAGCAAAAAAGCAGGGATAAGTTATTTTGAAATTGCTATATTGATTATTTCGAGTTTTGCTTTTTGCTATTTCGTATCAGAAGCTGACAAAATTATTGAGAGTATGAATGATTCAAAACCCTCAATTGAGAATAAATCTGGAAATAAAAAATTAATTATGATTCTTGGATTTTTCAGCAGATGGATTGAAAGAAGTAAAATTAATTTAGTTTCAGCTGAACAGAATGTTTCTCTTGAGTTTAGCAGAGAGGCAGTTGGAAATCTTGCATTGAATTGCTGCCCTTTATTAAAAAATAATGCGGTCTGCCAGGATGTTGTGAATAATCAGTGCGGGGAGAGATGTGCTGTTGCCTGTCTGCCTACGAGATGCGAGCAAACTTCAAATTGCCAGCAGGGATGCTGTTTTGATAGTGATGAAGGAATTTGTTCTAATAGTGTTCCAAAAGAAAGCTGTGAGAGAAATAGCGGGACTTGGAGTTCAGATAGAAACTGCAATATGCAGGAGTGCAGTTTAGGATGCTGTGTGCTTGGAAGAAATGCTCTTTTTATTACAGAAACAAGATGCGAGAAACTTTCTGTTTTTTATAACTACTTGCAAGATTTCAGACCGAATATAAGAACTGAAATAGGGTGTTTGGCTTTGTCTGAACAGCAGGAAGAGGGGGCTTGTTTAACTAGCAGAGGGTGCAAATTTTTAACTAAAACTGACTGCTTAAGAATGAATGGTAATGCAAATTATTTTTATCCTAATTCTCTTTGTTCTAATCCCTTGCTTAATACGACTTGTACTAAACAAAATTCAACTTCATGCATAGAGGGAAAAGATGAAGTTTATTGGATTGATTCTTGCGGAAATAGAGAGAATATTTATTCTTCAAACAGGGAAGAAAGCTGGAATAATGGAAGTGTTTTGAATAAAGAAAACTCGTGCAGTTCTATAAGTGAAAACTGCGGGAACTGCAACAGATTTTTGGGAAGTATTTGCGGAAAAGAGGGGAATAAATTTGCATGCAAGAGTTTGGATTGCAAGAATGCTCCAGACAGCATTGGAAAGAAGGACAGAAAGAACGGGGAATCTTGGTGTGTATATCAGAGTTATATTGGCGAGGGAAAAGATGTTGTTGGAAGCAGACACTACAAATATTATTGTTTAGATGGGGAGGTGAAAGTTGAAGCTTGCGGGGATTATAGAACTGGAATTTGCGTTGAAAATGAAATTGAAATTGGAAGCGGGAATAAATTTTCTAATTCTGCGTGCAGAATTAATAGAGCGAGTGAATGTGAAAGTTATAATATCAAGAAAGATGGGGAGAAAGCAAAAGAGAAAGATGACAGAATGAAAAGAGAGTGTCTGGAAAATGAAGATTGCGAGACAAGAGAGTTAAATTTTGGTTTGGGATATAAATTTGAGATTTGCTCTCCCAAATATCCAATTGGATTTAATTTGAATTCTGAAGATGCAGAGATAAATAAAAAAATATGCAATCAGGCGAGTTTTAAATGTGTTAAAGTGATGACAAAGAAAATATCTGGCTGGGAGTGTGTTTCTGGATGTGATTGCGATACAGAAAAATTTACAAAACAGATGAATGAGTGGTGTATAAGTGTTGGAGATTGCGGGGGGAAAGCGAATATTTTGGGAGAGGTGACTGATTTTGGTTATAGTGTTATTAAAGGAGAGAGAATTAGTCTTGAGAAATATAAGGAGTATGCGAAGCCGGTTGAGGGGCAGAGAGCTGTTCCTGGGAATTTTTCAGGATTGCTTTCATCTAAGTATGGCTGGGGGGCTGGAAAAGGACCTGGAGATTATAGCCTGGAAGATGCGAGCAATTCAGTTATGTTGGCGACTGCGGGTTTGGCTGGAACTGCATTAGTTTCTGGAGCGATTGCAGTAGGAATTCATGGGGGAATTAGTGCTATTTCTTTCTCTTTGGCTGGAGGAGTTACACCATTATTGAGTTGGGGGGCAACATCAGGAGTTTTTGCAGGAATAGGAAATGCGGCAATTGGTGCTGCGATTGGTGCTGTTGTGGGGTATGTAGTAGCAAAATTATTTGGGCTGGAAGGAGATGCTGTTTTGGCAGTAGTAGGAGTGGGCGCAGCCGCAGGAGTAGCTGCAGGAGTGCTTGCTTCACCATCGCTTATTGGAGGGGGGGCTGCTATTTGTGCAGGTCCTCATTTGTTAATTTGTGCAGTGATTGCTTTAGTTATAATCGCATTAGTAGCGGGGCTCATGAAACTTCTCGGAATAGGAAAAGTGAAAAAAATAAATGTTCAGTTTAACTGCGAGCCGTGGCAAGCAGTTAGGGGAGGAGAAAATTGCGGGAAGTGCAAGGAGTTAAATAAAGATGGGCTTCAGCCCTGCACTAAATATAGATGCCAGAGCTTAGGACAGACTTGTCAGTTGATTAATGAGGGAACTAGAAATGAAGAATGTGTGGATATAAACCCAAATGATATTAACCCTCCGATAATAAAACCTTGGGAAGGATTCATTTCTGAAGGATATAAATATTCAGAAATAACTGATGAAAGTTTTAAAATTTCTGGAAATAATGGCGAATGCTTAACTGAATTTAGTCCGATTTTATTTGGAATCATAACAAACGAGCCGAGTCAGTGCAAAATGGATTCTGTTCATACAGAAAATTTAGATGATATGGAATTTTATTTTGGGGATTCAAATTTATACAAAACTAACCATAGTATGGCATTTAATGTTCCTTCTTTTGATGCAATAAGTTCAGAGTTAAGAGAGCAACTTGAACAGGAAGAGCTGGGACAGATGGACAGCATTATTCTAGATAGACTTGGAAATTTAACTTATTATTTAAGATGTGTAGATAAAAAAGGAAATTCTAATATCAGAGAGTATTCAATAAGAACCTGTGTTAATCCTGGAAAAGATTTAACTTCTCCTTATGTTGTTTCTTCTATTCCTGTTAATAATGGATTTATTCCTATGAATAAAACAGAAGCTGAATTAAAAATATTTGTAAGCGAGCCAGCTAATTGCAGATTTGGTTCTGTTGATTCTGGTTATGAAAGTTTGATGAATAATTTTTCCTGCGAGACAGGATTGGAAGATTCGGATTTATACGGCTGGCCTTGTTCTGCTAATTTGACTGGATTAAATTCTGCTGAAAATAAAGTTTATATTAAATGCAAGGACCAGCCCTGGCTTCCTGATGAAAATACGAGCAGAAATACTATGCAGAACAGCCAGATTATAACAATAAAAAAAGCTGAAACTTCTCTTGTTATAGCAGGAATTGAGCCGAACGCAACCCTAACATTTGGAAGAGAGCCAACAAGCGCTACACTAAAGGTTTATACTTCTGGGGGAGCAGAGAATGGAAAAGCGATATGCAGTTATAGTTTTAGCGGATGGGAAAATATGATAGAGATGAGAAATACTTACTCCTCTCAAAGCAGCCAGATATTTGATATGTTGATGAGAGGAAATTACAATGTTTATATTAGATGCAGGGATATTGCAGGAGATGAAGCGACAGGGATGACAAATCTCAATATAAATATTGATAATGTCCCTCCTAGAATAATAAGAGTATATAATCGTCAGGGATTAAAAATAATAACGAATGAAGATTCTGTCTGTGTTTATACTAACAGAACTTGTTTTTATAATTGGGAAAACGGAACAGGAATGACTGGAATAGAAAGAGAGCATAATTTTGATTTTGTTTCAGGAGAGAAATATTATATCAAGTGCAAAGATATCTGGAATAACAAGCCAGATGAATGCTCAATGGTGATAAGAGCAACATAAATAAATAAAGGGTAGTCACATCCTAAAGGATGTTATTTGTCACAACCATTTATTTTTTGTATAATCAGAAACTGAGAAAATTCCAGAAGAATTTTCGAGACTTCAGAAATTAGAAATTTCTGAGAGTGATCAGAAACTTAAGTTTCTGACATGCTCAAAAACCCCGAAACAAGATATTGGGCGGACAGGGGTTTTTGACATGCACGAAACAAGCAGCATTTCTGACATAAATAAGTTTATAAATTTGAAAATATAGGAGATAAGAAGGAATATGATAGAAAATAAAAGAGGACAGCTTGCAATATTTATTATAATTGCAGTAGTAATTGCCGCAGTGTTAATAATATTGTTTTATCCGAAAATAAGAACAATTGTCAGCTCTTCTCCTCAAGTTAGACTTCAAGACTGCATGGAAGATTCAATTCAGGAAGCCCTTAAAAATGCAAGTCTGCATGGCGGAAGCATGAATCCTGTTAATGCTATTTATTACAATGGAGAAAAAATTGAATATTTATGTTACACCAATCAGTATTATCAGACTTGTTCTATACAACAGCCATTGTTAAGACAGCATGTTGAAAGAGAGATTTTGCAGTTTATTGGCAGCCAGGCAAGAAAATGTGTCGATAGTGTAAAGGCAGACTTGCAGAAAAAAGGGTATAGAGTAAGTTCCAGCTCTAATGATGTTAGTGTTCAAATTTCTCCTGATAACTTGAAAGTTATATTTCCGGGGATAACTATTTCAGGAGAGAGCGGAAGCGAAAATTATGATAGACTAGAGATAAAATATAAAACAAAAATTTATGATTTGATAATGTTAACTACGAGCATATTAAACTGGGAAGCCCATTACGGAGATGCAGACACCACAACTTATATGCTTTATTATCCTAAGATTAAAGTAGAAAAGTATAAACAGGAAGATGGAAGCAAGATTTATATTTTAACTCACGAATCCAAAGATAAATTTGTGTTTGCAACAAGAAGCTTGAGCTGGCCTCCGGGATATGGGCTTGGGCAGACATATATCCCTGTAAAAGTATAAAATGAAAGGAAAAATGAAGAAAATAACTGAATTAAAAGAAAAAATCTTAAAGATATTTATAAAATCAGGGGTAAGAAAAGCTGGAATTTTCGGAAGTTACATTAGAGGAGAACAAAAAAAAGATAGTGATATAGACCTTTTGATAGAAACGCCCGCTGATTTCAGCCTTTTAGATTTTGTTGGGCTAAAATTAGAATTGGAAAAAACATTAAATCTAAAGGTGGATTTAGTAGACTACAGGACTATAAAAGAAAGACTAAAAGAGAGAATATTAAATGAGGAGGTTAAATTAATATGATTAGAGATGAAATTGTTTTTTTAGAAGATATTCTAGAAACAATAAAAAAAATAGAGGACTCCGCAAAAAATTTAAGTGAAGAAGAATTTATTAAAAATGCAGATATAAAAGATGCTACATTAAGAAGAATTGAAGTAATAGGAGAAGCGGCAAAGAATATTTCAGAAAAAACACGAAAAAAATACCCTGAAGTTGAATGGCAGAAAATAGCTGGAACAAGAGACGTTCTTATTCATTCGTATTTTGGGGTTTTAGATTCTACTATTTGGAATATAATCCAAAAAGATATCTCAAAATTAAAAGAGCAGATTAAAAAAATAAAAAAACAAGAAGAAAATGAAAGAAAAAATAATCAATAATATGGGTAAGATTTTAGCAATTATAAGTTTGACAGCCCTGTTGGTATTAAGTTTAGTCAGTGCAGTGGATACTCCTATAACTAAAAACTGCTGTGAAAAAACAACTTATGGAGCGTTCTGCCAGAATGCTCCTGCTGAACAGTGCGATAAAACTGGAAGCTGGAAATCCACTCCTACTTCTTGCGAGTCAACCAGTTTCTGCAAATTAGGATGCTGTTATGATAGTGATGAAGGAGTGTGCATGGAAAATACTGCGCAAAGAGTGTGCCAGGATGCAAAAGGAAGCTGGAGTGATTCAAAAACTTGCGATATTGCCCAGTGCAAATTAGGATGTTGTGTGCTGGGAAAACAGGCGGCATTTGTCACACTTACCAGATGCAAGAAATTATCGGGATTTTATGGACTGCTTACTGATTTTAGGCAGAGTATAGGAAGCGAACTAGAGTGTGTTTCTTTAGCAAGCTTGTCTGATGAAGGCGCATGTGTTTATGGAGTAGATTATATTCAGACCTGCAAATTTACAACAAGACAGGAGTGTAATAGTGTTAAACAGGGAGGAAATACTGGAAATGGGAGTGTTACTGGAAATGTAACTTTCCACAAAGATTTCTTATGCTCTGCTGAAGAGCTTGGAACTAACTGCGGACCGACAAAAGATACAATGTGTATTGATGGCAAGGATGAAGTTTATTACAGAGACAGCTGCGGAAATCCTGCAAATATTTACGATGCTGGGAAAGCAGAAGATAATTCTTATTGGAGAAAGAAAATAGGAAAGGGGGAGGCATGCAATCCTGCGAATGCGAATACAAACTCTAAAACTTGCGGGAACTGCAATTATTTTGAGGGAAGCATCTGCAAAGATTATAAAAAAATTAGTGAGAAGCCAGTTTATGGAAATAATATTTGTGTGGATTTAAACTGCAAGACAACTTCTGATAGCGGAAAGCCACATAAGCATGGTGAGAGTTGGTGTTCAACTGACAAAAATGTTGATTCTGTCGGCTCGAGATATATCAGGCATATCTGCATGAATGCTGAAGAGATTATTGAGCCTTGCGCAGATTTCAGGCAGGAAATATGCATCCAGGATTTTATTGAAAGTAAAGGAGTTAGATTTTCACAAGCAGGATGCAGGGTTAATAGATGGCAGGATTGTTATTCACAGAAAGAAAGAATTGACTGCGAAAATACTGATAAAAGAGATTGTGTCTGGAAAGAAGAAAGAAAAGAAGTTGGAAATAAAACTCTGGCTTGTTTCCCTAAGTTTTCTCCTGGATTAAAATTCTGGGAAGAAGGAGAGTCTCAAGGAATATGCTCTGCTGCAAGCACGCAATGTGTTGTGGAATTTGAGAAGCAGGGATTTATACGAGGGGAAGAAAAATGTGTTAAGAATTGTGATTGTTTGACTGATGAATGGAAAAGTTTGCAGTTGGAAAAATGTGAGCTGATTGGAGATTGCGGTGCGAAGATTAATTTTATAGGAATTGGGGGATATAAGGCAGGATATAAGTTTAGCACTAAAAAAGTTAAGGAGAAAAATGATTGAAAAAATATTTACATCAAAAAATAGAGTAAAAATACTAGGATTTTTGTTTTTTAAAAAAAATAAAAGTTACATTCGTGAAATTTCAAGAGAATTAAAAATACCTGTGAGTGCGGTTAAAAAAGAGACTGACAACCTTCTTTCTGTTGGAATTATTAAACTAAGTGATAAAAGAATAGTTTTAGAGGATAACTGCAATTTTTTAGGCGATTTGAAGAACATCTTTATAAAAACAGACTTTATCGTTTATCCATTAAAAGAAGCACTATTGAAAATAGATGCCGAATTTATATTCATATTTGGAAGCTTTGCAAATGGGGCTTATTCAAATGAAAGCGATATAGATTTGTTTGTAGTTGGGAATATTAAGCCGTCAAAAGTTTACGAATTAATTAAAAGAGCTGAAGAGATTATAAAAAGAAGCATAAATCCTGTTGTTTGGACTTATGAAAATTTAAAAAAAGAAAAAGACAGCGGGTTTGTAAAAGATGTTTTTAAGAAAAAAATTATAATGATAAAAGGTGATGAAAATGAACTTCGAAGAATTATTGAGTGAGAAAAAGATTGAGAGAGTTGAAAAGCAAAAAGTTGACTTTGATAAATGCGAAAAAGATATTCTCTCTGCAGAACATAACTTTAATGCAGGAGATTATGAATGGGCGAGAACAATTGCATACAATTCTATTTTGAGAGCAGGAATAAAACTTATGGCATTTTTAGGGTATAGGGCGATAGGAAAAGAGCATCATAAAAATACTTTTGAGTTTTTAGGCAAGATTGAAATAGATGAAGAATTAGCAAAATATTTTAATTATATTAGGATTAAAAGAAACGAATTTATATACAGAGATATTGAAACTGCATCAGAGAGTGAGGCAAAAGAAACAATAGTGAAAGCAAAAGAGTTCGTTCTAAAAATCAGAACATTTGTTCTAGAATATAAAACAGGAGAAAAATGAAAAATAAAAGAAGTGAGCAAGTTCGAGCATTAAGTATAATTGCTAATTTAGTCTTGAGTATAGTTGCTTTTTCATTCATCCTCGGGATGAGTGGGGAAGTGGTGAGCGGGATGCCCGCAATGACAGAAATTGCTACAGGGGGAAAGAGCCTAACGGGAGCAAGATATATTCCTGATTCTATAACATTAACTGTTCCTGCAGATAAAGTTAGCGAAACAAATTTATTATTGAATAGTATCACAAGTAAATCTTCAGATACTTTATCTTCTGTAGGAAGGCAAGTAAAATTTAGCCAATTAGGAACTAAAAATTTGCAAGAGTTAAAAGCAATGAGAGATTTATCTCAAATCAAGGGGGTGGGGGGAACAGAAGAATTAGCAAGTGCTATTGAAAATATCCAGTATAATAAGTTTATAGAGTCAAATTATCAATTAAGGTGGGTTAAGCAAGGGGAATTTATTGATCATGCCAACACATTAAAAGTAATAAGCAACGAACCTGGGGCTTTTGGCACGAATCAGCAGGTTTTGACAGTGCAAGATACTGTGACTGGAAAATCTTATACTATAAGAGGTCCTGAAAGTATGACTGTTGGAGAAGCATCAAAAACAAATTTGGCAGATGTTCCTACTTCTGCTACTTTAGGTTGGAATCCAGGATATTTCTGGGGGCATGTTATTCAAGGATTAATGTGGGCAGGAATTGCTGTA
Organism: Candidatus Pacearchaeota archaeon; assembly: GCA_016186365.1. Taxonomy (GTDB): domain Archaea; phylum Nanobdellota; class Nanobdellia; order Pacearchaeales; family GW2011-AR1; genus JACPLT01. The sequence goes on along the minus strand of JACPLT010000019.1, from coordinate 2,015 downwards.
GGAGCAATACAAATGATTGGAAATTTATTTGGATTTGAACAACAATCAATAAATGCTGCGAGCATGGCGGCATTCGCAGGAATTATGATTGGAAAGGGAGCATGGGGATTAGGACAATATATTAATGGGGGCACATTACAATTTGGATTTTCAAGTGCATGGGCTTGGGGAAGCGTTCTTGGAGGAGGAGTCGTCGCACTCCTCGTATTCGAATTCATGTATAAAGAACAGGCAAAGAAAGTGGTAAGCTTCGAATGCCAGCCATGGCAGCCACCTATTGGCGGGAAAGATTGCGAGAAATGCAATAATGAAATTTATCCTTGTTCTGAATATAGATGCAGAAGCCTGGGACAGGCTTGCCAGCTTTTGAATGCTGGAACTGGAAAAGAAAAATGTGCCTGGGTAAATCCAAAAGATGTAAACTCGCCAGTGATGCAGCCATGGACAGAACCGCTATCAGAAGGATACAAATATACTCCAAATGATGTGATAAGACCTCCAGACAGAGGAGTAAAAATAATAAATAATAAAGCAACAGACGGATGTGTAAAAGCATTCTTCCCATTGAGTTTTGGAATTACAACAAACGAGCCTGCACAATGCAAGGTGGATTATAACAGAACAATGAAATATGATGATATGCAGTATTATTTCGGAGGAAGCAGTATTTATGATTATAATCACTCGCAAATTATGAGACTGCCATCTCCAAATTCAATGACTGCTGAAATTCCTGAAATTAAAAATGACGGCAAATTCAATTTATATGTGAGATGCAGAGATGCAAATGGAAATGAAAATAATGATTTGTTTGTATTTTCATTCTGTGTTGAGAAAGGTCCTGATGTAACGCCTGCTAAAATTGAGGCAACAAGCATTTCAAATAGTATGCCTGTTCAGTATGGATTAAATAAAACTGAACTAGAAGTTTATCTTAATGAGCCGGCTGACTGCAGATGGAGCAGAACTGATACAGATTATAAAACTATGGAAAATCAGATGAGCTGTTCAAGCAGTGTATTTGAGATGAACAATCAAATGTTGTATAACTGCAAGACAACACTAGGGGGAATAAGAGACAGGCAGGAAAATGTTTATTATTTTAGATGTTTAGACCAGCCAGCATTAGGAAGTTCTTTGGATAGAAATCCTAATATGGAAAGCTATCAGTTTATATTGAAAGGAACACAGCCGCTAAATATTATTGATGTCAAGCCAAATGAAACAATAACAGGAACCGGAACTTCTGCTCCTGTTTATCTGCAGCTGACAACTGATAATGGAAATAATTTGGGAGATGCCCGGTGTTATTATTCCAATACTACTAATGAAGCAGATTACATCAAATTTTATGAGACGGGAACCAATAAACATACTCAAAGACTGGATTTAGGAACTGGAAACTACAAATTTTATTTTCAGTGTGTGGATTTAGGAGGAAATGCTGCAAAGTCAAATGCAACATTCAGAGTTGTAATGGATAATAATCCGCCTTTAGTTGTAAGGGTGTATAAAGACGGAACAAATTTAAAAGTTATTACAAATAAAAAGTCAATCTGCTCTTATTCAATCTCAAATGAAAGAGAGTGCAATTTTGATATTTTAGAGGGGACGAATATGCCTTATGCAAATTCAACTGAGCATTCTATAGACTGGCAGACAACAAGGAAGGTTTATATAAAATGTGCAGACCAGAATAACAATCAGCCTCTTCCTACTGAATGTTCTATTGTGGTGAAGCCTTACGATTAATAAGAATAAGGTTATTAACTACACTAAACCATAATACTTCTCTACAAATCTGAAACATCGTCGGCTCCGCCAGCCGATGTTTTTTTGATACCAAAAAAATTGTTTTTTCGCAAACTCCCTACTTACCTGAATTAATCTAGCATTTTATACACAACATTAATTATTCTCGAGAAATAGAAAGACTTATATATCCCGTTGTGTATAACTTATACATAACAAATGACATTCATACGAAAAATAAAAACTAAGAGCGGGACATATCT
>JACPLT010000018.1 GCA_016186365.1 Candidatus Pacearchaeota archaeon | reverse complement strand
TATAAAAGCCCTTGTCTCTCTTATCGCCCTCCTTTACGATCCATTTTATCTTTTTGGTATTTAGTTTCTTCATAAGCTCTAATGGTTTTTTAGAGCTTATCTGTGTTATCGAGAGGACATTATTTCTGGATAACACATTTGACTTACAAAACAAAAAGATTTAAAAAGGATTATGATTAATATTATAAACTGAGAGATAAATAAAAAATAGGATTATTACCTACTTTTATACAAATATGCCAATGGAAATGCAAGATCAAATAATGGGTTATGACAGGGCAGCAACTATGTTTTCTCCAGATGGGCACCTATTGCAGGTGGAATATGCTGAGAAAACAGTGAGATTGGGCTCTGCAAGTATAGGATTTGTCTGCAAAGACGGAGTAGTTATTATCGCGGACAAAAGAATGAGAGACAAGCTCATAATAAGCGATTCTTCAAGCAAAATTTATGAAATTGACGAGCACATAATTGCTTCTGCTGCAGGAATATTAAGCGATGCCAGAATACTTATAGAAAGGGCACAGGTAGCAGGACAGCAGCATAAAGTAGTTTATGATTCTGGAGTAGATGTAGAATCAGTAATAAAAGAGATTTCTGACTTAAAACAGCAGTTTACACAATATGGAGGGGTAAGACCTTTTGGAGTTTCTATAATGATAGCAGGAATAACAGGAGAAAAAGGAAGATTGTATGTCTCTGATGTTACTGGAAATTATTTTGAATATTCTGCTTCTGCAATCGGTGAAAATGATGAAAAAATAAAAGAAATGTTGAGAGAAGAATATACTGAAGGATTAGCAATAGAGGATGCAATAAAATTGGGATTAAAAGTATTCAAGCAGATATTAGGAAAGAATTTTGATGCATCGAGGTTTGATGTTGGCTGGATTAAGAAAGAGGAAAAGAAAATAATAAAAGTAGAAGGAAATGAATTGAAAAAATATTCAAGATAGATTAAAATGACAAATGTTGAAGCAAGATTAAAGATTAAAGGGAAGAACTTTGAGATTCTGGTTGATGTGGATAAGGCAATACAGATGAAAAAAGGAATGAATGTTGCTATTGAAAATGTTCTTGCTGTTGATGAGATTTTTTATGACATAAAGAAAGGGTTAAAAGTTTCTTCTGCAGATTTGACTAGCTTTTTTGGAACAGAGGATAAGAGCGAGGCAGCTAAAAAAATTATAATTAATGGGGAAGTTCAGCTCCCTGCTGAATACAGAAAGAAAGAGCAGGATATGAAAGCAAAGCAGGTAATTGATTTTCTGCTGAAACATGCAGTTGATGCAAGAACAGGGAAGCCGTTTTCCGAGAGAATAATTCAGGATTCAATAAAACAGGCAGGAATTAACATTGACAATCAACCGGTGGATAGGCAGATTAATGGGATATTGGCAAAATTAAAAGTGATTATTCCTATAAAAATAGAAACGAAAAGGTTAAAAATCCTCATTCCTGCTGTTCATACAGGAAAAGCCTATGGAGTAATTGGCGACTATAAAGAGAAAGAAGAATGGCTAGGCAACGGAGACCTGTCATGTGTTATAAATCTTCCAGCTGGATTACAGATGGAATTTTATGATAAGCTAAATGCTATTACTCATGGCTCTGCCATAGTCGAGGAAATTAAACAATGATAAAAATTAAAATAAAAAAAGTAGAGAAATTAGATGATTTAAAAGTCGGAGATGTAGTTGAATTATTAGATGGAGCAACAGTATTGGTTGGAAAAATAGAAAATGGACATTATGTGTTTTATCAAAATTCTTCAGAATCACCGCACCATAATGCAGTAAGAAAAATTGTTGTTCCTCAAGCAGGTTTAAAATTAATTGATAAAAAAGTTGCAATCCGTATGCCTGCAGGAAGGGATTATTATGGATTTTGGCTGGGTGTGAATAATTATCCACAAGAAGGATATTGGCCTATCAAACAAAAATTAATAGAAGCAGGATTAGCACAATGATAAAAACAGAAACAGAAGAAACAGAAAGCAAGAGAGAACTTATAGTTCCTGGAGAAGCAATAATAAAAGGAAAAGATTATCTTCCTGGAGACGGAGCGAGAAGAGAGGGAGAGGAAATAATCGCAACAAGATTCGGATTGTCAGATATATCTGGAAGATTGGTTAAAGTAATCCCTTTATCTGGAATTTATATGCCAAGAATAGGAAATGTAGTTATTGGGAGAGTAATTGACATGACATTCAACGGCTGGATAATCGATATTAAAGCTCCATATTTAGCATTCCTTCCACTTGCAGAGTGCCCAAAATATGTGAGAGGAGATTTATCAGAATATCATGATATTGGAGATATGATATGCTGCAAAGTTTTAAGTTTTAGAGGGAAAGGAGTGGACTTGACAATAATGGGGAGAGGGCTGGGAAAGCTGGAAGACGGAATGATAATTTATATTAATTCAAATAAAGTTCCAAGAGTAATTGGAAGAGATGGAAGCATGATAAACTTAATAAAAGAAGAGACTAAATGCGAGATAGTTGTCGGGCAGAATGGATTAATCTGGATATCAGGAAAGACAATTGAAGAAGAGTTAAAAGCAAAAGAAGCAATATTATTTGTTGTTGAGAAGAGTTTTGTCGGCGGGTTGACAGAAAAAGTAAAAGAGTATTTTGGAGGAAAGAAATAATGGCATACACAAAGAGATTTGATGGAAGAAAATTTGACGAGCCAAGAGAAATGGAAGCTAAAGTTGGGGTTATAAAAAATGCCGATGGAAGCGCAATGTTCAGATTTGGAGATACTATTGCTGTTGCTGCTGTTTATGGGCCAAAATTATTTCATCCGCAGCATATGCAGAATCCTCAGAAAGGAGTTTTAAGGTGCAATTATGATATGCTCTCATTTTCTGTCAATGAAAGAAAAAAGCCAGGAACATCAAGAAGAAGCCAGGAAATAAGCAAGGTTACAGAATGGGCATTATCTTCTGTTGTAAATTTGGATAGCTATAAGAATACAGTTGTAGATGTTCATATAATGATATTGCAGGCAAATGCTTCTACAAGATGCGCGGGAATAAATGCTGCTGCTCTAGCACTAGCCCATGCTGGAATATCTATGAAAGAGCTGGTTTCTTCTGTTTCAATTGGAAAGATAGATGACAAATTAGTGGTGGATGTTATAAAAGAAGAGGAAGATTATGAAGATGGAGAGGGAGCTACAGATATTGCTATGGCATTCATGTCAAAATCAGGAGATATTGCACTATTGCAGTTAGATGGGAAAATCAGACCTGCAGAGCTAAAAGAAGCGATTAAATTAGGAGAGAAAACAAGCAAGGATATTTACGAATTGCAGAAAAAAGCATTAAAGAAAATAGGAGAGGAGAGCTAAATGAAACTTAAAGAATTAAATACAAAAAGAATTCAGAAATGCACGCGACAAACAGCATTTCTGATATCCAGAAAATCCGAGGATTTTCTGGCTTTTAAAAATCTGAGGATTTATTAAAATGGATCTACCAGAAATAACAAGAAAAAGAATAAGCCAGTTTTTGGCAGAAGGCAAAAGATTAGACGGGAGAAAACCTCTTGATTACAGAAAGATAGAGATAGAAACAGGAATAAGCAAGAATGCTGAAGGAAGCGCAAGAGTAAAATTAGGAGATACTGAAGTTTTAGTTGGAGTTAAAATAGATGTGGCTACACCTTATACTGATCATGAGGGCGAGGGAACTTTGATTACAACAACTGAACTGCTTCCCATGTCTTCTCCCAGATTTGAGCCAGGTCCTCCGGGAATAGAGTCAGTTGAAACAGCAAGAATAATTGACAGAGGAATAAGAGAGTCGGGATTTATTGATTTTGAAAAATTGTGCATTAAAAAAGGAGAAAAAGTTTACAGCATAATGCTTGATATTTATTCAATTAATTACGATGGAAATTTGATTGATGCAGGGAATATTGCGGCTATTGCTGCATTGAAAACTGCAAAACTTCCTAAATATAATGAAGAGACTGGAAAAGTGGAATATGGGGTTTTGACAAATAAGCCTGTTCCTTTAACTGATAAGCTTCCAATAAATATAACTTTCCATAAGATTGGGGAGAAAATTTTAGTTGATCCTTCTGCTGAAGAGGAAGAATCAAGCGAGGCAAGAGTTTCATTTGCACTAACAAGGGGAGAAAAGAAGGGAGAAATGCTGATAAATGCGGCGCAAAAGGGCGAGGGAAAAATATTCACTCAGGAAGAGATGTTTAAGATACTCGACATTGTAGAAGAAAAATACATTGAAATTGAGGAAAAATTGAAAGATGTCAAAAATTGAAGTTATGGATTTCACAAGATATGAAAAAGCGAGAATAATTGGGGCGAGGGCTTTGCAGATAGCGATGGATGCTCCTTTACTGCTTAAAGTTGAGAATGAGAAATTAGAAGAGATAAAATATGATCCGTTAAAGATAGCTGAAATGGAATTTGAGTCTGGAGTTCTTCCTATAACTGTAAAAAGGCCTTTTCCTAAAAAGATAGAGATGGGATTGAGAAGGGATAAGGAAGACGAAGAGAAGGATGAAACAGAAGAGAAGAAAGAGCAACAGGAAGAGAAAGAGATAAAAGATTCCGGAGAAATTATGGAATTAGCTACTCCTGAAGATGAGGTAGAAGAAGCTTCTGGCGGAGAGAGTGAGGAAGGGGCGATTTAGTTTCATTTTTCAATTATTTTTAAGTAAAGTTAATAAATCAGGAAAACGCATAAAATTTATGGAAAGAAATATTAAATTTATTATTTTAATGATTATAATATTTTTATTTTTTAATATCTCACTAACTACTTCTTTTAAAGATTTTTTCTCTGTAATCTGGCAAAATCAAACAGATTGTAAAAATTCTCTAAATGTCAGGCTATTAACAGATCAGATTAAGATTGATTTGCCAAGAGATAAACAATGTAATGATCTATCCGCAGAATTAAAGATAGAAGACAATCAATTTTGTTATAGTAAAGATTTTAAGATGATTTCTCAAATTTATACTCAAATTAATTCTTATGGGAATATTTCGTGTATCGTCTTTCTTTAAAACTAGGGTATAATGATGGGGGAGTCCCCATATTTGAACAAAAATTTAAAGTGATATCAAATGATGATCTTATTAAAGAATGCCAAGAAATTAAAAAACAAAAAAGAGGGTTATATCTAGGCATACCATTAACGATCATAACGGCAATACTTGCTTTTTTTACCAAGAAAAAATACCGAATATTATTTTACATAGGAATTATTTTGGGGGTTACATCCTCAATTATAGGACTTTTAGGATGGTGGTAATTTTTTTTATTTTTTGAAATTTTACTCCTTAAAATTGATAAAATTTTCGCAGAAAAGTCTATATTGTTAACAATATAGGGTTTTTTATGAAAAAGAGCATTGTGCTTGGAATAACCTACCTTTTTATTTTTATGAGCATTGCTTCTGCAATACAATATCCTTATAATCAAAAGATTTCTATTATAAATAATGGGGGAGAGATAGGTTATGTCAAGCCATACAGGAATAGTATTCTTGGAGTGGAATATTCTTATATTGAATGGCAGAGATACGGATTTCCGATAGGATATTCCTATCCTATAGCCCTTATAAAAGGAACTACAACTGCTCTTCCATTTGGTATTCGGGGAGAATTATTAAGGGTAAAAATAGGGGAGATAACTAGTTCTTATGTTGATTTAACAATTGACCAGTCAGATATAATTTCTGAAATGAGGGATTTACCAAACACTCTTCCAGAGAATATTAATGCGGTGGATAATGAATTAGAGAAACAATTAAACCAATTAAATGAAGATATAAGCCTAAGAATAAATAAAGCTATACAGAGAAACTATCACTCTTCTTTACATATAATTGACACTTCCAATTCGAAACTTACAGAGATAAGCCAGAAAATTAAGAACAAAGAAGCAGAATTAGCAGAAGAAATTGGAGATAGTGTAATTTATTCAGTTCTTAATGTTTTTATTGCTCCGGGCTCTGGAATCAATTATAAAAATTTTGTTAACCAAATACCTAGTGAATTAAGACATGATATTACGACATTTCTTTATAATATAGAGTACACTAAAGATAGCGGAAGTGAAAGTAGTTTTGCCGATAAAGGGATAGCTACACTTTATATAGGGAATCCTAATGAAAATAAGATAAGTTCACAATTTAATGAGCAACTAAAGAATTTAAACTTGCCTTATTTTAAAGATGGCAAGATTATTGGAAAAAGAATTTACTCTTCTAAAGATATCGGAATAATTGCCGCGATTCCTGAAGAAAAATATTGGGATGAAACCACTTTAAAAAATAGATGGGATGCAGACAGAATAAGATTGTACAAAACACTTATAGCCGGAGTAGGAAATGAAGGAATAGAAACTGCGGTTTTATGGTATAATGAGCAATTAGAATTAGCAAAAGATTCTATTTCTAGTGTTGCTAGATTGTCCGGGGGAGCTTTAGATGAGGCAGGAATAGAGTTGAGTGAGATTACATCAGAAATAAGCAAAAATGTTAATTTAAATCCTAAATCTGCAATAGGATTTGCTACGATTGCTCAAGGATGGATTTTAACTGGGGTAAGTTCGTTGCAAAATCCAGATTTCAGCAAAATTGACTCTTTAGGATATGTAGTTATTGTTAAAAAAGAAGGAAATAGTTATAGAACACTAGAGACTTGGAGTATTACAGGAGATAAGAAAAATTATTTTTTAGAAGATTATAGTGAGATTGCAGAACAAGTTAATAATGTCAAAGAAGAAGTAGGAAATATACAAAATGGGAACACGCTAAAAAGCAAAATAACTGGAAAATCTATTGAAAATTCTGGTTCAGATGGTACAAAAAAGGAAAATGTAGCAATAAATCTCTTTAAAAAATTGTGGGGGATATTTTTCAAATGAGATCTGCATGGAGAGGGGCGTTGATTGGCGGAATAATAGGTATTATCTTGTATACCTATTTTGGTAGGGATTGTATGGGATATTCAATTAGAGAAAATGAGATTATGTCTTCTTTTATGACTTGTTTTGGAATTCAAGGAAATAACTGCTGTCAAATTAGCATAAGTTCTTTTATCTCAATGAGTATAATTTTTATTCTCATTCCAGCAATTATTAGTTTAATCATAATAAAATTATTTCATTTCTTTAAAAAATGAAAAACAAGATATTCTTATTAATTCTAGCTATATCGCTAATTTCTTTAGTTTTAGCTATAGAAAATACACGTTTGGATGAGATTAATTTTTTTTCGACTGCTAATCTGAATAACATTTCTACAGGAGAAGAAGTTGACGCAATAGTTACATTTAAAGAAAATATTAATAAAACTTTTTTAGAAAATAGCGGTGCGGAAATAAAAGAAAACTTAGAATCTATATATACTTCGATAATAACCGCGGATAAGGAGACAATTGAGAACATACAAGATAGTCCTGCTATAGCCGTAATAGAACCAGATATAGATTTAGAACTATTTGGAGAAGGAGAGATAGTCGATATAAACAAACAAGTTGTTCCTTGGGGTGTTGAGAGAGTTAATGCTCCTAAGATTTGGAATAGCACAATTGGAAAAAACATAAGGATTGCGGTTATAGATTCTGGAATAAATAAAAATCATTCAGATTTAATAGGAAATGTGATTGGAGGAGTTTCATTTATCAATGATAGTAAATACTGGGAGGATGATTTAGGACATGGAACTTCTGTTGCAGGAGTTATTTCTGCACTAAATAATGAAATAGGAGTAGTTGGTGTTGCACCAGAATCAAAATTATACTCTATAAAAGTAATTGGAACATCTGGCGGTAAATTGAGCAATTTTATTCAAGGTATACAATGGGCTATCGATAACAATATGGATATTATCGTAATGAGTTTAGGAATAGCAGTTGATAGCCCTTCTTTAAAAAGAATGGTTGATGAAGCATACAGCAAAGGGATAATATTAGTTGCTGCTTCTGGAAAAGATAACCAAATATATTATCCTGCAAAATATTCAAGTGTTATTGCAGTCGGCTCTATAAATGAAAATAATGAATTGACAAGTGAGAATGGGGCGGGAGAAGAATTAGAATTTGTAGCTCCTGGAACAAATGTAATTTCTATAAATGGAGAGAATTATGGTTCTTTTGATGGAACTTCAATGGCGGCCCCACATGTTGCAGGAGTTATTGCTTTATTAAAAGAAAGTAATCTTGTTCTTTCTAATAATGAGATAAGAGCAAAATTGCAAAGAAATGCTATTGACTTAGGAAAAGATGGAAAAGATAATTTTTTCGGTTACGGATTGGTTAATGCTTATCTTAAAACAGAAAATTTGAATGCAACAATACAAATAATCTTTCCAGAAGAGTTAAACAATACCGGTTTTATAAAAGTTGAAATTATAAAAGTAGAAAACAATCAAGAGAAGGTTGTGCAAACTTTATTTTATAGTCCTAATAAAAAAACTGAAAATGTTTCTGTAGAGTCAGGAACTTATAAAATTAAACAATATTTTGAAAATAATACTTATGAAGAGAGATATAATATTTCATACGAAGATTTGGTTGTTGTGCCATTACACGGTGTTAATCCTCCTGTTCACCAGTGGGTATCTTATCAAGCGAAAAGCATCTGGACTACTTCTGAAATAAATTCTTATCTTCCTTCAACTTGGTCAAATTCTATATCAACTTTAGATACTTATGGCATAATGAAAGGAGCTAGGATGGAGGATGATGCGATATACACCGATGATGGATTAACTAGCAATTTATATTATCCTTGTTTTAATACAGATCTTAATAGTCATCCTTATTGTAATCATTTTTGGGCAAATCCTCATAACTCTGATTCTAATGGATTATATTATGCTCCTCCAGGATATACCGCTAAACAATGGAATAGTGCATATACTCGAGCTAAAAATATTTGGGATAACAACGTTATTCCATATTATCAATCTAACAAAAGTTTGTCTTATTATTGGCTGGGGAGAGTAACACATCTTCTTACGGATATGTCTGTCCCTGCACATGTCCATTTAGATGTCCATGTAGAAACAGATAGTTATGAGAACTATATGAAAGAGTATAATGATGCAGTTTATCAAGATTATAACTTTAAGTTGTGGAGTTATTCTGGTTCTGTTACCTCTAAATCAACATTATATGATTTGTTTAATGATATGGCAGAAATTGCTGATGATTATGATAGTAATGATGCAAGTGGAGAAAATCTAACCCATTATGAAGGACACAATTGCGAAAAAAGTTTGGGAGTTTGTGTTAATGATGTTTCTCCCGCCGAAGCTAAAAATCATGGAGATACATTAATGCCTCAATCAATGAGACATGTTGCGGGTCTATATAGACTATTCTGGGCAGAGACACATAACCTCACAGGGTGTACTTCAGGAGCATGTTGCAATACTTCTTTAACATTAACGAAAGAAAATGGTCAACAACCTACAGGAATTTTTGATTACAATTTTTGCTCTGGAAATAATGTTTACACAAAAGACTATTATTGTAATGGTGCAAGTTCCTCAGAACAATCTCAAAATATTTTTGTTAAAACTTGTTTACAAAATGAAATTTGTGAAAATGGGGTTTGCAAATCTTCTTCCTGCATCATTCCGACTAACGGAATGACAATAACACAAAATACTATTTTTTGCAGGGGCAACCATAGTCTGCCTAATGGGATTAACATAAGTACAAATAACATTGTTCTTGATTGTAACTCTTCTTCCATTAGAGGAAATTTAGATGGTAAGTCTTATGTTGCTAATAATCAGGGAATAAAAATCTCTGCAACTAATGTAACTATCAAAAATTGTGAAATCTCAAATTATAGTCATGGAATTGCTTCTTATTCTGATAACACTTACTCAAACAAAATAATTAATAACATCATTAAATGGAATTTCAGAGGAATTGATGCAACAAATAGGCAAAATATATTCAACAATTCAATAAAAGATAATGTCGTCGGAGTATCTATCTCTGCAAATCATCCAGATGTTTTAGTTAATTATAATGATTTATTTAGTAATTCTGCTCTAAATCTGTATAATGGAATAGTAGATGACCAGATAAATGCTTTAAACAATTATTGGGGAACTACAAACGAAACTGGAATAAGAAATAAAATATCAGGAAATGTTACTTTTATACCTTATTCAAATAGCCAATTTGGAGAACCACTATGTGCTCCTAATTTGTCAAACACAACTTGGACAAATTGGATTAATCTCTCTTGCTTGAGAAATGATAAAATGAACCAAACAAGACTTTTAGTACAATATGACACAAATAATTGTGGGATGATTCAAAATCAAACTATTTATGAATACCGAGCAAATCAGATATGTGATTTTTGTAAACCTTATCTCATGAACACTACTTTTTCCGAATGGAAAAACCAGACTTCATGCTTATTGGGGGATTATTATATTCAAAATAGGAGTAAAATAGAATATGATTCAAATTATAGTTTGTGTTATAAGATTACTAATTTAACCTCTGATCTTTGGAATAGTGGAATAAACAAGACTCATTGGGAATTTAGAAATCAAACTTGTGATAATTGCACTCCTTTATTAGTAAATTCTACATGGAGCAATTGGAGCAATATTTCATGTTTGCCAAATAGATTAATGAATGAGTCTAGATTTTTGACACAATATGATGCAAATAATTGTGAAGAAATTAATAATGAGACTATATTTGAGTATAAGGCAACTATGAAATGTATAATTCAATCCTTATCCTTAATTACCCCAAAAGAAGAAATCTACAATGATGGGCGAGTTATGTTTAACCTTAATTCTACAAATATGTTTGCTAAAATGGTTTACTCAGATAATGCTGGAAGAGAATCGATGTTATGCACAAATTGCTACAGATATATAAGACAAAAAGCCTTAAGTGATGGAAACCACTCTCTTTTATTTAAAGGGATGCTGCCGAATGGTCAGAATATTACAAATTCGACTAGCTTTCTAATAGACAGCAAAGACCCCCAGATATCAAATATAAAACCTTCAAGCAATAAATACACAAACGGAAGCGACTTTTATATAAAATATACAGAAGAAAATTTACAAAGTGCAATTTTGTTTTATGAAACAGAACAAACAGAAAAAGATAACTGTGATAGCGGGAGAAATAAGAATTGTTCTTTCAGCGTGGATTTAAGTGATTATGACAATAAAAGCATAATCTACAGATTTAAATTGAGAGATATAGCAAATAATACTAAAGAATCAAGAAATACCACAATAAAAGTAGACACAACTCCCCCAGTAATTACAAAATTCGATTATTATAATGATGGGAGATACATAAACTTTGATATAGGGGTGGATGAAATTAATTTTAACAAAATAGTCTACATAAACTTAGCTGAAGATGAGCCAAAATGGGAAACTCTATGCTCAACTTTAAGGTATGGAGTTTGCAAGAAAAGTAAATTGTTTTCTTCTAGTTATTATGATTTTAAAGTTAAAGTTATAGATAAGGCAGGAAATTCTGTGGAAAGACATATCAATTCTGCTTAATCAGGAATTTTCATTTTTCAAAACATTTATTAATTTAATTCTATCTGAAGAGTTATGACTGAAGAAAAAGAGGATACTCATATTGCAATTTTTAATGGTAGGGCAATAAGAAGAAAACTTGTTGAAAATAAATGGTATTTTTCTATAGTAGATGTAATCAGAGCTTTGACTAACAGCATTCGTCCAAGAAAATACTGGTTTGATCTAAAAATAAAACTGGCAGAAGAGGGTTCTGAGTTGTCCGCAAAAATCGGACAACTGAAATTTATTTCGGTAGATGGCAAGTCTTATTTAACAGATTGTGCAGATACAGAAGGCATATTTAGAATTATCCAGTCAATTCCTTCTAAAAAAGCAGAGCCATTCAAGAGGTGGCTTGCAAAAGTGGGGTATGAAAGAATTCAGGAAATAGAAAATCCAGAATTAGCCCAGGAAAGAATGAAGAAACTCTATGAATTAAAAGGTTATTCAAAAGAATGGATTGAAAAAAGATTGAGAGGAATAGCAATAAGGCAGGAACTTACAGATGAATGGAAAAACAGAGGAATAAAACAAGAAATTGAATTTGCAATTCTGACAAACGAGATAAGCAAAGCCACTTTTGGAAAAACAATAGAAGAATATAAACAATTCAAGAAATTGAAACGAGAAAATCTGAGAGATCATATGGATGATTTAGAGTTAATATTCACTATGCTTGGAGAGGCAGCCACAACAAGAATTGCAAAAAGCAAAGATGTTAATGGGTTAGAAGAAAATAAAATCGCAGCAAAGCAGGGTGGCGAAGTTGCAGGCAATGCCAGAAAAGAATTAGAAGAGAAAACAGGAGAGAATGTTGTTACTGAAGATAATTTTTTAGGAATTCCTGAAAAACTCAAGAAAAAGAGAAATAAGATGCTTGAAAATGCAGAGATTATTTCTGCGTGATTATTGAATCATGTTAATATAAATATTTTGTGAGAATAGTTGAGAAATGGTTTCACTGACAAAAACTGAAAAACAAAAATTAAAGAGAATTTTAAGCAAATCGAAATATAAAGATGCTAAAGATATTCTAAGAAAAATGAATAATGAAAAAAGGCTAAAATATGCTTATGACCGAAAGGATATTATTTCATTGTTAAGAAAGGCTTACAAAGAAAAAAAGAAAGTGAAGATTCGATATTATAGTCTTTCATCAGACGAGGTTAAATGGAGAATTGTAGACATCTATAAGTTGGATTCAGAGTTTGTTATTGCCTTCTGCCATTTAAGACAAGAAGAAAGAACATTTGTGATAAATAGAATAAATCAAGCAGCAATCTTGGATGAAAGTTATAAAGTTCCAAAAGACTGGATTTCTGAAAGCAGAGTTTGAAGTAATTAATATGATAGAAAAAGAAAGACCAAAATGGCCAATGCAAAGGCTGAAAGGCATGTATTTTGCTATGCACTGCTGGAGATGCAAAAAATGGGAGAGTTCTCCTGAAAAATATAAAGAAGAATTTGAAGATAATATACAAAAAATAATAGACAGCATGAAAGTAAAAGAAATGAAATTTAAGGAATTCAATAATATTATTAAGAACAGCACATTTTGCCGATTTGAGAAGAGAGATTTTAGCAATAATTGCCATATTTGCAAGAGGTTTGGCGGGCTAAGACCACTTTAAATGCGTGAATAATTCTAAAATATAACTAATTCTAAAATAAAAGAAGTGAGATTTTTTATTTCAATTCGCAGAAATTGATTTTATACCCTATTTAACTTACAGAAAGAAAGATTTATAAAGATACATTAATTATGCATATATGAGGTAATTGATGTATCATTTTACTACCAAAATGAAATATAAAGAAATTAAGACTAATCAAGAAAAAATAGAGATAAAGAAATTGCCTTACCGCCGCAATTTCAGTCTTTCAAAATCTGGCACAACAAGCGGCGAGGTATCAAACCCAGATTTAGAAATAAAAGAGATCACTAAAATAGCCGGGCTTTCATCAAAAGAAATTAGTATAATTTCTTGGCTTGAATTTTATCAAAAGTATTTTTTTACTTCAAAAGATATAAACTTCTTTTTTGATAATAAAAGAGCATTATATCGCACGATAGGAAAATTGCTTAAGAAAAAAAGAATAATAAAGCTGAATAAAAACAAATATTATCTGATTCCAATAAAAGCTAGGACAGGCAAATGGAGTGAGCACGAATTTATTATGATTGATGAAATATGCAATTCTGGTGAGTATTATATTGGAGGTTGGAGTGCGGCTAATTATTGGAGAATTACTGACCAAATTCCTTCTAGGATAGATGTGTACACGACAAACAAACAAGGTAAAAATGTGATAGGCAATGCAAGAATAATTTTTCATAGAATAAGGAAAATATATAGAGATAGATATATAATAAAAAAGATGAAAAAACATGAGTTTAAAATATTAAATAAAAGAGAGACTAAAAAATGGATGAAATTAAGAGAATACCTGCTATAGAGTTTGAGGTTATACTGGGAAAAACAAATTTTATTAGAGATAAACTTGTAAAAGATTATTATCTTACTTTAATTCTATATCTTATAAGAAATGTTGAAGGCATTTATTTTAAAGGCGGAACTGCTTTAAATAAAATATTTCTAAATCATGCAAGGCTATCTGAAGATTTAGATTTTTCTTTAACAAGAAATGAAAAAGACGTAAAAGAGGAGATAACAAATATTTTAATGGGTTTAAATTTCATTAAAGAGATTACAGAAGATAAAAATGTAGACGGATTCATAAGAATGATAATTAAATGCCAGTCAGAGATAGGGGAAAGCGAAATTTTCATTGATCTAAACCAAAGAGCAAGGCTTTCTCTTCCTCCTGAAACTTATCAAGTTAATCATTTTTATTATCCGTTTATACCTAAATTTTCCATAAAAACCATCGCTAAAGAAGAGCTAATTGCTGAAAAGACAGCGGCAACAATAGGAAGAAATAAGCCAAGAGACCATTATGATGTTTATATGATTATAAAAAAAGATATTCCAATCAATATGGAACTTGTAAGAGAAAAGTGCCGTGAATCAGGAGATGAATTCTCAATAATAAAGATGTTCAATAAAGCCCAAACACTAAAAAATAGATGGGATAAAGACATGATTTCACTTATTTCTGAAGAGATAACATTCCAAGAAATCATAAAATTCCTTGCAAATTATTTTAAGTTGAAAGAACATAAAGAAAAGCTTAAGAAAAAATTAAAACACAACCAAACCCAAACCAAACGAAACTAAATTGCAGATAAACGATAGGATTAAAGATTTCTTGAAACTTATATTAAGATAAAACTTATAGAATAATGATTCTGCTAAAAATACTGCAAGTTCTCCGAATATAATAAAATAAATTCTATCATTTATTACGTATGGGAGAATAAACCAGAGATAAGGCAAAGTTAAAGAAGATGCAAAAATTCCTGCGAAAATTAATTTAGAGTTTGGAATTTTTTCTTTGCTTATTTTGAATAAATATTTTATAAAAATGAAAAGAATTATTGTTTCTATTAAAATTGTTAAAATCAAAGCTCTTGAGAATAAAACTTCATATTCCATCAGCATTCATAAGATTTGAATATCTTTTTTATAAAGCACCAGATTGAACGAAAAAAGCCAAGATTAGAAGGGGGCTCATTTAATCTATGATTAGGATTATCAAAAACTTCTGTTTTTGCAGGAGTTCCGTCGTTATATTCTGAAACTTGTTTTGATTTGTATAACACTAATGTTTTTTCTGAATAACCTGCTATTGAAAGTTCTATATCTTCTTTTTTCAGAGGATTTGAATCTTCAATGTAGTAAGAATTATGGCCAACCATTCCAGAAACAGGATGCAGATATTTTGAGATTATTTCTGGAGTCAATCCTTGGAAATTTATTGAGCCAAGATTTTCATTTTCTATCCAGTATAAAGTTAGAGTGGCAAATTTATAAATTTGAGGAAGACAATGAGGATTTGTGTCCAGCTTGTAAGCTTCAAAACCTTTAATAGTTGGACCTTCAATATATACTATTAAACTTATATTAGAATATTCATTCAAGTTCATCAGTTTTACGCATCTTTCTACTGGATGAGTATCTGGAAAGATTAAATCTGCAGATGCAAAATTCAAGAGGCATAAAGCCAGTATTGCTGTCATTGCGAATAGTTTTATTTTTGGCATTATTTTTATATGCAGAAGAGGTTTATAAATGCTTTTTTAGCTTCAATCGAGATTGAAGCGATGGATTTTTATATTGCAGATTCTTCTTATTTTAAAATGAGAATAAAAGAGGTATACGGAAGAAAGATAGAAGATTCAAGAAAAGAGAGAACAATAGAAATTTTTATTAAAACAGAAACAGGAGTTTATTCTGCGTCATCGCCTTCTGGAAAATCCAAGGGAAGGAATGAAGCCCCTTCTTTTATCAGAGACATTGATTTGGATATGCAAATGCTAAAAGACTTAAAGATGGATTTCAGCATTGATTGTTTTGAAGATTTGGAAAAAGTTGAAAAAATTGTGAAAGGAAAGATTGGAGCAAATAGTATATTTGCTCTTGAATCTGCTATACTGAAAGCTCGGGCATTTGAAAGAAAAAAGGAGATTTGGGAGCTGGTGAATGAAAAAGCGAGGAAGCTGCCTCATCCTGTTGGAAATTGTATTGGCGGAGGAATGCATACGCCTCTTTTTAATGGGAAGAAACCGGATTTTCAAGAATTTTTGGTTATTCCAAAAGCAAGAAAATTTATTGATTCTGTCTTTTTAATGAAAAAAATGCAGGAGAATGCTGGAAAAAGCCTAAAAATTAAGAGAGCGTTGGGAAGACTGAATGATGAAAATGCATGGGCAACAAGCTTAGAAAATGAACAAGTTTTAAATGTTATGAATAATGAAAGAGATAAATTAGAGGCTGAAAGCTCTGAAAAAATAGAAATAGGGATTGATGCTGCATCCTCCTCGTTTTATACCGGGCTTTATAATTATAAAAATCCGAGAAAATGCCTGACTGCAGATAAACAAACGGATTATATGCAAGAATTAACTGAAAATTATGATATTTATTATTTAGAAGACCCCATGCAGGAAGAAGATTTTTCAGGATTTGCAAAATTGAGAGAGGGTGTTAAAGGACGATGTTTGATTGTTGGAGATGATTTAATAACCAGCAATGTTGAAAGATTTTTAAAAGCAGTTTATGCCAATAGCATTTCTGCGGTTATATTGAAGCCCAATCAGTGCGGGAGCCTGATTGGAATAAAAAAAATAGTGCAATATGCCAAGAAGTATGATATTGCGACTATAATGTCTCATAGAAGCGGAGAAACAAACGAGAGCATAATCGCGGATTTGGCTTTTGGATTTTCCTGTGATTTTATCAAGACGGGGATTATTGGGAAGGAGAGAGAGGCGAAGTTGAGCAGAATGATTGAGATTGAGCGGGAGATGAGTTAGATTTTTAAAGTTGAGTTTTGTTAGTCCGATATGAAAAAAAGAGTGAAGAAGAGTTATAATATTTATTATGGGATAATTATTGGAGTTGTTCTTATTTTATCTGTTGCAGGATTTTTTCTTTTTCAGAATAATATAAGTGGGATGGTGACTTCTTCTGGAGAATATGTAGAAGACTCTTTTATACAATCTGCCTTGATTTTAGAATTGCCAGAAATTCATAATTATTTCTTTCATTCTAGAGAATATTTCCCAGAAGAAGGGAGATATAACTTAAATATAAGGTATAATCAAGAGGAGGGTTATTCCCAAAAATCAGAATTTTTGATTTATATCTATAGTAATCCTCTAGATTCTTCAGAAATGAATAGTTGGGCTAATATTCCTCCCTTTAATTTTGCTATAAAAACTATTAATGGAAATAAAATTCTTGAAGGTTCATCAACAACTTCATCAGGATTAGTTCAAAGACAAGTTTCTTGGATATCCAATAATGTTAAAATTACTGGATGGAATGGAGATGATGAGGGTTTAATTGTTGATAATAATCTGTTTGATGCGCTCACGATTGCTTATCTTGAGAAATATCCTTCAACTTACAATCCTTCCAGTTCGACTAATTCTCAATCCCAAAAAAATTGTATTGATTCTGATCCTAAGGATGGAATGATTAAATATAAAGGGAAAACTTATGAAAATAAATGTTCGGGGGTAAAATTAACCGAATATTATTGCGACAGCAAAGGAAAGAAGAAAAGCAGAAAAATTTATTGTGATAATGGTTATTGTGATGAAGGAAGATGTGTTCAGGCTAATTTTGATTTGACTAATTTGAAATGCTATGATGAAGATAATAAAAATGAATTTAATGCGGGGAAAACTTTCAAAATATCCCACCCTTCAAGAAAGGGTTTTTATATTTCTAAGGTTTATGAAGATTCTTGTTTAAAAAATGGAAAGTTGCAAGAATATTATTGTGATAGCAAGGGGAGAGTGAAGAATCAAAAGATAACTTGTGAGAATGAGTGCAAAGATGGGAGATGTGTGATCCCAAATGAAGAATTATCTGTTGCGGCTATAAAAATTAGTTTGAAAGAATTTTCATTAGCGAGAATAGAAGAAAAAATAACAAATTTAATGAGTAATCATCCAAATACCGATTTAATTATAACACCAGAATATCTTCTTTTTGGTGCAGGTTTTTATGGAGTAGATTATAGAAATGATCCTGTAATAGTCAACTGTCATAATAATCTTTGCAATATAAATTCTATTGGAACACAAAAAAGCAATGAAATTATAGAAATTTTAGACAGACTGAAAAATATTGCAAGAGAAAACAATATAAATATGGTATTTGGAACTATTGCAGAAAGGGTAGTTGTGGATCAGAATAATTTTGTAGTCGATACTCAATTAATAATCGACAAAAATGGAAATATTATTGGAAAGCATGCTAAATATGATGTAGTATATTCAAGTGAAGTTTCTTGTGATGATAATCCTTCTCTTTGCCAAAATGTCCGAGATTTAAATCTCGAAACTGCAAGAACATTTATTTTAAAAGATAAAGAGAATAGCGATTTTGAGATTTTGCCTTTAATTTGTGGGGAGAAGATTACTCAAGAATATATAGACCGACTTGTAAATAAAAATGCTTATCTTGTTGTTGGTTCTGATTTTGATGTGGACTTTAATTATGAAGCAATTACTCAAAATATTCAAAATGGGAATAATCCATTTGAAAATCCTATCCCCAACAGCGGAGATGCACTATTAAAAGATATATTCTTGAATAGATGGATTAATAATAAAGTGATTAAACAAGATTCTTATTTACTGGCAGCAGATTCAGGAATTCCTACTGCAGGGATAGTCAGCTGGAATATGAATAAAATCAAAGATTTGGATATAACTAATGACTATACTTACGGAAAAATAACAATAGAAAAATGAATCAAAAATGAAAACCTACAAAGGATGCATAGTCGAGGAAAGCTTAGAAGATAACAGAATTCTAAATGGGATTAAAATTTTCAAGATGGAAATAACAAAAGAGAGAAATGCAAGAGATAGATGGCACATCTATCATGCTCTTGTTAATGAGAAAGATATTGAAAAATTAATGAAACATCTAAAACAAAAATGGTATATGCATTTCTGGAATGGAAATAAAATGATTGTCTGTTTTAAAGAGAGGAGATTTGAATTAAAAATTAATGACAAAAGAACATGGCAGGAAGCTGTGGATTATGGTTTGAGTTTAGGAATTCCTATAAAACAGCTGGACTTTTCAACTGAATTTTAATTTTTGTTTCTTCTTGATATAATTATCCCTACGATAGCTGATATGCCTAAGATTAATGCAATCCCAAAAATTATCTTATGATTTAAAACAAGGTCTCTTGCCCCTATAACTGCTCCTGTAATAAATGAACCTGAAGGAGTCTCTGAAGGAGTCTCTTCTATTTCTGGAGGATTTTCGTTTTCTTGATTATTCCCATTATTTTCCGGAGGAGCAATTAAGCAAGATTGTTTTTCTGCAGGCTTAGTCTCTCGCACATTACAACCCACAACTAGTTTAGAGCAGGTTCTTGTCTGATTACCATTTATGCAAGAGCCCCAAGAAGTACAATTCCAGGAAGTTTCACAATAAGAGCCACTTCCACCCCCTCCTGAATTTTGTGCTGGTGAAGGTATTGATGCTATTGTAAGGGTTCTTGAATTGCATTCTTCATTTGCATAAGAATCTAAAGCACAGATGCTATAGGTATGCTCTCCTAAAGATAGTGCTGATTGCTCTTCCAAATAAACAGCCCAATTCTCTGAATCCACTTTTTCAAACTTTTGATTATAAAAAGAAAGAAGCTCTTCTTCTGACAGAGCTTTATTAAAAATCATCACATCATCTATATCTCCATTAAAATATGAACCAGGAGTTAATTCTCCCAACCCAATAAATAAATCATACATGCTTCCGTCGCCAATTCTTCCTTTTGAAGGAGAGCTTGCTTTTAATTCTCCATTAACATAAATATTTCCTGAAGTTGAATCATAAGTCATTGCAACAAAAGTCCATTCATCTTTAGGAGTTACTCCATT
>JACPLT010000006.1 GCA_016186365.1 Candidatus Pacearchaeota archaeon | reverse complement strand
TTACAAAATGGTATTTTATTCTGAAAACCTTATGACTGGCTCTGCATAATTCATTTTCCATTTATATTTTAAGAATTCGCAGTTTAATTGTTTTTCTTAGTTTATCCCCACAGCAAGCTGTGGGGTATATCGATTAATCAAAATATCATGGCTGACTTCTTCAAAGTAATGTTTTATATCTGCTTTAAAGCAATATCCAAATACAAAGTTTTTATCGTTAAATTTATTGTCTAAAAAATCTCCATTATTACTAACTTTTCTTTTGAATATATTAAATCTCTTTAATGCAAATAGATTTCCCTTGCCTATTCTATTTGCACAAGAATCATAAATAAATGCTTTGTCAAATATTGGCTTAATAATTCTTACAAGGGCATGATGAACTACTCTGTCTCTGAAAGCAGATTTTGAGATCTTTCTGGTTTTAGGATCTCGTAAAATAAATGTTTTTAGGGGCATTGGGGAATAATTCTTGTTTTTAAGCTCTTCTTGTAATTTGAAGAGATTTCCCAAAACATCATTTTCAAATTCTCTTACATAATCTTTCTTAGTTTTGCCTTTTCTTGCTTTTCTCCATGCAATAGTTAAATTATTGAGAGAATAAATCTCTTCATAAAGATTTTTGTAGGTTTTCATAAATATAAGTCTTAGCACAGCCAGAGCTATTCCAACGAAACGCCCATTGTTGTTAAGGTTATTGTTGCCATTAAGGTTATTGTTGCAGTTGTTGCCGACAACCAGCAGGCGCCCTCTAGGGTGTTCATCTAAATCATCAAAATGCCAGACTCCTATATCATTTCCATAATTTATTTTATGCTCTTGTAAATATTTTATAGCTCTATTCTCCCCGCCTAAAAAAGGGATTGTTTGAGGATGCTCCAAAGCTTCAGAAACAGAAATTAATCCGCTTTTTGATTTTTTTAAAGTTTCATAATCAACAACCCAAACTAAACGATTTCCAAAGTCATCTTCTGCTTCATCTAAATCAACAAGTTTCTGAAATTCTTTTTGAGGCATAATTCCTGCGCCATTCCTCAAATTATCAAGAGATATTCTTATATTCTTAGGATTAGAAAAATAATTAGGAGTATGACCATAAACAACAACAGAACTACCTAAACTTGTTCTTCCTGTTACTCTCACACTAAGAGAAGAAAACCATGTTTCCCAGATTCTTGCTGATTTTGAAGAATTAATTCTCGTGTCAATAATTACAGGCATAAATTGAGCATCATAGGGTTTTGTTGGACCTTTTCCAAAATCTCCTGTTTGGCAGGCTTGTAAGGCATCTGCAACGCTTGCTCTATAAAATGCCCTTCCACCTATTATTCGCTGAATTGAAATTGCATCTTCTTCCATAGCTTATTTGATATTTTAGTATTTTTAAACCTTTCTACATTGTTACTTTTAGAAAAAGGTAACAAATAAGAATTAATTTTCAGATAAAACTTCCAAATCTTCTTTACTCAAATTTTTCCTGCCATAAATTCTCAATTCCCTTCTCAATATTTCCATATCTTTATTTATCTTTCCTTCTTCAATCACAATAAATTTATCAATCACATTTTTTCCAATCCTTATTCCCTTCTCTCTCAATTTTTCTTTAATCTTCTTTTTATTTAACATTGTAATTATTAACTAAATAGTATTTATTTGCAGTTTTTTGTTAATCACTAACAAAAGCTCTCTTTCTTGTATATTTTATTTTCCACCTCTTCATCAACTCCTTAAAAATCTCTTCTCTTTCTACAGGAGCAAAAAAGCTCCCCTGCCCCAAAGAAATCCCTTTTTCCTGATATAATAATCCATCTTTCTTTCTTCCATATAAAGCTTGAGCAAATCTAACCTTATCTGTTTTGTCAAGATTCTCAAGATTATAAGAAAAAATGCTGTAAGATTTAAGTTTCATAAGTTCTGGTAAAAATTTTCCGGTTTTTATGCTAAATCCTTCATGCAACAAGCTTAAAAATATTTTTTCTTCAAACATATTCTCTAGAAATAATGGCTCTATATGCACATTCTTAACAAAACTTATGCTCTCTTTTATTTTAAAAAGCTCTTCTTCTACTTCTTTCAAATTTTTCTCTTTAAACAAAACAATTATGTCAAAATCTCTGGGAAATAAATTGTCTTTTAAAGCAGAGCCGATAATAAAAATATCTGCAACATTCTCCTTAATTTTATCTTTTAAAATATTTCTCAATTTCTGAATCACTTGGAATTGCGATTTTTGCATATTCAAAAGCCTCCTTAACTTTCTCTTTCAGCATTAAAGCTTCATTAGTATCTATGTTTTTAGTATAAGTTCTTCTATAAGTCAAAAATAAAGAAGAAGTTATTTTGTATAAAAATGGCTCATTTTCTTTTAGCATAAAAAATCTCTCATTATGATCTTTTGGAAAAAGCTCTTTCTTTGCAAGAACAAAATCATTCACAGCAGCAAGAGATTTAAAATAATTAGTGCAGGCAACATCAAACTTTCCAATTTTCTCTGAAATTCTCGCAACAATAAAATAATCTTTAGCTTTGTTATCCAATTCCATCAGTTAATAATTAACTTATACTATTTAAAAGTTTCTTTTTTGTTAATCACTAACAAAATAGAGTAGTAAGCTTACTTCTTTTTCTTAGGCAAATCTAGCTTTATATTTGCCTCTTTAAGCTGTTTTTCAGAAACAGCAGAAGGAGCATCAAGCATAACATCTTTTGCTTCCTGATTCTTGGGAAATGCAATAACCTCTCTTATTGAGCTTGTTTTTGTCAGAATTTGTATAAGCCTATCCAAGCCAATTGCAAATCCTCCATGAGGCGGAGCTCCATAACTAAAAGCATCTAATAAAAATCCAAATTTCTCTTCTGTCTCTTTCTTATCCAGCCCCAAAACTTCAAAAATCTCTCTCTGAATTTCCGGTTTATGAACCCTTATGCTTCCACTCAATAATTCTGTTCCATTCAAAACCAAATCATAAGTTCTTGCTCTTAATTTTAATGGCTCCTTCTTAATGTTCTTAATATCATCAGGCATACAGAAAGGATGGTGTGCAGCAACAATTTTTTTATCTTCTTTTGAATATTCAAACATAGGGAAATTTACAATCCAAGAAAATGCAAGTTCATCAGGATTGCTTTTGTCTTTTCTCAAATCCGGCTTATCAGAGTTATGCTTCTTCATTGCTTCATCATAAGGCATTCTTGGAAAAGGAGTTTTTATCTCAATATTAAAAACTTCTTTCATAACATATTTCAAAATTCCTTCAACACAGGCATAAATATCTTCTTCATCAACAAAAGACATCTCTACATCCAACTGAGTGAATTCTGGCTGTCTATCTGCTCTCAAATCTTCATCTCTCAAGCATCTCGCAATCTGAAAATATCTGTCAAATCCTGCAACCATTAATAATTGCTTGAATAACTGCGGAGATTGAGGCAAAGCATAAAATTTCCCAGGATTCACCCTGCTGGGAACAATATAATCTCTTGCTCCCTCAGGAGTTGATTTAGCAAGCAGAGGAGTCTCTATTTCAATAAATCCTTCACTGCTCAAAAAATCTCTCATAGATTTAATTATCTTATGTCTTAGCATAATTGCTCTCTGTAATTTCTCTCCTCTCAAATCTAAAAACCTATATTTCAGCCTTACTTCTTCATTCACATTTTCATCAGAAAAATCAAAGGGGATAGCCTTAGAGCCATTCTCAATCTCAATTTTCTCAACAGAAACTTCAACATTCCCGGTAGATATATCTTTATTCTCCGCTCCCTTTGGTCTTTTCTTCACCTCTCCTGAAATAATAACACAGCTTTCTTTTGTCAAAGTTTTAGCTTTTTCAAAATCTTTGCATTCTTTTCCTATAACACACTGAACTTTTCCATATCTATCCCTCAAATCAATAAATATAACTTTCCCATGCGCTCTCACAGTATCTGCCCATCCTGCTAAAGAAACTCTTTTTCCATCAAGTTTCTCATTTAGTTCAGATATTTTATGTGTTCTTAACATAGTTTCTATAATAAACTCGGGATTTATAAATCTTAGTTATAACCGTTCTAACAAAAAGTTATGGAAGTCTTATATTATCAGAAATCCAATAAAGAGCATCATCTATCTTATCAGAAATCTTATTTTTGGGAAAAAGCCAATCAATAATTATTGCAATTATTATTAAAATAAAGAAAATTCCAAAAATTATTCCAATCAATTTTTCTTCTTCATATGCCATTTTTATCTCCCAATCACTCTCTTAATTAATTTTATCTTCTTTATCTTTCTTGAATTTTTTAAAGGTTTCTATTTCTTTCTCCCAGTATTCAATTAAGGAATAATCTTTTCCTCCCGCTTGCTCATAATCCTCAATTTTCTTTTCATGCTCTTTTATTCTTTCTTCAAAACTATCAATGCTCTTTAATATTTTCTTCTTTTTACCCATTTTTCCTGTTCCAGTATCTTATTTTTAAGATAATTATATATTTTTTCAGCATCCTCTAATCTAACAATTTCCCTCTCTTTTTCATCATTCTTGACTCTTTTATATCCAAAATATATTTCATCAGAACCAGTTAATTTGACTATCATATCAATAAGCTCTTTATTGCTCCATTGTCTTTTCTTAATTAAGCAGTCAACAATATAAGCTTCTCTTAATCTTAAAACTAATGAATAAGCAGCAGAATCGCTGCAATTTTCTTTAGACTCTTTTGCAAGTTCCATAGAACTTTTATTTAATTTTAATGCAGATTTTGTTGTCTCAAAATGAAATTTTAAATTTTCATTAGTTAATTCTATATTCTTAATCTTATCCAAAAAAATAGGATTAATTATTGTTTTTGCTTCATTAAGCATAGGGAGCAGAGGAAGTATATTCTTCTCAAGTGTTTTTTCAAGAACATCTTTAGAGATAAGAAGAATATCAAAATTCTCTTCTTTAATTTTCTTATTAGTGTTTTGAGTTATTGCCAAAACATCAACATCGCTGTCAATCTGCTCTTCTCCCCGGGCATAACTCCCAGAAAGATAAATCCCAATTATTTCAGAAAAATAAGGCATCAGTTTTTCAACTATCTTTCTTTTTATTTCTTTTTCATTTTCAGGCAGAACGATTAGAACTTCTGCATTGATATATTCTTTAGGAACATAAACCGCTGCCCCGTTTCCAATTCTTATAACTTTCTTTGCTATTTGCATAGTATATACACGTGTATACTATTTTTAAAGGTTTCTATTTTTCAGACAATTTCTTAATTAAAGAACCTCTATATGTCTTGCTCATTACAATGCAGACATAAATTCCCTTGCCTTTTACAACCTCTACTCTGTGAGGAATTTTTCTTGGAAGATAAACTATCGCAGGAGAAGAGACGATATATTTTTCTTTATCAATTATTACTCTATATGTTAATTTCCCGCTTTCACTTAAAATTAAGTTTATTTCATCACAATTATGCGAATGGGACTTAACATACTGCGAAACTTTTTTAGGAAGATTGCTGATAATATGAACCGCTATATGAAAATTTGAGCCTGGCAAGATAGTTTTTATATCCGGAAATGTTTTGTCATCTTGAAGGAGAATTCTTTTTAATGGTGCTTTCATATGGTAAGGAATATTCTGAAGCGGTTGATTCAGTCCTTTTTTTATAAGAAAACTATATTTATTTTTCATCGGTTATCCTCTCTAGATTAGAGTCTCTGGCATGTTTTAAATCTTCTTTCCCAGAGAGTTTATTGTATAAACCAAAACCTGCTGCAGATACCATTGAGCCAAGAGTGGCTCCTGTTGCAATTATTAACTTTCTATTATCTCCGTTTAGTAAATAATCAGCGAAGTTTTTTACAGCAAGAGCCGTTCCTATTCCTATAAGGGGATGTGCTTTTGCATATTTATGCATTAATTCAACAACAGCATAAACATAAGGTATCTCTAAACCGACATGGACTGCTCTAGAAACATCATCCTTGCCCATATTATTAGCATAAATAGAACCTGCTAATAAGCTAGCAGTTGCCATAGGCAATGCGTACTTGCGTATGCAAAATTCTTTTATTCCTTTTGCAGCATTTTTTATTTTTTGTATCATTTTTATTACTCCATGATAATCACAATAATAAAGAGTATTTAAATTTTTGTCGGCTTAAAAAGTCTACAAAATAGAATAATTTAAAAATAGGGTTTATGTTATATTTATATGGATAGCCAAACATTCAGGATGATAGGATTCTCAGAAAAAGAAGAAAAAGTCTATTTATCATCTTTACAACTTGGAGCATGCACAGCAAATAATCTGGCAAAAAAAGCTAATCTCCCAAGAACAACAACTTATGACATACTAAAAATACTTATAGAAAAAGGTTATATAAGCTATGTAATAAAATCAGGAGTCAAATATTTTGAAGCATCCTCTCCAAATAAGCTAATAGACGAACTAAAAGAAAAAGAAAAAAAAGTAAAAGAGCTTCTTCCAGAATTGAATTCAATGATAGGGCTGATAAAAGAAAAACCATTTGTTGAGATGTATGAAGGTGTCCCTGGGTTGAAAACAATGATAGATGATATAATAAACACAAAACAGCAAATTTTAGCAATCTCTTCTACAAAAGATTTATCAGAAAAGCTTGTTTTTTATTTTCCAAATTACATAAAGAGAAGAACAGAAAATAAAATCTCCAGCAAAGTTATAACAGAAAGAACAAAAGAAACCGAAGTCATGAAAAAAAGAGATAAAAGAGAATTAAGACAGACTAAATTTCTGCCAGTAGATAAAAAACTTAAAAATTCTATTTTTATTTATGGAGAAAAAATAGCTCTATTCAATTTCATAGACCCATTTGGAATTATTATAAAAGATGCTACTTTAAATTTGTCATTTAGGTTAATCTTTGAACTTTTATGGAATAATTCTAAGTGCTAATAATTTTCTATTTCCCAATCACTCTCTTAATCGCAAGCATAACCTCTTTCCCATTAACCTTTCCCTTAAACTTCGCCATAATCAAACCCATATAAGCATTCTCACTTAATCCCGGCTTCTCTTTAATTATCTTCATAATCTCTTCATCCATATTCTCAATTTTCTCTCTCTTTATTGCTTCTTCAACTCTCTTTCCTCCGGCAATATCTTTCATAATATCATAAATATCATTTTCAGAAATCTTTTTGTCATTAACTGCCTGCAAGATAGTTTCAATAATATCAATTGTAAGCTTATCGTTAATTTCCTCTATCTTCTTCTTTAGCTTGACAGATATATCCTGCATCCATAAAGTCAAAATTTTTGCAACCACATCTGCTTTGGAATAAACCTGCATCAATTCCTGGAAATCATTCATCTTTCCAGAATCAGATAATAATTTAACTAATTCTTCGTTCAGTCCATGTTTCCTTAAATCATCTTTAATTTCGCTTCTTAACCTGGGAAGAGTTTTCTTTGCCTCATTTATTTCATCTCTTGAGATATAAAGCAAAGGCAAATCAGTTTCAGGATACATTCTTGCCTCTCCAGGCATAGGCCTCATAAAACTGGTAGTTCCATCTTCATTCGCCTTTCTTACTTCAGATTTGCTCTCATTTTTCTTCACAAGCTTCTTTTGCCTTTCAGTTTCAGTTTCAATTGTTTTTATAATTAAATCTGGCTCTTGCACTCCTTTAATTTCAACTCTCTCTCCCCACTTTCCATCAACACTAACAGAAACATTAACATCCTGTCTTATTGTTCCTAAACCTCTCTTAACCTTGCAAGCTCTTAAAATTTCGCCAATATGAAGCGCTGCTTCTTTTGCCTGCTCTGGATTTTTTATATCCGGATTTGTGGCAATTTCAACTAAAGGAATTCCAAGTCTATCCAACTTATACACTTTGACATTTTCCCTCTCGCTATCTTCATCACTATTAGAAGGCCTTGCAGCATCTTCCTCAAGCAATAAACTTTTTATCCCGACCTTTCCAAATGAAGTTTCAACATACCCATTTTTAGCAATCAAAACTGTCCTTTGAAACCCCGAGACATTGCTTCCATCAATTACAGTTTTTCTCATTACCTGCGTATTCTGGATAATCTCGCAATTAAGCAATAAAGAAATCTGAATTGCTATTTTCAATGCTTCCTCATTTATCATATGGGGAGGTTCTTCATCTAAATCCACTAAACAATCATTATCACGATAGCACTCATAAACAAAAGTTTTCTCTTTGGCAGCTTCATGTTTTACTGCCGAATCAATTTCCCCGCTCTCTCCTGCAATAATATGAAGTTTTCTTTCAATTTTATAATCTGGATTATCTTTTCTTAAAATGCTCGGGCACGAACAGAACAGCTTTCCTGTATCAAGCTGCTGATGAATTTCCAATCCGCTTTTTATCTGGGTTTCTGACATAACAATCTTAAGAAATAAGGATATTTAAGATTAGTGATTACGCTAAATAGATCAGTTTAAGGAAGTTTTATCTTGCAAAAAGATAATCATCAACTATTTGGTAATCTATTTGCTTAAATCCTTTTGCTGTAAGATGATTCATAAGTCCAAGAATATTTTTTACATAATCCTCTTTAAAATGAGCTCTTAGTTTATCAACAGTTAAACCATTGCCTACACTTTTGCTCATTTTAGTTCCATCTCTTGAATAAAAAGTAGGTCCGATTAATATGTCCGGAACATCTCCTATCCCTGCAATCTCCATAACTTTGAGAATTTTTTCTATTTTAGGAATTTTTCCACCATGGGTCTCTTTATAATCTCCACCAAATACGTGTATCCTTGATTTTGGTTCAACAGTCCTATCTCTCAAAGGGTCTATAAAATAATGAACTGCTAGGTCTTCTTTTAAATCAGCAACTTCTACTTTTCTTTCCTTACCAAATTGAAGACAATCTGGATTAGAACAGGAAGTCACAAGAACTCCCTCTCCCCGGCTATAAAAACTAGGTTTGCAATTAGAAGTAGAGCAATGCCTGCATATAGGATAGACTAAAACACAATCATCAGGTATTTGAGGTAAGAGGTATCTCATAAAATTCTTGTCATCAACATCAAGCACTCTTTTTAAACCATCTCTGAATGTTTTTTCTTTTTGAACTTTTGTCAAATTTTGAATATTAATTCTTATCTTAAGCTCTTTTTCAAGTCCTCCTGCAAAATTTTGTACTGCATCTCTAGCATGATCCAACATATTAGGATGACATTCGCTTTTGTCGGGTAGTTCTCTAAAATATCTTACAAAACCTTTTGTTTTAACATCAAAATCAGTAGAAGATGGAAGGTCAATATCGCATATAGTCATATTAACTCTGGAAAGATGTGGACCAATCTTTCTTGCTAGTAAAGAAGCCAAACTTAATGTAGCAATATTCCCCAAATGAATAATTCCAGAAGGTCTCAAACCCATAGCTACATCTGCGTCTTCTCCTTGATTTCCATATTTCTCTGCTAACTCGTAAAAATTATCTGTAACAATATTGTCCATTGTATTTATTCAACACAATTTTCCTATTTAAATCTTTCTATTTGTAACTCCTACATAGTTACAATAAGAAAAAAAATGTTAAGTACATCTTATAAATTAACATCCCATGAGAGGCATATTATTTCCAGAGAATTTGATTTTTCCCCCTCATTAATAGGGGTGAACAAATAAAATTTCTGCGATACTATAAAATCAATACTAGAAGGGGATGTCAATTCTGATTATTTACTTAACACAAAGGTAAACTTTAAAAACATCTCAAGCATAAATATAACATGGAAACTGCAATAAATTCGCAATTTAAATTGAATTTTGCAGTCGTAGCTTTAGTTCTAGTGCTTTTAGTGTTGTAAAAAGCATATCTTGTCAAAGATATGCGAAACTAACTTACGCTCAGAGCTCTGGAACTATGGAGGAAATATGAACATAATAAAAATAACAAGAACAAATGGAAAATACGAAGCAAGAATTGATATAGATGAAAATCCAAGCTTATATGAGATACGCACTGCTAATCTTGTCATATTATTTTGCCCCTGGCTCAATCATACAAAAATATCTATTCCATTGAAGGATAGCTATGCCATTCCAGATGAAAAAGATATAGATATTCAGGTTAGAGGTTGTAATGGAAACAGGCATCTCGCAGAAGCTGTTAAAGAGGAACTCATCAGAATTGCACTATGCCAGGACAAAAGATGCAGATTTAATCAAGAGAAATACTGCAGTGACTGCACAAGTTCGTGGTGCGAATATGACACAGAATAAAGAAAGATTTAAATTCAGTTAAAAATTACATTATGGATAACTGCGTTATTCATATCGCATATATTCGCAGTTATCCAGATAGAAAATTGCATACAAAATAGGGGGCAATTAATGCAGTTTTCTATAAACGACCAGAAAACGGCGGTTTTCTGGCTCACCAATTTATGAGATTAAAATGGCAGAAGAAGAGATAAATTTCAAAAAGATAGAAGAAAAATGGCAGAAAAAATGGGAAAATAAGAAAGCTTTTTCTGCAAAAGAAAATTCAAAGAAGAAAAAGTTTTACTGCTTGGAGATGTTTCCTTATCCTTCAGCTTCTGGGTTGCATATGGGTCACGCTCTGAATTATACCATTGGAGATATTTTTTCAAGATTCAAAAGAATGAACAATTTTAATGTTCTCTATCCTATGGGATTTGACGCATTTGGTCTGCCTGCTGAAAACGCAGCAATAAAACAAAAAGCCCATCCTAAAAAGTTTACAGAAACAGCAATAAAAAATTATATAAAACAGATGAAAAATCTCGGGTTAAGCTATGACTGGGACAGAATTGTCATCACCTGCAATCCAGAATATTATAAATGGAACCAGTATTTTTTCTTAAAATTCATGGAAAAGGGGCTAGTTTACAGAAAAAAGTCTGCTGTAAATTTCTGCAGCAAATGCCAGACAGTTCTCGCTAATGAGCAGGTAGTAGGAGGAAAATGCTGGAGGCACGAAGATACTGAAGTAGAAATAAAACACCTTGAACAATGGTTCATAAAAACAACAGAATATGCAGAAGAGTTATTAAAAGAAATTCCCAATTTGAAATGGCCTAACAGAATAAAAACAATGCAGGAAAACTGGATAGGAAAATCTCACGGAACAGAGATAGACTTCCAGATAAATGAAAAAAAATGGTCGATATTTACCACCAGACCAGATACAATATACGGAGTTACATTCATGGTAATATCTGCCCAGCATCCCAAACTTTTTGATTTAGTAACAGAAAAACAAAAAAAAGAGGTAGAAGCTTTTATCAAAAAGCTAAAATCAGTTTCAGAAAAAGAGCTTGAAGAAATGGACAAGCAGGGAGTTTTCACAGGAAGCTATGCGGTTAATCCTGTCACAGAAGAAAAAATACCTGTTTATGCAGGAAATTTTGTTGTTGCAGATTATGGAAGTGGAATGGTAATGGCTGTTCCTGCACATGATCAGAGAGATTTAGAATTCGCAAAAAAATATAACATTCCAATAAAAGAGGTAATTATGCCTGTTTATGGAGAGAAAAAAGAGAATGAAGAATTCAGAAAAACAATATCTGCAATTGTTCACAGAAAAAAAGACAACAAATTTTTAATGGTAAAATGGAAAACAGACAGCTGGATTTCTCCGGTAATAGGGGGCATTGAAACTAACGAAGATTTAACCAAAGCCGCAGAAAGAGAAGTTTTAGAAGAAACAGGGTATAAAGTTAAATTCATAAAAAAGCTTGGAGGAGAAATTGAATCTCATTTCTATGCGCCTAATAAAAAAGTTTTGAGGCATAGATTAGACCAGCCAGTATTGCTGGAATTAATTGAAGAAAAGCAAAAGAATATTTCAGAAGAAGAGAAGAATAAACATGATGCAATTTGGCTTTCAGCTGATGAAGCAATAAAGGAAGTTTCTCCTTATTATAACATCTTAGGGCTATTGCGATATCTTGAGAAAGACGAAGCATATACAGAAAAAGGAATACTTGTCAATTCTGGAAAATTTTCAGGGATTGAAAATGAAAAAGCAAAACAAGAGATAACTAACTTCTTGGAAGGCAAAAAATTAGGCAGAAAAACAGTCAATTATAAACTTAGAGACTGGCTCATTTCAAGACAGAGATACTGGGGAACTCCCATCCCAGTAGTTTATTGCGAAAAGTGCGGAATTGTGCCTGTGAAAGAAAAAGATTTACCGGTTGAGCTCCCTGAAGATGTAAAATTCGGAGAGGGAAACCCATTGGCAACAAACAAAAGTTTTGTAAATACAAAATGTCCTAAATGCACTGGAAAAGCAAGAAGAGAGACAGATACCATGGACACTTTTTTTGATTCTTCCTGGTATTTTTTAAGATATACAGATAATAAGAATAATAAAATGCCGTTTGACAGCAAAAAAGTAGAATACTGGATGCCAGTTGATCAGTATATAGGAGGAGCAGAACACGCCTGCATGCACCTAATTTACTCCAGATTTTTCACAAAAGCCCTAAGAGATTTAAAATTTATTAAAATAAGCGAGCCGTTCATAAAACTATTTAATCAAGGAATGCTTCACGGAACAGACGGAGAAAAAATGTCAAAATCAAAAGGCAATGTGATTCTCCCTGAAGAAGTTTCTGAAAAATACGGGATTGACACTGCAAGATTATTTTTGATGTCTCAAGCCTCTCCTGACAAAGATACTCAATGGGATGAAAAAGGCATAGAAGGCAGCTTAAGACTGGTAAAAAAAATGTTTTCTTTCTTCACTAATGTAAAAAAAGGAAAATCTTCAGAAAAAGCAGAAAGCAAAATAAACAAGGCAATAAAAGAGATAACAGAAGATATTGAAAATTTTAGGTATAATCTTGCCATAATAAAAATAAGAACCCTATTTGAAGAATTAGAGGCAGAAAAAGAGGTAAGCAAAAAAGATTTGGAAAGTTTCTTAAAAATGGTTCATCCTTTCTGCCCGCACATAACAGAAGAGCTATGGGAAAAATTAGGAAATAAGAGTTTTATCTCTCATGAAAGCTGGCCAAAAGCAGATGAAAGCAAAATAAATGAAAATTTGGAAAAGCAGGAAGGAATAATAAAAAAGACAATAGAGGACATAAAGAATATAACTAGGATAATAAAAGAAAAACAGGGTAAAGAAGCAAAAAAAGTTTATCTTTATACGATTCCAAAAGAACTTGAAATATACCTAGAAGCAAAAAACAGCATAAAATCCTCGCTAAATCTGGATTTAGAGGTATTTTCAGTTTCAGATAAAAACAAATATGACCCTGAAAATAAGTCAGGAAAAACCAAGCCAGGAAAGCCTGCCATCTACCTGGAATAAAATGGCAAAAAGAAAATCTTCATTCCTGTTTAGATTTTTCAGTTTTATCTTTAAAATATTTAAGTATATCTTTATTGGTATTTACTATGTCTTAAGATTTATTTTCACAATAATAAAAATAACATTTCTTGGAATTAAAAATATATTTTCAAAAATAAAAATAAGCAGAGAACGCCCAGAAAGCATTGCCCAATATGAAGAATTGATAGAGCTTAAAAAAATATCAGGGGATATTTCTAATTTAAAAAAGATTATTTTAGGAGAGGGGAAAATAGGGATAATTTTAGGCGCAAGAGGAAGTGGCAAATCCGCACTTGGAATAAGAATTCTTGAAAACGTAAAAGCCAAAACAAGCAAAAAGATTTATGCCATGGGGTTTAATATAAACAAAGTGCCGTCATGGATAGAGATAATAACCGATATAGAAAATATTCAAAATAACTCTTTTGTTTTAATTGATGAGTCAGGAATAAATTTCTCATCAAGAAGCTCTATGAGCTCGCCTAACAAGCTGTTAAGTCAGCTTTTATTTATCTCCAGGCATAAGAATATTTCAATTTTGTTTATTGCCCAAAACTCTTCAAATGTAGAGATAAACACCTTAAGACAGGCAGACTATCTATTGCTGAAAAATTCTTCCCTGCTTCAACTGGATTTTGAAAGAAAAAAAATAATAAGCATATATAAAGAAGTTGAATCAGATTTTAAGAAGTTCAGAGGAAAAGATGTAACTTATATTTATTCTGATGTTTTTAAGGGATTTGTTCAGAATAAAATTCCAAGCTTTTGGTCAGAAGGATTAAGCAAGAGTTTTTCAGGAGAATAAGCTGTATGTTAAATAAACTTTGTAAATTAATATCCCCCAGGAGGCATATTATTCCCAGAGAATTTTATTTGTTCTCCCTCAATAAATAGGGGAGAAAAATCAAATTTCTGTTATATTACAAACTCGATACTCGGCGTGGGATGTCAAGTTTGAGGGTTTATTTAACCTTGTAGAAATATTTAATTAGGGGTATTACATTAATTTCGTATGATTAAAAAAATTTTAAAAGAAGCAGAAAACTCAAGAAGAATGCTAAAATCTGGAAGAAAAATCTTTTTTTCTGAAAACACTAAAAACTTTGAAAAGAACATTAATAAAATTCTAAATACTTTTAAGAAAGAAATCCCAAACGGCTGGAAAGTTTATCTCACTGCAGGAAATTTTATAGGAAAAGAAAAAATAATGCCCTACGATTATGACTCTTTTTCTTCAACTAATCTTATCGCAGCGAGTGAAAAGCAGGGAAAAGAGATTATGATTTTTATAAATAAATCCCGATTAGGTTTTCTCTCCTTGCCTGCACTAATTCCTATTATCATTCATGAGCTAGAGCATGTAAAACAAGCGGCAAATAACCCAAAAAAATATCTTCTTTCTATGACAGATGACAAACTCTCAATTAAGCTGGAGGCAGAAGCTGAAAACGCAGTCAAAAAGCTTCCAGAAGAATTAAGAAAACAGGAGATTTTAGAAAGCGTTGTCTATTGCTTTGAAACTGAGGGCTGGAATGCAGCTGTAAAAATGGCTGATTTTTTCATTAATATAGAAAAAATGTATGGTGGAGGATATTTAAGAAATATTACTTCCCAAGAATATGAAGCATTATTAAAAGCAAGAAAGAAAAATAATATAAATATTTTTATTGATTTTTTAATCCACTCCTAAAAACTTCAGTCCATACATAATAGCGATACCTAAAATAAATACAAAAAAATGAACAATAGACATTCGGGTATTCTCTTTTCTCAATTCAGGAATCAAATCCGAAGCTGCAATGTAAATAAACCCCCCTGCAGCAATAGGAGGTATAAAACTCATTGGAATGTTAGAATAAGAAGATAAAAAATATCCAAAAATTCCTCCAAGAACAGCTGCAAGTGCAGAGATAAAATTCATAAAAACCGCTCTCTTTCTGCTAAACCCTCCATAAACAAGAACACCAAAATCTCCTATTTCCTGAGGTATTTCGTGTATTGCTATTGCAAAGGTAGTAATTATTCCGAGTTTAAAATCTAGGATAAAAGATGCTGCAATAATTAATCCATCTAAAAAATTATGGAAAAAATCTCCTACTAAATTCATATAAGCAAAGGTGTGTATTTCACACTTGCCTTCGTGGCAGTGCTGCCAGTGCAAAACTTTCTCAATTAAAAAAAATATGACAAATCCTATTAAAACAAGAACAAAAACGCTTTTTGTCTTTTCAACAGCTTCTGGAATTAAATGCAGAAAAGCTCCGCCAATCAATGCTCCCGCAGATAATGCAACTAAAGAAAGAAGTATTTTTTCAAGTAATCTCTCTCTTATTGCCAGAGATAAAATTCCTATAAATGAAATTAAGCTGACAATTAGAGTTGCAAGAATAATGTAAAACAAGTTGTTCATTTATTAATAAAACAATAATTGTTTATAAATCATTGCAAAGGTTATGTCAAGAACACTCGACAGAAAACTTCACACTAAAGTGTGAAGTTGCGTTCTTGAGCATCATAAAAACAATAGGTTTTACAAACCCTGCCTTTTAATGTGGGATGCCTCATTGTTTTTTTGATTTCTTGCCTCTCTTAACAACAAAATAATAGATTATCGCCCCGATAATCCCTATAAAAATAAGAATCAATATCCATGCAATTCTTTCTCCGTCTGTCTTGAACTTTCTTTTTGCGCAGTCAACTATCATCAATATCCAGAATACCAGGAGAAATATGACAAGGGCAAACAGAGCCAAAACTATAAGTATAATTCCAAGTATTGCTAAAATAGTCAGCTCTCCTGCCATATTTTATTATGCAGGGGATTATTTATAAATCTATTCCAGACTCGCTTTTATTCTTCTCACACCCTTGCTTGAAGCTTCTTCTTTTAGAATTTTGAATTTTCCCAGCTCTTTTGTATTTGTAACATGCGGGCCGCAGCAAATCTCTCTGCTGATGACATCTTTAGGATTGCAGATAGTATAAACAGAAACCTTATCTCCATATTTATGCTCAAAAATTCCAGTGGCTCCTGAACTCTTTGCTTCTTTCACACTCATTTCCTCTCTTTTTACTTCTAAATTCTGTTTTATATTCTTATTAACTATCTCTTCTATTTCTTTTAGTTCTATCTCTTCTAATTTTCTGTCAAACGAAAAATCAAATCTCAATCTTTCTGCTGTGATATTGCTTCCTCTCTGCTCTATATTTTTTTTAAGAACTTGTTTTAATGCAGATAATAATAAATGAGTTGCAGTATGCAGTTTTGTTGTCTGCTCTGAATTATCTGCCAAACCTGCTTTGAAAACTCCTGCTGATGCGGTTCTAGATAATTCCTGATGTTTGGCTTGCTCCTGTTCAAATTCACTAATATCCACTTCAAGATTATTTTCTTTTGCTAACTCCTGAGTCATTTCAAGAGGAAAACCATAACTTTGATATAGCAAGAAAGCAGTTTTCCCGTCTATTACTTTTTTTGCCTCTTTTTTCAGCTTTTCAAAATATTTTATTCCTTCTTTTAATGTTTTTTCAAAAGTTGCCTCTTCTAATTCCAGCTCTTGGAATATAAATTCTTTATTTTTTTCAATATGAGAATAATCCTTGTAGAGTTTCATAACTTCTTGTGCGATTTCTTTTGTAAAATTTTCTTCAATTCCTAACAACTTTCCATATCTGATGGCTCTTCTGATTAATCTTCTTAATACATAACCTCTTTCAACATTGCTCGGAGCAACTTTTTCAGCAAGAATAAAAACAGAAGCTTTAATATGGTCTGCGATTATTCTCATTGCTCTTGTTTTTTCTTCATCTTTTCCATATTCTTTTCCTGAAATCTCTTCTATTTTTTTTATTATAGGCAAGAAACAAGAAGTTTCATAAACAGATTTTTTGTTATTTAATACAGCAAGAACTCTTTCTACTCCCATTCCTGTGTCTACGTTTTTCTGCTTTAATTCTAAATAGTTTCCTGCTTCATTTTTATTATACTGCATAAATACATCATTCCAGATTTCTCTCCATTCTTTTTCATTGGTTTTTGGATTTCCTTTTGGTTTTTTTCCTAGGTAAAAGAACATTTCTGTATCAGGTCCGCAAGGCCCTGTTTTTCCTGCAGGTCCCCACCAGTTATTTTCTTTTGGAAGAAATGCTATTCTTTCGTCTTTTATTCCTAGAGATTTCCAGATTTTAGCTGCTTCTTCATCTTTCTTGACAACTTTATCTCCTTCAAATACAGAAACAGAAAGCATTTCAAAAGGAATATCAAGAATTTTAGTTAAAAACTCAAAACTATATTCGATTGCCTCTTTTTTAAAATAATCTCCTATACTCCAGTTTCCGAGCATTTCAAAGAAAGTGAGATGAGAAGCATCTCCTACACTATCAATATCTCCTGTTCTGATGCACTTTTGAACATTAACTAATCTTTTTCCAAGATGATGCTCCTGCCCAAGCAAAAATGGAACAAGAGGATGCATGCCTGCTGTGGTAAATAAGACAGTGGGGTCGTTTTCAGGTATAAGTGGCGAGTTAATAATTTCTTTATGAGCTTTTGATTTAAAAAAATCAATATAACTCTTAATTAGCTCTTCTCTTGTTTCTATTTTTTTCATTAATATAGCTAATATTTAGAATTTAAAAATCTTGTTAATCAACACTTCTTTGTTTCTGTTCTATTTTATGCCTCTTCTCTTCTACAAAAGGAGTTAAGTTATATTTAGCAGTAAATTGAACAATATTTAACTCTATTTGCCCAGGGCTGTCTCTTTTATTACTTAGGGCTGCAACATATAATACTGCTAATGAAAAAGGAGAAGTGGTTTCTCCTGTTTTTTCTTTAATCCATCTTTCTAATATTCCCTCTCTAACTTCTTCACCTATATAAGTAACCCCATTAGTCATATCATATGCCAAAACTTTTCTTCCTTGATCCATATTAAATTATTCAGAAAATAGTATATAAGTATTATTATTCTCCAAAATATCTGTTAAAATTATCCCAATCTGTCAAGTTTTTCTTTTATTTCCTTCAATTCCAGCTCAATAGAACTTTTCTTCTCTATATCATGAATGCTCTCTTTTATTTCCTCTTTCTCTCTCCCAGCAGATTTAATTTTAGGAATCTTATTCTTAAATCTCCTGACTCCTAAATTAATCTCCTTAACCTTATTTTTGAGCTTGTTTTTCTCGCTAAACTCTTTTTGCCTTAGCTCTCTGTAATTTTTAAGCTTCTCAACCATCTTAAGAAAATTCATTTCACATAATAATAAGTCTTTCCTAGAATTTTTAGCATCAGAAAAATCAATCTTAATATGGATAGGCTCCATTCTCATTCCCCCAGCTTTTGGAATATTGTTCTGTCTATTTTATCCAGATTCATCTTAGCTTCGTGTATTTCAGCTTCCCACTGCTGCAATTCGACTTCTTCTTTTGCTCTCACATCTCGTATATTTTTAAGAACATCTTCAATCTCCAATATTCTTCTTTTTACCTCTTCCAAATCAGAGATTGAATCCTGATATTTATCGATTCTAATAAAAAGGGGTTCATTTCTTAAAATTTGTCTTTGAGGAATATTTCTTTCTTGAGTCTGCATTCTGG
Source organism: Candidatus Pacearchaeota archaeon (assembly GCA_016186365.1). GTDB lineage: Archaea > Nanobdellota > Nanobdellia > Pacearchaeales > GW2011-AR1 > JACPLT01. The sequence continues at coordinate 62,538 of JACPLT010000006.1, read as the reverse complement.
GAGTTTTTGGAATTTTTAGACTCTCCCTGCTAATCGGCTCTCTATCCATAATAGAAGGGATTTGTATCTCCTCTCCAATCTCTTTAGTCATGGGTTTCTTAGGCAGTTGAACTTCAGAATTCTCATCCTGAAAACTCGGAGGCTCAACAATCGCCTGTTTAATCTCTTCATTGCTTGTTTTCTCCTTAATTGGATTAAATGAAGGATAACTCGGAAGACTGCTTCTTCCAGAATATTTCACCTGTTTATCAGAAAAAGAGTCTTCTAGTGGAGGCAGCTCTGGCAGTTCAGGCAGTCTAGAACCCTCTGCCCTTTTCGCCTCTTGTTTTTTATTTCCACCAAATAACCACGACATATTAAAAAATGACAAAATTAATATAAATAGCTTTGCATAAATTATATAGTAGTAAAAACCAAAACCGAAAACTATTTATTCTGTTCATTTTTAAAAATGAAATGCAAAACAAACTTCTTGGGGAGATTATAACCGAAATAGCAGGGGAGCAGTCTAAAGGCATACTGGAGCTATTGGAAAATAAAAGAGATGTAAATGAATTTTTAATCGCAAAAAAGCTAAAACTCACTATAAATCAGGTAAGAAACATATTCTACAAACTCGCTAATTTTGGGCTGGTCAGTTTTATAAGAAAAAAAGAAAAGAAAAAGGGCTGGTACACTTATTTTTGGACGCTAAACATACTAAAAGTTCTGGACTTGCTTGAAAAGAGGCTGGAAAAAGAGATAGAATCTCTAAAACAGCAGCTAAAGAGCAGAGAGACAAGGAGGTTTTATCTTTGTAAAACCTGCAAGACAGAAGTGGGTGAAGAAAATGCTCTTCTTCATAATTTTGTCTGCGGAGAATGCGGAGAAGTTTATGAACTAAACGAGGACAAAAAAATACTTGAACTTTTAAAAAGCAGGATTGCCAGGCTGCAAAAACAAAGAGAAGAAATTTTGCAGGAGATGGTTCTTTGCAAAGAGCTAGAATTAAAAAAAGCAGAAAAAGAAGTTAAGAAAAAGAAAGGCAAAACTAAAACTGCGAAGAAGAAAGGCAAAATTAGCAAAACTAAACTAAAATCAAAAGTTAAGAAAAAGAAGAAAAAATAATTCTAGGGAAAGCTTAAATACATAAAGAAGTTAGTATAAAAATGAGCTACAGAAAAAGAGGAATATATCGCTCATTATTCTCCCTATTCCTGGGAAGCATGAGCACTACAAACTGGATTATCGTAGCGAATGTTGTGTTGTTCATAATTTTTTACATACTTATCCTAGCAAATCCAAATTTTATTAATTATATCGCTCTAAAACCCTCATCAATATTTCAGGGAAAAAATCTCTGGACCTTGCTTACTCATATGTTTGCTCACTCCGGATTTGCCCATCTCTTCTTTAATATGTTCTCTTTATATTTTATAGGAAACTTTATAGAAAAAATTGCAGGCAAAAAAAGACTTTTGTGGTTTTATATCCTTTCAGGAATATTTGCAGGAATATTTCTAACTTTATTATCTGGATTTTTTGGAAGTTCTGCAATAGGAGAAAAAATATTCAACTCTCCCGATATACCCGGAGTAGGAGCATCAGGAGCAATATTCGGATTAATAGGATTAATCGCAGTTCTAACTCCTCTTTTAAGAGTCTATCTCATACTCGGTCCGCTAATAGCGATAATCGCTCAATCCTTATTGAGTAAAATAATCGCCTCCTCTCCAATCAACAGCATCATAGGAATGATAGTTAATATTTACTTTTTTATTTCTATCCTTGCGATAGTTTCATTTAATCCAAGACTTAGAAAACTCGCTCTCCCTCTTGAAATGCCATTCTGGCTTCTTCCTATAATCGCAATTGTTCCTCTGGTTATTATTGGGTTGTTTGTTCCTCTTCCAATAGGCAACATGGCACATCTCGGTGGACTGATAGCTGGAATAATTTATGCATTCTATTTAAAAAGAAAATACAAGAAAAAACTTTCAGTATTAAATAGGATATTCAGATAATGGCAAAAAAACAAAAAAAGCTGATGAAAATGAAAGAAAAGGAAGATTCCTCCAGTTACATGCAATGCTGGAATTATCTAAAAGAGTCAAAATTTTATATTTACATAATTATCTCTCTGTTTGCATTATCTATATTAATAGGATTTATTTTCCCTGTTTTTTTCATAGAGGCAATAAAAAGTTTATTGAAAGAGCTGGCAGAAAAAACACAGGATATGAATTTTATGCAGATGTTTATATTTATTTTTAAGAATAACTTGACAACTGCCTTCTCTGGAATGATTATTGGGTTATTTTTAGGAATTTTTCCAGTGATAATAACAATAATAAATGGTTATGTTCTAGGTTTTGTATCTTCTAAAACCGCAGATTCCATAGGAGCAAAATTTATTTTTGCTCTTCTTCCTCACGGAATATTTGAAATTCCTGCACTCATTATCTCTCTATCACTGGGATTAAGGCTTGGAATGTTTATTTTTGCAAAAGAAAAATCAAAAAGCTTAAAATACAATTTAGAAAATTCTCTAAGAGTTTTTATTTTGATAATACTTCCTCTTCTTTTCATAGCAGGGATAATAGAAACCCTTCTTATTTTCTTAATAAAATAAAGAAATTGCCTAGCAATTTCTTTCTCCAAGGAAAAACGCAGGTTTTTCCAGGGCCATTCAAAATCCATGATTTTGAAGGTTCTAAATCTGCCATGTCAGAAATGCTTTGTATCTCATGCATTTCTGAGCATGCTCAAGAACCCAAGAACGTTTTGAGCTTTAGCAAAGTTCTTGACACAGCAAGCTGTGGGGTATTAACCCAGATTTAGAAATAATCAAAAATAATTATTCAGTTTTCGCTGCTTCTTTATCTCATTTAAAATTCTGCTTCTCTCCAAAATAAAGTTTATATCAAATTTCATCTTATCTTTTATAAAATTGCAGGCATAATCAATCATATTTTCCCTAGATTCAAATTTTATGCTTTCGCTTTCTAAAGATTTTCTAACACTATTCCTGCAAACCCACACTCCTAAGGGAGTGTCATAATCAGGCAGAACAAATCTTAATACCAGCACAGATGCCTGCCTTTTTTCACTCTCTAGATATTGTAAAATAGGAAGCCTCGCAGCATAATATCCCCCCGCTGTCTCTTCTGCATAATTTTTTCTTCCAGAATAAGATTCATAATCAGTCATAATCTCGACTGAAGAGGATAAATTCCAGGTTGTTCTAGGAAAAACACTCTCAAATAACTCGTAACTAAAAATTTCAGGAAAAAATAACAGCATATAATAATTTCCCAAATGCCCCCCAAAATGCAAAAAACAGCAGTCTATAATTCTATAATCTCTTATCTTCTCTAATAAAAACCTCCCGATATTATCATCAACAGCACTAATTGAATTCCTAGTAGAAACCAGCTTTCTATTTTTTTTCAATCCAGTCACTCCCACAGACAAAATCTTAGAAAGATAGTGTTCCTCCAACCCCTTTTTATACAGATAATTCAGCGCCTCTCTTGACTTTAAGTCTGTATCATAATAAACCTTCTCAACATGTTGCGGAATTTTGGGATTAGAAATAACTTTTAAGTTTTTCAGCTGTCCAGAACTTCCCATAGGAAGAACATGCTCATCAAACTCCATTCTCGGAATAGGTTTTTTCTTTAGGCTGACTTCCACATCTGCCTGCATATTTGTCATCCCTATCTCTTGAATAAGAGAAAGAAGAGAGCTATTCTTTTGTATATCAAACACCTTGCTTCTAAATCTCGAATTTATCATGCTCTTTCTAAAATCAGTTATTCTTTCAGCTAACAAATTTTCCTTGCTCCAAAAGTTAGGAGAATCATAAATCCAGGCATTCTGTTTTATGCTAGGCAGACTCATTACTCCAACATTCACATTAGGATAGTCCAATTTGCTCCCTATAAACACGCTTGGAGGAGAGCTTCCATCAAATTCTTGCTTTAAGTTTTGATTTAACTCTCTTACATTCATTCTAAATTTAGAAAGAATTGAACAAACTTCTTTCCCGCAATATCTTCTCCCCTTGCATTTAACGCATAAATTCCCCGGCATAATAAAAAGAAAAAGCTTAATTTAATATAGATTTGTATAATCTGGTGTATAAAACAAACAAACTCCCAAATACAGATAAATTTGCTATAACTAAATTAAAGTATTTTTACTCTTTCAAATCACTTATGCCTAGAAGGATTAAAAGCAAGCCAATTCCGATTATTGCCCATATAATTCCCCCCTTTAGGACAACAATAGCTGCTGACCCTAAGCCATATAGTTTCATTGACCAGGCGACATATATCGGCACTATAACCAATATAAGGCCAAGTAAAAGTTCTATCCACTTGTTCATTCAATAGTTATGATTAACTTATTTAAAAAGATTTCTATAGGGAAAAAATTTAGGTACTTTATAGCATATCCAAATTTACCCTTCTGAACGATAGTAACAAAAACCAAAGAAAAATTTGACTTCAGAAACAATTTTAAATCAATAAAATCTAGGTTAATCATGTTAAGTCAAAAACAGATAGGAGAGATAAAAGAACATTTAGAAAAAGCTCAAAACCCTCTTTTCTTCTTTGATAATGATGCGGACGGCTTATGCTCCTTTCTGCTCCTGGCAAGATTCTCTGGAAAAGGCAAGGGAGTGGCCATAAAAAGCTTTCCAGAACTCGATATAAGTTATGCTAGAAAGCTCCACGAACTCTCTCCTGATTATATTTTTATACTTGACAAGCCCCTGGTTTCTAAGAATTTTTTAGAAGAAGCCAAAAGTCTTAATCTCCCTGTTGTCTGGATAGACCACCATGATACAGAAGTAGGAGAAAATCTGAATATAGGGAATGTCTATTATTATAATCCTCAAAAAGAGGAAAAAAAAGAATTTATGCCTACAACCTATATCACCTGGAAAGCTACAGAAAAAAAAGAGGATATGTGGATTGCATTCTGCGGATGCATAGGAGACAACTATCTCCCAGATTTCAAAAAAGAATTTCAGGAACACTATCCCGAACTGGCAGAGCCGGAGATTAAAACTGCATTCCAGGCATTATACGAAACCTCTATAGGAAAAATTACAAGAGTTATTAACTTCGCTTTGAAAGACAGAACAGGCAATGTGATGAAGATGATTCGGCTTCTCCTAAAGACAAAATTCCCTAACGAAATTTTAGAAGACACTCCTTCAAACAGCTTGTTATATCGATACAAACAATTAAACAAAAAATATCAAAAACTAATTGAAAAAGCCAAAAACTTTGCAAAAAAAAGACTCCTTTATTTTCAGTATGGAGGGGATTTATCTATGTCTGCGGATATTTCAAATGAACTTTGCTATAATTTTCCTGAAAAAGTGATAGTTGTAGCTTACATAAGAGGGACAAAGGCAAATATCTCAATAAGGGGCAAGGGAGTAAAAGAAATCACGCTAAAAGCAATTGAAGGGCTGGAAGGAGCCACAGGCGGCGGGCATGACGATGCAACAGGTTGCAAAGTTGAGTTAGTTGACCTTCCTAAGTTCAAAGAGAGAATTGAAAAATTAGTTGGGAGCTAGTTTATTTCTCGTTTTCTTCTTCTATCTCTAGTTGCAAGACACTCTACTTCTGCCATAATCGCTTCTAAAATTTCTTTTTTTCTTACAGGAACAGCAACTGCGCCAGTTTTTCGCTCTAAAACACTTCTATAAACTAGTTTAGGCAATATAACTCGCCCATCATATTCAATTCCTTTTAGAAATCTCTCACAATCTTCCCATAAAACATAATACTCCTGCTCATTCAATATGAGGCTAGTATATAACGAACCTTCAACAGCACCACATTCAGAATCTCTTATAAATTTAAATGCCATTTGCTTTTTCTCCAGGTTTTGTGAATCTTATTAATCTAAAATCATATCCTCGAGAAGTTTCTCCAGAAAAATCTTCGTATTTCAACCAAGGTACTGAAGATCCTTCAAACCCATAATAAGAAGAGTGTTGTCTTACATCTCCCATAACAGGACTAACTGACATGCCAGCGGGCTCACAAAAAATATAACTTCCATTAGGGGATAATATTCTTTTTATTTGGTCTTTAACATCATAAGCATACCCCTCGTTAAGAACAGCATTATCTATTGCGCAGGCAAATAAAGTGGCATTTAAAGAATTGTCCGTGAATCTTTTTAAAAATTTCAACATATGTTCAGAAACAACAGCATAAGGAATTTGAGCTTTCAGATTTTTTTCTCTTTCAATTACTATTGACAGAAGAAGAGAAGGATTAAAATAAGGTTCTACTCCCACATAACATGAAGCATTAAGATTTCTTGCTATTTGATACCCGTAACTGCACATCCCTGCTCCTAAATCAATAAATGGTTTTCCTTCAGAACCTCTAAATGCTTGTCTCATTATCTCTATAAACTGCGGATCATCTCCCAATTGCTCATGAAATTTTCCGGGGAGTAGCCACTCTGCATAAGGAGTTTCAATTGCAAGGCATAAACCAGATAATCTTCTCCCAAAAAAATTTGCTTCAATTTTTTTATTATCCAGATAATTTTCTCTAAGAGAAAGCATCCCAGATACATCTATATCTTGGAAGTATTTTAATAAAAACTTCCTTAAGTTTTTTACACTTGTCCTGCTGGCAAATATCCTTTCGTTCATTTTTATTATTGTGATATTTATTATTATGGAGTACTCCTGTCTATATTTTTAATATTATGTTGTAGTTAAATAACTACTACAATAGAAAAGCTTAAAAACAAGAAAAATATAGAAAAATTATGGAATCAAAGATACTGAAAAAATTAGGGCTTAATGATAATGAAATAAACATCTACTTAACATTATTAAAAAAAGGAGTGTTAAGCGCAGGAGAAATTGCTAAAATAAGCAAGCTTCATAGAACTCATGTTTATGACTTGCTTGAAAGCCTGGCAAAAAAAGGAGTTGTTTCTTTTTCTTCAAAAAGCGATAAGAAATATTTTGAAGCAGTTGCTCCAGAAAAGCTGGAAGTCCTGCTTAAGAAAAAAGAAGAAGAATTAGAAGAAGAAAAGAAAGAATTGAATAATTTAATTAGTGAATTAAAAAATATAACTTCAGAGGAAAAAACTAAATTACTGGCTTCTATCTATCTAGGAAAACAAGGATTTATGTCTCAGCTAAATGATATTTTAAGAACATTGAATAAAGGAGAAGAATATCTAGTTATGGGACTTACTCAAAAAGCAGATGAAACTTTAAAATATTTTCTTCCTGGATTTGGCAGGAGAAGAGTTGAAAAAGGAATAAAAAGGAAAATAATCCTAGATTTTGATTTAAAGGGGAAAGAGCAAACCCAGCAAAAACTCCAGCAAGTTAGATATCTTCCAAAAGAATACAAAATCCCTATGGGGATTATTATTTATGATGACAGAATTATTATTGTTATTATCGAAGAAGATTATATCTGTCTAAGAATAGAAAACAAAAAGATAAGCAATAACTTCAGGAGATATTTTGAGCTGATCTGGAAAAGAAGCAGAAACTAGCCAATTGCTTGAATTATCACATTTACTATTATATATCCGATAATTATAGCCGCAACTACTTTTATTATGTCAAGAACCATGTCTGAAAAACTATTTTTTATTGCCATTTTTTATTCTCTTTTCTAATTCTAATATCTTATCTTTTAAATACTTATCTTCGGCTTTCATTTCTGTTAACTCTTTGTAAATATCTAAGCGATCTGACAATTTTTGCTGCCTTTCTTCCTGTTTGTTTAATTCCTTTGTAACTTCATTAAATTTTTTATAAACAATAAATATAATAATTATTGAAGCGATTATAATCGCGATTATCATGGGGATATTTTCTCGAGTATTAATATTACTTATTCCTAAAATATTTATCATGGATAAAAGCAATAATGAACCTACAATTCCTAAAATTAGCAGAATTATATCTTTTGAGGTTGTTTCTTCCATAAGTTCATAAATAAAAAGTGGCTAATAAAGATTTATATATAGAGAGATATACCCGAAACTATGCCAGAAAATACTAATAAAAAGGAAAATACCGCAAGGAAAAACATACTTAGAGAGAGCTCTGAAATTACAGGAGAAAGTGTTAAAGGTTATGATTTTAATTCTGGAATTAATTGGGAAAAGCTGGTTGACAGCTTCTCTAGCACAGGCTTTCAGGCAACTAATCTTTCTAAAGCTATAGAAATTATTAAGAAAATGAGACAGGAGAAAGCTTTTATTTATTTAGGATATACTTCAAATTTAGTAACTTCTGGATTAAGAGATATTTTCAGATATCTTGCAGAACATAAACTTATAGATGTGATAGTTACAACAGCAGGAGGAGTTGAAGAAGATTTTATCAAATGCCTGGGAGATTTTAAAGTCGGAAAATTTGATGCTGATGGAAAAGAATTAAGAGATAAAGGAATAAACAGAGCAGGAAATATTTTTATTCCCAACTCGAGATATTGCAGATTTGAAGAATTTATCATTCCTATACTTGAAAGATATAAAGATAAAATTTTAACCCCTTCTGAACTGATTAAAATTTTAGGAAAAGAAATAAACAATAAAGAGAGTATTTATTATTGGTGTTATAAAAATAATATTCCTGTATTCTGCCCTGCTGTGACAGATGGCAGTTTAGGAGATATGATTTATTTTTTTAAGAATAAAAATCCTAATTTTAAAATTGATGTTACAGAAGATATTGTTGCGATTAATAATTCTACAATGGGAAAGAAAAAAACCGGAATTATAATTTTGGGAAGCGGAATAATAAAACATCATATATGCAATGCCAATATGTTTAGAAACGGGGCTGATTATGCTGTTTATATTAATTCACAGCAGGAATTTGACGGAAGCGATACAGGAGCTTTGCCTGAAGAAGCTGTTTCCTGGGGAAAAATAGCTAAGACAGCAGAATCAATCAAGGTTTATGGCGATGCCACAATTCTTTTTCCAATTATTGCCGGGAAGGCGTTTGTTTAAAAAAAGAACTAATACTGTCTCGCAACATAAACAACTTCTTTCGCCTTTTTCCCACAGATTACGCATTTAGTTATTTTACCCGAAGGAGTTTCTTTTTCAAGCTTTGTCCCTCTCACACTTGCCAAAACTTCTTTTTCTATAACTTCAGCGCATCCTGCCCCATCTTCATCAACAGAACAAAATCCGCATCTTGCAATTTTTCCAGAATCAATAGAATCTTTAAGCTGTTTTTTATCTACAACATCAACAACTCTATTATTAAACAAGTTATCCGCCTGTTTTATTAAGTTTTTATCAATCTCTTTTGAAGTTTTATCAACATAGCTTAACAAATCTAAGTTAGAGATAACTTCTTTCTTTCCAATATCTCTTCTAAACAATGTAAGTTTTCCCTCTTTAATCTCTTTTTCCCCAATCTCAACTCTCAATGGAACTCCTTTCATCTCCCAAAAATAAAATTTATCTCCAGGGCTTCTCTCGCTCAAGTCAATTTCAGCTGAAATATCCTTCTCTTCCAAATTATTTTTTATTTTTTCAGCTTCATCTAAAATTTTCTTTTCATTTTTAATAGGAACTATTACCACTTGCAGAGGTGCTATTTTCCAAGGGAATTTCAATCCCTTATCATCTCCATGAACTATAATCACAGAAGCAAAAATTCTCGATGTAGCAGGACCATAACAAGTTATCCAGACAAATTTATCCTTTCCATCTTTATCTTTAAACTGAACATTAAATCCTTTTGCAAAATCCTGTTTTAATAAATGAGTAGATGGCTGTTGAACCACTTTTCCATCAGGATTAAGAACATCTGCTGCAAATGTTCTTTTTGCCCCGGGAAATCTGTCCCAAGAAGGTCTTTCAAAAAATATAAATGGCAATCCAAAAATGTCATGTAAAACTTCTCTAGTTGTTTCCATATCTTCTTTAACTTGCAACATTGCTTTTTCTTCTGATTCATGCGCACAATGAGCCTCAATCCAATGAAACTCCCGGCTTCTCAAAAAAGGGCGTGTAGCTTTTGTCTCATACCTAAAAACATTTGCCCTCTGGTAAGTTTTAAAAGGCAAATCTTTATAAGAATGAATCCATAACGAAAACATCTGGTAAAAAGCAGTTTCAGAGGTAGGTCTTAATGCCAATTTTTCTTCTACTGGCTCATCATTGCCATGAGATGTAACCCAAAAAACTTCAGGAGTAAAACCTTTAATATGGCTAGATTCCAATTTTAAATTTTTTTCAGGAATCAGTGTAGGAAACCAGTACGGCTTATGTCCTTTTCTTTGGAGTGTCTTTTCCATATAATGATACATTTTTTCCATAGACATAACACTCCATGGCTGAAAAACAATAAATCCCTTGACATTATACCTTATATCTCCAAGTTCTGCTTTTTGTACTATTTCAGTATACCATTCAGAAAAATTCTTTTCTTTAGAGATATTGAATGTTACTTTCTTTCCTTTCTCTTCAATCTTCTCTTGTTTTTTCTCTGCTTTCTTTTCCATAGTTATGGATAATTAGGTTGATTAAGTTACCTCGTATCCTAATTCTCCAGATAGAGAATTTGGGACAAAAAGTGACAAAATTACCCGAATTGTCTATATACCCTATCTTGCAGCATATTTAAATTTATTCTTATAGAATTCATAAAACGCATGAATACATGCCTCATCTCGCAATAAAACTTTCTTTTATTTTTATCATGTTCATTCAATAAGTCTAATAAGAATCTTCTTGTAACCCTTCTATCAGAATCAATAATAAATGCCTCTTCAGCTATTTTCTCTATATCTTCGAAGAATTCTTTGCCATATTTTTTCGTTAATTTTTCATAATTCCCATCTTCTTTAACATCATTTAAATAATCATAAGCAGAATAAGCAAAAATTTTCTCAAGGGTAAACCCTCCTGTCTAAAGCAAAATTAGAGCTCAGACTAAGTTTATACTCTTCTAGGAAAAAAACCACGCCATTCCTGGCCAGTTTGTCTGCTCATAATTTCATAGAATAAAATGAGTATTTAAATTTATAGAAAACCTAACCCAAAATAAACGCCAAAATAAAACTTGAAATCAAAGCAAGAACTGCCCCAAAATACTGATGTATTCTTATTCTTTCTTTATTTATCCACAATCCCAAAAATAAAGCAATAGCGGGATAACTTTCAGTAATAGCAGTAATTATAGAAATCTCATTGTCATGAGTAGCCAAGGCATAAAAAATCCAGGCAAGAGTATCAAATACTGCCATTCCCAATACCAGCCATTTAAATTTTATTCCATTTTTAATAAATTTATCAAATCCCTCTCTTCTGCCGATAACAATAAGGCAGATAAATGAAAAAATAACCCATGGAACCCAAACCGCCATTAAAGGAGAAATCTGCTTAGAAGACGCAGCAGTTAAAAAATTGATTAAGCCCATTCCAACAGCAGCAAACACTGCCAGAACAACCCCTTTTTCTAATCTTTTAAATGGATTCTCTAAATACGGGTCTTTAATCGCCATCATCAATATCCCTATAAATGCAAATCCGATAACAGAAAATTGAATTGCAGAAAGCGTTTCTTTAAAAAACAAAAAGCCCAATACAATCGTCACAGGAAGTTCAAGCTCAATTATCACATCTACTACTGCTAACTTTCCTTCTTTTAACGCCTGAAAATTAAATACTGCTGCGACAAAAGTAATTATTCCAAGCAAGAATAAAATAGCCGCATTTCTATAAGAAAATAAAAGCAGGATATCATTAAAGACAAAAGGGATTATTCCAATAGCCCCTATTATCCCAATAAAAGCTAATGCTTCAATATCCCCAATTTTCCTAACATTTTTCTGGATTAAAAAATCTCCAATTCCCCAGCACAACATTGCTAAAAAAGCTGCCAGCACCCCAATTTCAATAATCATACTCCTCATAAGTATAGAAGATATTTAAAACTAATCTTTTTAAACCTGTTATTTTTATGGATAATTCTGATGATTAGAATAGTCTTTTTCAGAATTATCCAGATAGAAAATTCTGCGGAAAACTTATTCAAATTAACAGAATTTTCTATAGATAAACTATGGAAGAAATAAGCTGGAATGATTTTGAAAAAGTTGAGTTAAGAGTAGGCACTATAGTTAAGGCAGAAAATTTTTCAGAGGCAAAAAAACCAGCTTACAAGCTGGAAATAGATTTAGGAGAGTTAGGAATTAAAAAATCATCTGCACAAATAACTAAATTGTATAAAAAAGAAGATTTAATTGGAAAACAAGTTGTATGTGTTGTTAATTTTCCTAAAAAGCAAATTGCAAATTTTATCTCCGAAGTTTTAACAACAGGATTTATCTTAAATAATGATGAAGTAGTGTTAGCCTGCCCAGATAAAAAAGTCAAAAATGGGCTGAAACTTGCTTAAATTTCTACCTATCGAAACATTTAAATAGTTATCATAATTAAGATAATTATTATCATAATAGAGATAAAAATGGGCTTAATAGAAACTATAAGAAAAAATCCTGAAATAAGAAAAATATTTGGAAAAAAAGAGCTGGAAATAATTGAAAAACAGCTGTTAGGAATAAAACTTAAGCCATCTGAAAGAACAAGATTATCGCGGGATATAAAAACTAAACTTGAAGCAGTTAGAAAATTGTCTGAAAATATTTCGGAATTTCAGCTAAAAAAAGGGCAGAATATAAAAGAATTGATAAAAGAAGCGAAAGAGGTTATATTTGAAAGCAAACAGGTTTCAAAAATAAAAAAAATATGGCTTTTTGGCTCTACTGCAGCAAATGAGAGAACATTTCGTTCAGATATAGATATTGCTGTGGAATTCAGCAGTATAAATTCAAGAGAAGCTTCAGAATTTAGGATAAAAACATTAAGCAAATTGCCAGAAATAATAGATATACAAGTTTATAACATTCTTCCAGAAAAAATAAAAAAAGAGATAGATGAAAAAGGAAAGGTGATTTATGAAAGAGGAATTCAAAAAAAGAATAGATGAAAAAATAAAAGAAATTGAAAAATATCTTGAGGAACTTTATCAACATTTTCCAAGCAGTTATGAAGAATATACTAATGATAGTTTTACTAAAGCCGCGTGTGAGAGATACTTTGAGAAGATTATAGTCGCGATAATTGATTTAGCTTTTTTGTTTTCAAGATACAAAGAGTTGGAATCTCCAAAAGAAGAAGAACAAATTTTTTTAGTTTTAGAAAATAAGAAGATAATAAACTCAGAGCTGTCTAAAAGATTAAAAGAAGCAAAGGGAATGAGAAATTTTATTGTGCATGAATACGGAGAAATAGACGATGAGCTGGTTTTTAATTCAATTGCTGAAGAATTAGAAGAAGATACAAAGGAATTTATTTCTGACATCAAAAAAACCCTTTAGTTTTACCCCATGTCAGAAACCCTTTATGGATTTCTGAGCACTGTCAGAAATTATAAATTTCTGAAGTCTTAAAAGATAGGAATTGTTCGTGGGGTTTTTAGGATGCCAAGGAAACCCTAGGTTTCCGGGCACAGAAAATTGCAAAAATCAACAGCAATTTTCTTGTGATCCAAGATTTAAAACCTTAAAGTTACAATCGCACCATAAATGGTGCAGTTTTAAATCTATGGACATAAAGAAAAATTTAGACTAAATAATAGTCATATTCAACTCTCTCAAAGAAATGTCATCAATTGTCTGCTCAATATACTTGCTCTCCAAAGCAAACCCTATATTCTCCGCTCCAGATATTTTAAAGTTATTTATTCCAATAACCTCTCCTTTTGTATTTATTAATGGTCCTCCTGAATTCCCAGGATTAAGAGAAACATCTGTCTGAAAATAATAAGGAAGCCCATTATCTCCCTCTCTTTCTCTCGCGCTGATAATCCCCTCTGTTGCAGTAAAGCTCAATCCTAAAGGGTTTCCTATGGCTATAACTTTTTCTCCTATTCTAACTTCATCAGAATTTCCCAAGATCAGCTTGAAAAATTCTCCAGAAACTTTTAATAAAGCTATATCTATCTCACTATCATACCCTACAAGAGATGCAGAATATCTATTATTATCATAGGTATAAATATTGGCATATCTTGCGCCAGACAAAACATGAGCATTAGTAACAATATATCCATCTTCAGTTAAAATAAATCCTGTCCCCTGGGCAGCATCAGTTTTTATTGTAACGACTCCCTTAATATCCTGCTCAATTATACCGGAAAAATCTGCACTCGTTGTCGCTTTAATCTGCCCTATTTGAGTTTTCAAATCGCTCTGGTTCATAGAGAGCGAATTTATCGCTTCAGTCAAAGAATTAATCTTGCTCTGCATATTTTTATCATTTAACTCAATTTTATTGTTTAAATTATCACTCACACTTATAACTGAATTTTCAACATTTTTTATTTTAACAGAAAAATAATATATAGTCCCAAAGAAAGTTTCATTTTTAATCTTTATGAAATTCAAAATTCTATATAAGCGGGCCTAGAAGGATTTGAACCCTCATTCCCCGGTTGCTTCTCATTTTATCTCCCAATTAAAGGAGGTTGATGGTTAAGAAACCTTGGTTCCTTACCTCCGAAGCCGAGTACTCTATCCAGGTTGAGTTATAGGCCCTGTGATGTCAGAAAAGTAAATACCTCTTCTGAGTTTTGCAGACATTTGTGAACAAATGTCCTTTTCTGAGCATCCAGAAAACCCAAAACAAACCGCACCTTTTAAGGTATGATATACTCAGGGTTTTCTTGATATTCTTAATATCTCAAACTTTAAAAATCTGCTTAATCTTAATAATAAAAAGAGGAACATGAAAAACAAAACTTTTCTGGCAGTATCCACACTGACAGGAACTATAATCGGTGCAGGTTTCTTAAGCCTGCCTTATGTGATGTCCAAATCAGGATTGGTAATAGGATTATTCTGGATGATATTGCTCTCTATAATTATGATGATAATTAACTTAACAATAGGGGAAATTGCTCTTTCATCAAAAACTATCCATCAGCTTCCAGGATATGCTTCAAAATATTTAGGAAGAAAAACAAAAATAATTGTATTTATATCTTCTATAGTCGGATTTTATGCAGGCTTAACTGCCTATCTGCTTGGAGAGGGAAGAAGTTTAAGCTTCTTATTATTGGGAAATGAAAATTTCGAACTTGCCGCAGGAATAATTTTCTTTTTAATTGTAGCAATAATCAACATGAGTAGCATAAGACTATTTAAAAAAATAGAGCCAATAGGAGTCATAGCAATACTGCTCTTCTCTTTAGGGATAGGCCTCTATATGTTTAACAAAATAGAAATATCTAATTTAAGCTACGCAAATTACGAATATCTTCTTCTCCCATTTGGGGCGGTATTATTCTCTTTTTTAGGCACCTCTTCAATTCCAGAAATAAGGAAAGTACTGCAAAAAAATGAGAAGCTGATGAAAAAATCAATTATAATCGGCAGCCTAATCCCCCTATTTGTCTATACTTTATTTGTGATAATCATCCTGGGGATACATGGAGAGAATGTAAATGAGATAGCCACACTTTCTTTAGGAAGAATTTCTGCTATTCTAGGAATATTCACAATGTTCACTGCGTTTCTTGCTTTAAGTCTGGCTCTAAAAGATACCTTTAAGCTGGATTTCTCTCTTTCCTCAAGAACCTCCGGGATATTAACAAACATATTTCCGCTGATATTTTTCTTGCTCATAACTATCTTTAATCTTTCAGGTTTTGTAAAAATTCTCGGGTTTGGCGGGGCAATATCTGGAGGATTGCTGGCGATAACTATCCTTATAGTTCACGAAAAAATAAAGAATAGAAAACTAGAAAGAAAACCCGAATATAAAATAAAAATTCCCCTTTTAATAAAAATAGTGCTGATAATAATGTTCATCTTAGGAATTATCTACGAGATATTATAGCTTCAATTGAGATTGAAGCTAACTAATTGTTTATAAATACCCAACACTATAACTTAATATGGAAGAAAAATACATTCTAGTCTCGCTAGAAGACGAAAGAGCAAGGAAGATATCAGAAATATTGGGGAATAAAAGCTGCAAAAGAATATTAGATATGCTGGCAGAAAAAGAAGCTTCTGAAACAGATATCTCTATAGAATTAAAAATGCCGATAAACACCGCAGAATATAATATAAAAAAGCTGTTAGAGGCCGGATTTATAGAAAAAACAAGCCACTGGTGGAGTGTCAAAGGAAAAAAGATTCCAATGTATAAGATTTCTAACAAATATATAGTCATCTCTCCAAAAAAATCACAGAATAAAATAAAAAGTTTTATCCCTGTATTTATTGTCTCGGCAATATTCACATTCTTTATCTTATGGTATGAAAAAGTAAAAAATACTGTTCCAGATAGTTTAGAGCAGAAATCTGCAGAAATAATGAGAGGTTATGCAGAAGCTGCAATTCCTGTTGCATCAAATCAAACATCAATCATAAATGTATTTTTAATAGCTGTCTGGCTGGGAATAGTGATATTTTTCATAATAAATTTTTTAAAAAATGAAAGGAGGTAAAAATGGAAAACTCAATAAAAATAACACTAATAATTGCTGCTACCATAATTGGCCTAGCCTTATTGGGAATGATTTTTTATCAGCAAGTAAATCCCAGAGATAACATCTCTGTTCAAGGACAATCTACTATAAGAGCCACACCAGATATAGTAACTGCCTATTTTAATGTCCAGACAAGAGGAGACAGTGCAACAGACGCCAGAGACAAAAACAGCAAGATAACTGATGATATGATTACAAGTCTGATAAAAATAGGATTTGAAAGAAAAGATATTATAACAGAAAACTTTAATGTCTATCCTGAATATGATTGGAACAATGGGAATCAGAGACTAAAGGGATACATTACGAATCATAACATAAAAGTTAAAATGCCTGCTTCCGATACAAGCAAAATAGGGGATGTAATTGATGCAGGAGTTGATTCCGGCGCCCTAATAAGCTACATAGCCTTTGAGCTTAGTGATGAATTGCAATCCCAGTATAAAGCTCTTGCTTTAGAAAAAGCCACAATAGATGCGAGAACAAAAGCAGAAGCAATAGCTTCAGGAGCAGGAAAAAAAGTAGGAGACATCGTATCTGTTTCAGAATCGAGCTTTAACTACTATCCTTGGAGAGCATACGAAAATTCAGCAATGGATGTTGCAGAAGCAGGAACTTTAGCAAAATCAGCCTCAACAAACATACAGCCAGGAGAGCAGGAAATTATAGGGAATGTTATGGTTACATTCAGCTTGAAATAATTTTTTATTTTAACTTTTTTATCTTTTTTAACAATATATTTAAAAACCAGATTCAACTATAAGTATAATAAAAGGAGGAAAAAACAAAATTTTAAGATGGAAATAAAAAAAGTAAAAATCTGGAGTCTGGCAAAACTATCCCTTTTATTTGGATTGATAACCGGAATACTGACAGATATTATACTGCTTGTGCTAAAAAAAGTAGTTGCATCATCTATTCCGCTGGCAGAGATAGCCAATAATCCTCAGTATCAAAGCATGGCATATTTGCAGACGCTTTCAAGCTTTAATTTCGCAGGAGCACTAATAATTATTGCAGAATACGCACTGATAGGGTTAGTATGGGGGCTGTTAATAGCAATTATATATAATTTGCTGGCAAAATACTTCGGAGGGATAAGGATAGAAGTTGCAGAAACTAAAAAATAATTATTTATTATTTATTATTTTTTTGAGTATTTCTTTAGCAGTTTTATAATCTGCTCTTCTATTGCTCTTTTTCATAACCTCTCCAATTAAAAAGTTAAGAGATTCTTCTTTTCCAGAGAGATAATCCTGAACAGCTTGAACATTATTTTTAACAACATCCCCGCAGATTTTCTCTATCTCCCCCATATCTGCAATTTTTCCAAATTCCTTCATTCTTTCTTTTACAGAAAAAGATTTTGGAATAAACTCATTTAGTATGCTTTTTGCTTTAAGTTCAGTAAGTTTTTTGCTTTCCACTAACTGCAATAATTCAATAAAATGTTCAGGCATTATTTCTACTTCATCAAGAGTTTTCTTGTTCCAGTTAAGAACTCGCATCAGTTCAACATTAACCCATGGAAGTGCAAATCTGGGATTAACTTTTTCAATAACTTTCTCAAAAAATTCAACAACTTCAATATTTTGTGATAAAACTGACGCATCTTTTTCTCCAATTTTATGTTTTTTAATTAATTTATCAAGTTTTTCCTGCGGAGATTCAGGAAGCGCTTTTTTTAGTTTTTCAATTTCACTCTTTCTAATCTTGATAATAGGCAAATCAGGGTCAGGAATAAATCTGTAATCTTCTGCCCCCTCCTTATCTCTCATTTTTATTGTCCTTTCATTTTTTTCATCATATCTTCTCGTCTCTTTTCCTGTCTTTTCAGTTTCCTGTCTTTTAGCTTCAAATTCAATTGCTTTTCTTATATTTTCAAGACTGCTAAGATTCTTTATTTCTACTCTTTCTTTAAAATCTGTTTTTTTAGTTGAGATATTCACATCTACTTTGATCCCTGCATTTTTATCAACTGCTTTAATATATGACAGAGTTAAAACTAATTTTTTAAGCCAGTCAACAACTTTATCAGGAGAATCAAAATCTGGCTCAGTAACAATTTCAACTAAAGGAAGTCCGCTCCTGTTATAATCTATACCTCCAGTTTCAGGATTCCATTGAGCAGGGTCTTCCTCTAAATGAATCTCTCTTATCTTGATTCCTTCAAATTTCCCTTTTTCAGCCACTGGAACAGAATAAGCCCCTGAAATTGTATTTTGATAGCCCTTAGGCAAGTCAGGCCAGCTGTAATGTTTTCTGTTCCATACTAACTCTTTTCCAGAATCATAAAGATTAACTTCAGAATTGAGCATTAAAGCAATTTCGACTACTCTGGCTATAGCTGAAGAATTAGGGAGCATTGGCTTGCTTCCTGGCTGTCCAGTGCATATCGGGCAGACAAAGCTGTTTTCCTTTATCTCTTTTTTTAAGCTATGCCTCACTGCTTTGCATCGGCAAAACAGCTTCTCTTTTGTATTCAGATATCCGTGTATCTCTAATCCTACTTTTATTTCCTGCATAATTATAGTTAGAATTTGGGGTTTTTATTCTTTGAGGTTTTATGCGAAATAGAACGCACATATTTTTATAAACACAAAGAACCCAAGAGATTAGAGGTGGTAAATTCGCCTTGAGAGTTCTCAAGAAAATTAGCATGACAGAAAGAATACTAAAAAAACGGGAAGAATTAACAAAAGAAGAAATAGAAACGGCAGAAAGACAGCCTTTTTATTATAATCCATCGGCTGAAGATTTAGAAATGTTTGTGAATACTTTTGTTAGTTCTGAAAGAGCTCATGAATACAATGGGAAAAGAATTGAGAGTTGGAATCCTAATACATGGGATACAGACAAAAGTGGCGAAGATTTTGGAATTCTTTTAGAAGAAACAAAAAATACAGAAGGATACATTCCTGATGCCGAAAAAATGTTGCAAAATAATTTGGATTATGCAAAAGCGCGGGTTGCAGAGTTAAGAAAAACTATGAAAGACGCACGGCAGGCTTATGCTTTATTAATGGCAGAAAATCGCGAATTATTGGGGAGATTAGAAGAAAAAGATCTGGAAGATAATTTCAGAGAAATGGCTAGAGGGACAGGGGTTAGGCGCGACTCTAAAGAAGGTCCTTATTATGATGTAGTCCCGCCCCATAATCCCTCAGCTGAGATGGTTTTATTAGGAACTTTAATTAATCACCCTGAAGCAAGAAAAGAAGTTAATTTAAAATACCTTTATCTAGCACTGTACAAAATTGCTCATCAAGACATCTGCAATGGAATAATTGCATTAGGAAGCAAACTCGATTTGACTACTTTACAAGACTGGCTTGCTGCAAAGGGGGTGCTTGAGAAAGTGGGGGGGAGATTTTATTTACAAGAATTAGTTCAAGAAGCTAAAAACTCCGGTAAACCAGAAAATGTGTCAGAATATTTTAGGCAGGTAGAAAACTGTTTTCTAAGAAGAGAAATTATAGTATATTCAAAAACTCTCTGTAGAGATGCGGCATACGAAAGAAACCCAGATGAAAAAGTTCCCTCGCCAAACCAATCTATGACTGAATGGATAAGAGTTAAAGCTATGGAGTTAGCCAGATTAATTCCATTTAGATTTCAGAAATCGCGAGATGCTGCTTCAGGCGTTGAAGCAGTTATAGATGATTTTGACAAATTAGTTGAAAGAAAAGGCAAGCCAGATATTTCTACAGGCTACCACGGAGTAGATAGAATTACTCATGGAGTAAGGGGTCACCGATTAATAATGTGCGGAGCCTCAACTAAACAGGGAAAGACCACTCTTGTATTAAATATTGCAGACAAATTGTCAGCACAGGGAAAATCCAGTTTATTTTTTACATATGAATCTTCTATTAGCGAGTTAGTTGAAAAGTTGATAGCAAAAAGAGCAGGAATTGATACTGAAAGATTCAGATATTGGGATGTAGAAAGTGGGAATCTCTCTCAAGAAGAAATAGAAAGAATAAAATTAGCTTCAGAAGAAGTTAAAAAACTTCAGATAGAATTTGATTCCAATAAACCTGATATTGAGTATATTGTTGCCAGAAGCCACGAATTAAAGGTTATGAATCCTAACTTACACTTAGTAGTTGTAGATGGGTTGCAATCTTTTGCAGGATATGTGCCTTATCAGGGAAATAAATCGGATATTTATTATGAAGTATTAAAAAGATTAAAAAGGGATGTTGCAGAAACTTTGGGGGTGGATGTCTTAGTGAATGCCCAGCTAAAACTTGAAGTATTAAAAAGAAAAAATAAAAAACCTCGAGGTATAGAAGATTTCTCTGATTGCAAAGGAATTCCTGAAGTTGCAGATGCCGCCTTCATGCTGTATCGTCCTGAAGAATACTGGCCTGACAATCCAGAATTTAGCGGCTGGATTTCTATAATTCCAGGAGTCTTGAGGATTGGAGACAAGAGAAAAAAAGGAGCGAAATTACTCTGTGATATGAAAACTGCTCGTATCTGGGAAGAAAAACAAGAATAATTTTCTAAATAACCCAAATAACAAAAATAAACCTCAAAGGTAATTTCTTTATTTTTTTATTTTTATAACTTAGGATTCAAGCAAGTCAAAAAAAGAATATACTCCATTTTTCTGCAATCTTGTTTTTCTTATTAAAACCTCTTCTGCAAAACCTGCCAAATAACTGGGAAGCTCTCCCTGATAATCCACATTAACAACTCTCTTTCCTTTCATAGCTCTCGCAGCTGTTCTTTGATTTCCATCAGATATAATTATCTTTCCATCGACAAGCCACGCTTGAGGATGCCCCTCTTTTTCATCTATTTTATCCAGCTCTTCATCTGCCAGTTGAACAAGATAAGAAAAACTCTCAACTCTAAGATTATCTGTAGGCTGTAACTTTTCTATCTCAATTTGCTGGACTGGCATAAATTAGCATATATCTTTAGCTCTTTTAAATCTTTAGAAAAGGGCATATAAATGTAAAATTATTCAGCAAATAAATAACTTTTTATATCATCTCATTCTTCACTATTTATGGAACCAGAAACAGGGGATAAAATAAAAATAACTACTGCTAAAGAAACAATAGAAGGAACTTTATTAGAGAGCTATCAGCCAGAAATTATTCTTATTAAGCTAAAATCAGGGTATAATATTGGAATAAAAAAAGAAGACATTATTAATATTGCGCAGATTGAAAAGAAAAAGCCTGCTCCTGAAAAAAAAGCAAGAGAGATTAAGCCAGATAAAAACCTGCCTAAGATTGATATCATCATGACAGGGGGAACAATTTCTTCAAGATTAGATTCAAAAACAGGAGGGGTTTCATGGCTGACATCAGCCGATGATTTTTTCAAGTTTTACCCAGAATTGTTTGACATAGTCAACATAAGAAAAATAATAATCCCCTTTATGAAAGCTTCAGAAAATATGGACGCAAAAGACTGGCAGGAAATTGCAAAAGAAACAGAAAAAAGTCTGAATGACAGCGAAATTTCAGGAGTGATAATCACACACGGAACAGACTTTCTTCACTATACCTCTGCCGCGCTCTCTTTTTTTCTAAAAGATATAAACAAGCCGGTTGTTCTTACCTATTCTCAAAGAAGTTCTGATAGAGCAAGTTCTGATGCTTCTTTAAATCTTCAATGCGCAGCAAGAGCCGCGATATCTGAAATAGCAGAAGTGATGTTAGTAGGGCACAGCTCAACTAATGACAACTTTTGTTTTGCATTAAAAGGAAACAAAGTAAGAAAAATGCACTCCTCAAGAAGAGACGCCTTCAAGCCAGTTAATTCCATGCCAATCGCAAAAATTTATCCCGACAGAATAGAACCCCTAACTTCTTACAACAAAAGGGATAACAACAAAAAAGTTAAGCTAGATTCCAATTTTAATGAAAAAATAGCTCTTGTAAAGTTCTATCCAGGAATGAATCCTGAAATATTTGATTATCTCTCTCAAAAATATGAAGGGATTGTAATTGAAGCTTCAGGATTAGGGCACCTCGCAATAGACGAAGCAAGAAAAAATCTTCTTCCAGCTATAAAAAAAGCGATTGACAACGGACTTATTGTCTGTATTACAAGCCAAACCTTATACGGAAGAGTCAATCCCTATGTTTACTCTCCAGGAAGAAAGCTGATGAAATCAGGAATTATTTTCCTGGAAGACACTCTCCCAGAAACCGCTTATGTCAAGCTCGGATATGTTTTAGGGCATAAAAACTGGAAAAGCCAGATAAAAGAAAAGATGCAGGAAAATCTCTCCGGAGAGATTAATCAAAGATTAGAAGAATAAACATTTATATATCATTTTTTACTTACTAAAACATGGTTAAAAAAACAAAAGAAAAAACTCCAAAAAAATCCGCAATAAAAGCAGTTTTTTCAGGAGAGATAGTTTACAGCAATAAGAAAGAAGCATTCTCGCTATATGAACAGTCACGATTTGGAGAGGCAAAAGAGGGCAAAATATTTTACTCCTTTGCAGAAGCTCTCTATTTATTAGAAAGGGAAAAAATAGAGATAACCTCAAAAAAGAAAAAGTTAAGCTTCCAAAGACTTATAGAAGAGCTGAAAAAAGAGGACCCTAAAATAGAAACCAAGTACAGAGTTTTTAAAGATTTAAGAGACAAAGGTTATATTGTAAAAACCGCTCTAAAATTTGGAGCAGAGTTCAGGGTTTATGACAAAGGAATAAAGCCGGGAGAAGACCATGCAAAATGGATTATTTATCCTGTAAAAGAATCAGAAACCCTAACCTGGCACGATTTTTCAGCTAAAAATAGAGTAGCTCACTCGACAAAGAAAAACCTTCTTATAGGAATAGTTGATGAAGAGAGCGATGTAACCTATTACGAAGTTTCCTGGACAAAACCTTAAATAAATGTGATAATTATTGCTCCATAATCAATTCGTTTTCTGTTTATCGAGCGTATAATAACTCTTCCACCACAACAAGATTTATAACTTCTAATCATATTATTTAACTATGGACTTAAAAAATCCCCAGCTAATCAGAGAAAAGATAATAAATTTCTTAAAGACAAAAGGACCGAGTCTGCCTATCCACGTGTCAAGAGAAACAGGGCTAAGCATGATTTTCGCCTCTGCATTTCTATCAGAGCTGGCAGCAGATAATAATGTAAAAATAAGCATAATGAAAGTTGGCGGCTCTCCCCTTTATCTTATTCCAGGGCAAGAAGAACAGCTAGAAAAATTCTATACCTATCTTCCTGGAAAAGAAAGAGAAGCTTTTCTTCTTCTAAAAGAAAAAAAAGTTCTGGAAGACATAAAATTAGAACCTGCAATAAGAGTGGCTCTTAGAAATATCAAGGATTTTGCATTCCCGCTTATCCCAAGATTGCAGGAAAGAATGTTATTCTGGAAGTTTCACTCTCTGCCTATTGAACAAGCCTCACCAATAATAGAAAACATGATTAAACTAAAGCAGGAAATAAAACAAGAGGCAGTTATTCAAAAACAAGAAACAAAGATTGAAGCAGAATTCTCAAAGCCAGAAATAAAACAAGAAATAAAAATAATAGCAGAAAAACCCAAAGAAGAAATAAAGATAACCCAAGAAACAGAATTAAAAATTGAGCCAATTTTTGATAAGACTCCTGCAAAAAAAGCAAAATCTCAGCCAGAAGACTTCTTAAATGAGATTAAAACATTTTTAACCCTAAAAAATATTTCAATTATCAGCACAGAATACTATGATAAAAAAGAAGTCCTAGCCAAGATAAGAATTAATTCAGAAGACTGCCTGTTATTTGCATTTAATAAAAAGAGGATTAATGAAAAAGAGCTGATAAAAGCTTATAAAAAATCCCTTCCCTATAATCTTCCCTATATAATCGTGATTCAGGATGTTATTTCTAAGAAAATGAAAGAGTTTATTGACGCCAGCAAGTCCTTAAAAGGCATAGAAACGCTCCATAAAAAGGAACAATAATCTTTAAAAACCTTCAAACCAGCTTATTATTATGGGAAGAATAAAATCCACACTAATTAAAAGAACCGGAGCTAAGTTAATCCTAGAAAGCAAATTCACTCCCGATTTCGAAATAAACAAGAAAATTCTAGGGGCAACTATGCCAAGCAAAAGAATAAAAAACAAGGTAGCAGGTTATATTACAAAAAAAGTTAAAAGAGCGCCAGTTTTGGCTTAAAACAAACTATTCAAATGGAAAATAAACCATTTTTTTCTCCTCTCTTGCTATGACAAATTCATAGTCATCAATCATTCCAATAAATTTGCTTCTTAGTTCTTTCATAATTGAATCAAATTGTTCAAAAGATTTTGCCTGAAGTTCAATCTCAAAATCTCTGCCTCCGATTGTTCTATTAACATTTAAGATATTTGGATGTTGTTTACAAAATTGTCCTAGTTCATTCAGTTTGTCAATATGGACCAAATTTATGTAAACCTTATAATATCTATACCCTAAGAAAGAAACATCAATTAACGCTCGATATCCTTGAATTACTCCTGATTGCTGAAGTTTATTTAATCTGCTTCTCACAACTTGGGGGCTTGACTTAATTTTATCTGCTATCTCAAGAAGGGAGGCTCTCGCATTATTAGATATAAATCTCAAAATATTAATATCCATATCATCAACCTTAGCTTTTATTTTTGAAGCCCCCACCAGAGTTCCTTCATCAGAATTATTCTTGTCTATGATATATGATTTAGGATATTGTCTAATATGAGTATAAACAACTATTGAATGATTTATGATGTATTTTCTATATTTTTTCATTATTTTATCCCAATAATCATAAAAGTCTAAAATATTCTTAACTGCTGTGGCATAACCTACATCCCAAGCACCTTCTAGAGTTACCAGCCACCAAACCTCTTTATCTTTTATTAATTCATTTTCAAGTTTTTCTTGCTCTTCTGGATTGAGATTATGAAACTTAAAATATACCCTAACACTGAGATAGCCCAATTTAGAATAATCAATAACCGAGACATACCCCCTTAGAATATTATCTTCTTCGAGTTTTTTAATTCTATAATCCACAAATTGTTTTGATTTTCTAATCTTCTTTCCTAATTCAGTTGCAGAAATTCTTGTATTCCTATCTAACTCAAAAAGAATTTTCCGGTCAAAATAGTCTATTTTCCTTATTTCTTCTACCATATTTAGACAATAGTAATTATTACCTTATAAATTTTATCTTTTGTCAAAATATTATAACATAAGTTTTATATTACATATTACCACTTTATAATTATGAAAATATTGCTAATTGATCCCTATTTCAAAGAAGGACTAAAAGGATTTTCACTTGGCTTGGCTTATATAGCTGGAGCTTTAAGAAAAGAGCATGATATTTCAGTTTTAGATCTAACTGCGAGAGCGGAAATTGAAAGAAGAAACTATAAAGAAATCCTGCAGGAAGAGTTAGTTAATAAAAATCCAGAAATTGTGGGAATAACTTCTACATCTCCAACACACAAGGAAGCTTTAGAAGTTGCTAAAATTGTTAAACAATGGAAAAAAATACCCATAATAAAAGGCGGACCTCACGAAACAAATTGTGCAGAAACAACTATAAAAAATAACCCTGAAATAGATTATTCGGTTATTGGAGAAGGAGAAAAAACAATTATTGAATTAGTAAAAAGAATATCTAAAAGGCAGAGTGTTAAAGGATTAGAAGGAGTAGTTTTTAGAGAAGAGGGAATTGTAATAAACAATGGAAAAAGAAGGCTAATTCAAAATTTAGATACACTTCCAAAACCCGCAAGAGATTTATTTTACTTAGACAAAAGATTTGATAGTTATTATAGTGCCGCATTATTTGAAGGAAAAAAATCAACTTCTATAATGACTTCAAGAGGTTGTCAATATTCTTGTTCTTTTTGTTCATCTAAAGTAAATTGGCCTGGAAAAATAAGACAAAGAACTCCTGAAAATGTGATACAAGAATTAGAAGAACTTTACTCACAGGGATTCAGAGGGTTTATGTTTGAAGATGATATGAGTATAGCAGATAAAAACTGGTTTTTAGAATTTGCTAGACAGATAAAACAAAAAGAATTACAAATAGAATACTCTCTTCAAACAAGAGTCGATGCAATAGATGAAGAAATTGCAAAAACTCTTAGCGATTCAGGATGCATATTCATATATTTCGGTATTGAATCTGGAATACAAGAAATACTTAATAGATGCAGAAAGAAAATAACTATAGAACAAGCTGAAAAAGCATTTAAGATTATAAGGCAATATAAAATAAGAAGTATGGCTTCAATTCAATTTGGGCTTCCAGGAGAAGATTTAGAAAAATTTTCAACTATTAGAAGAACAATAAGAGTATTAAATGAAAAATTAAAGCCAGATGAAGTTGCTATCTCTCCCACTTGTTTATACCCTGGCTCTCCTCTAGCGATAGAAGAAGGAGTAACCCCTGAAATGTATGAAAACTACATTAAAACAAGAGCAGACGGAAAAATGTATACAAAGACAGCTCATGGCAGTTATGCTCTGCATCCCAAAGCGTTAACTCCAGAAAAAATAATAAAAATAATAAAAATTTATGAATCAGGACTAGACAATGATATTGCTCTTTTCAAACCAAATAGATTTTATAAAACTTAATTCTACTTTTTATTCAACTTTCTATCTATCTTTTCAATTAATATTTTCATCTGTCTTACCTCTTTCCTTAATCTCCAATTATGAATAATAGAAATTACATTAAAAATAAAATAAGCTAAGATTAATCCTCCAATCGCCTCAAAAAGTTTTATAAGATAGCTTAAGTCTCTCTCCAAATATTCTGCAGAAATAAGATTCGTTAAATTTTCCAGCACCATTAGATTATTCCCCATTCAAGAATGTATCTTGCTATCTCTCCAAAAAATCCAGAAAAAACAGGGATAAAAAGATTGTCATCTAATTTATTCACGCTAGTCTCAACAATTGTTGCAGCAAGCGCCATAACTAAAATTATAATCCAGCTGTCAAGAACAATGCATCCAATTATAACATCTATTATTAATTCTGCAACTATTCCCTCTAATGCCCTGTTCTTAGTTATCCAGGTTTTGCCAAGGCTTTTTCCTATAAGTGCAGCAGCCATATCTCCAAAAATAGTCATCAATAAAGCAGTTAAAGCTATTCTAAAATCCAGAAGAGAAAACACGATTATTGCGCCAATTAAAAAGAAAACATTTCCTGCAAATTTATCTTTTTCTTTCTCTCTAAAAATATTCCAGATAATTGGAATTTTTTTATTCATCTCTACTCTTATATAATCGATAATAAGAAAGACAACTAATAGTAAGAGCAGTCCTAAAAGAGCTATTTTTTCAGTATAATACTTAGAGAGCAAAACATATATCACAATAAAGAATAAAGCTAAAAAATGAATAAACTTTCTCTTAACCTCTTTTATTATGCCTATATTCATAAATTAGTTAATAAAAAAGAGTTTAAAAAACCTTTTAAATAGCCAAATTTTAAGGTTTAGATGGCTGTGTAACTCAGCGGTAGAGTACGGCTCTCATAAGGCCGGAGTGGAGGGTTCAACTCCCTTCACAGCCATACATTATCTATAATTGCATGGATTAGTATAAAATGTCGTGCAATTATAGAGATAGATAATTGCAATAGCAGCATACTAATTATCGCAATTATCTATACCTAAGAAAAATATCCTCAAATGTTGCTCGTTCTTTCTGATAAAATATACCGGAAGGAATTTTTTCTGCATTATTATAATCAAACTCTTCTGCTTTTTTCATAGCTTCCTGCCAGTTTGATCTATCATGCCCCTGTTCCTGCAAGGAATACATTTTTTCTTTTACTCCTTCATCTTTATGAAAAATAATGCAGGGCTGGATAATCTCTATAAATGCAAACCCCTTATGCTTGAATGCCTCTCTTAAAACTTCTTCTATCTGTTTGACATCAGCATAAACTCTCGCAACAAAGCCCGCATTAGCCGCAAGCATCAGCTTGATAGGATTCAAAGGCATCAGTTTCACTCCATCAGGAGTTGTTTTATCTTTATATCCTAATTCAGTTGTAGGAGTCGGCTGTCCCACTGTTAAAGCAAAAACCTGATTATTATGAACAATATATTTTACATCAGGGTTAAACCTTGCCATGTGTATCAAATGCTCCATCCCCTCTGCATAAGCATCTCCATCACCAGAAAATCCTATAACACTAAGATTCGGCTTTGCAACTTTCATTCCCAGGCAGACAGGCAAAACTCTTCCATGCAGACTATTTATACCATTCAAATGGATATAATCAAATATCTTGGCGTGGCATCCAATTCCAGAAACAATTGCAAAATCTTCTTTTTTCTTTCCTTCAGCTATTTCTTTTGCAATTGCATTCTTCACTCCTGCCAAAATAGAAAAATTAAAGCATCCCGGGCACCAGGTATTTGGAATTCCAGTTGATAAATTAGTTTCAGCTTTCATTTTGTTCTCCATTCTTCTTTTAATAATCTCATCTCTAATATTTTGCTTCTTCTAACATAACCCACTTCCCATAAAAAACTTCCCACAAGGGATAAGATTATTGAAGTAATTGTAATAAAAATGTTATCTAAAAATCCTACAGACCAAGAAACAATAAATAGGGGGATTCCTACACCAAGAAGCAACAAAGATAAGTTAAGATTTTTATTCATTCTAAATTTCATTAATTCAATACTTTCACTTATTTTATATTTCTCGTAAAATAAAATTGTTAAAAGATTTACAAGATTAATAAAAATGAGTATTAATAACATAATAATTAAATAGATGGTTAACTTGGTTTTATCTTTAACCCCGCTTATCAATAAATACTCTGCAATTATTAGAAATATTGCTGAAAATACATTTAAAATAACAGACCACATATTAAAATTATTTTTCATTTTATTTTCTCCTCAATCTCCCTGCTCAATTCATCGCAGAAAAAAGCTCTCCCGTCATATTTTAATATTTTATCCTTAATAATTATTCCTGTTTTTTCAGCAATCAAATCTGCCAGCATCCCTGTTGCACTATTTTCAACTAAAACAATTTTTTCAGCTTTTTTTAGCTCATCTTTTATTTTTTCAGAAAACGGTTCAATATATAATATCTGCAGAAATTTAGCATCTTTCCCAGAAATAGAATCTAATATTGCTCCTTTTGTAGAGCCGTAAGAAATAATTAAATTTTTGCTGGTTTTCTTTCCATAAATTTTATACTGCTCAAATTTTCCAGCCTCTTTTTCAATTTCTTTAGCTTTCTTCATTCTTCTTTCAAAATTTTTCTTTGTAATTTCAGTATCTTCAGTTGCCTCTCCTGTTTCAGTATGTTCATAGCTGTTATATCTTCCTGCTTTCATTGTCTTTTCAGATTTAGTTATTTTTGCCTCTTCTCCAATAGTATAAAAACTTTCAGCAAGATGTTTATCACTCATGACAATTGCCGGAATTTTATATTTCTGTGAAAAATAAAAGCTCTGGCTTGTTAATTCCTCGCATTCTTTAGGATCTCCGCCAGCAACAATCATTCTAAAAAATTCCCCATGCCCACAATGTCTCGCCATATTCAAGTCTCCCTGCCCTGTAGAAGTTGCAACTCCTGTCCCAGGCCCCGGCCTTGAAGCAAGATAGCAAACAATAGGAATTTCTGCCTGTCCTGCAAAGCTCATCGCTTCTGTCATTAAATCAAATCCTCCTCCAGATGTCCCCACCATGCTTTTCATTCCCCATGCAGAAGAGCCTATTGCTGCACATATAACAGAAATCTCATTCTCCAGCTCAAATATTTTAAAGCTCCCCTTATCTTTTTTAGAAGCTAATTCAAACAAAACAGGAGTAGCCGGAGTCATAGGATAAGCATAATAAACTTCCATTCCAGATTTAATAGCTCCCTCTGCTATTCCAGAACTTCCATTCATAAATCTTCCATTTATTCCCTTGTTTGCCTTAAAAACAATGCATGCTCTTGTCTCTTCTTCATATCCAATTCTAGAATTTTTCAGATTTTCATCAAAATTTCTTAATTTCTTCAGCTCTTTTTCAAGAATAGAAAAATCCATGCATAAAACTTTGAATAATCTTCCAGCAAAATACATATTATCCTTGCCGCTTCCTTCAATAATAATTCCGCCTTTCTTCAGTTTGTCTTTATGCTTCTTAACACTATTTTCATCTAACGCCACAATAATATCAATAACACTATCATTGCTGTAACTTTCACTATCAGAAAAAGTCAGGGTATTAAAATTATGCCCTCCTCTTATTAAAGATTCATAATCTCTTGAATAAAAAACAAAATATCCCTTATTTACTAAAGCCTCTCCAACTAACTGGGTTAATATATTTGGCCCTTGTCCCGCTTTCCCTCCAATCAATATGCTGAACCTCATTTAAAAACAAAATAAAGATGATTTATAAATCCTATGAAATAGTCTTACAATTCAATTCTATAACTATTGCTGTTTCCGGCAGCATCAGTTGCAAACAAGTCAATATAATCTGGTTTTGAAGAAAATGAAAAATATCGATTAGCAATTTTGCATCTGGAGCACATAGTTTGTAATACCCCATTACTAATAGAATACTGAAGTTTAGAATACTCGCTCATATTCACACTTAGTTTATATCTTTCATAATTAACAGAAGTTTTATTTGCATTAACCCATAAAAATTCAGGTTTTGCACTATCAACTTTAGCCGTATAAGTATTAGAACTAACAGAAGAAAACTTATCAGAAATGCTGAAATAATATCTCACTTCCTGTCCATTATAAGGAGATAAATCATAAGTCAAATTGCAGATTTTGTTGCTTCCATTTTCGCAATCAGTTTTAGAAGCTGCTAAAATAAAACTTTCTCCAGGAAAAGAAAGATACAAATCAACAGACTGCAAATTGCTCTCGCTATACTTGACTGAGAATGTTCCGTTAGTATATCCAAGATTTCTGGGAATTTGCGACAAAATTCTCGGCTTGATAGAATCCACAAAAATGCTTAAATTCGCAGTATAAACAATATTGTTAAAATCACTAAGTTTAATCTGTATAATGCTATTTCCATTAGAAAGATAAACATTCTTCTGGCAGTTGGATGCATCTACACAAAATACTAGCCAGTTGCCATTGTTTATTTTATAATAAACATATCCATTTAAATGAACCACATTCAGCTCAATCTTAACTCTTGAATTATTGCTTTCAAAATTATTTTCAGGAGACAATATTTCTAAATTAGCACTGCAATCTTCATCAATTCCGCCATCGCAATCTTCATCAATTCCATTGCAAACTTCAGTTGAATTTATATTAATCTGTTTGTTATTATCATTGCAGTCATTTCCTCCACACACTAAATCCACAAATTTATCTGCATCTTTGTCGCATAGATTAACGCAGTTTTCGTCAATTCTGCCATCGCAGTCATTATCTTTTCCATCAATGCAAATTTCAGCAACAGGATTTATCGCCCCATCACAAACTCCCCACGAATTATTTGTGCAAGTTTGAACTCCTGTTTTACATTCTCCTACATTGTTCACTCCACAAATTCTTGTGCTATTTTCAGTGCAAATTGTAGTATTATAGCTTCCTGAAATCTTTCCTAAATTGAGAGTATAAATAGAAGAATACAGCCCTCCAAAATTATCCCAGTTTCCTTCTGCAATTCCAATTCCTGCAGCATTAAAATTAGAATTAATCATGTTAAGATAATGCCCTGAAGAATTTTTCCACATCTCAAATACCTGGGAGGCATTTGCCTGCCCTGTATGGGCTGCAAGATTTTCCCCATATGCCATCCCGAAAAATCCCGCATCATTCATCCTGTCCACCATATTTCTCCCATCTAAAGAGGTATGGGAAAAATAATCTTGAGCCAGCATATCATCGCTATGAAGCTGGGCAGCATTATTTATGCTGGATTCAAAACTTAAATTTGCAGCACCCTGCAAATTTCTCTCCTGATTGATAAAAACAAGCAAGTCTTCTTTTACTCCTGCAAATGCAAAAGAAGAAAGAAAAATCATGCAGACAACAAGTAATATAATTTTTTTCATTAATATTCCAAGTTTGCCAAATATATAAACATAATTATACAAAACAAGATAGATTGCAAAATCTTAAAAACACTGTTAATCTCTCTAGTTCATGACAGAGTTCCTAAACATAGAAAACTCATTTGAAGAGCTTAAAAATCTCCCAATAGCGGGTAGTTTTATTCTTCCGATAAATGCAGATATAAAAAAATTCAGGGAAAAAATAGAAAAGATGGGCTTCCCTATCTGGATTAAACTTAACTCTCCAGAACACAAGATGAAGATAGATGCAGTCAAAAAAGCAAGGGATACAAGAGAGCTGGAAGAAGAATACTCCAAGCTAAAAAAGAAATTTGAAAATAAAAAGTTTATAATACAAAAAAATACAGAGGGAGTTGAAATAATCGCAGGAATAAAAACAGACCCTATCTTTGGAAAAGTTTTGCTAATCGGAGCAGGAGGCTCATTCACAGAGATACTTCAAGACACAATTCAAAGAGTTCTTCCAATAAGCAGGGATGAAATCAATTTAGCAATAAAAGAGTTGAAAATTTCAAAGGTAATAGAAGAAAAAAAATATAATATTGCAAGATTAACAGATTTAATTGAAAAATTCGCAAAAACCGCAGAAGAAAAAATAGAAGAAGCAGATTTAAACCCTATAATTGTCAATGAAAAAGAAGCAGTTATTGTGGATGCAAGATTAAAGCTGTCTAGCTGATTTTTCTGTTTTAGCTCTTTTCATATCTACAGAATAATATGCTGAAACAATTCCTCCATCAGAATAGTCTACTCTTTTTATATAAAAGAGCTGGGAAAATATACCAGATTTTGTAAGAAGAACCTCAATAAATCTCCCATTTTTTAATGCACTCTCCACCAATCTTCTTGATTCTAAATCCTGAGGATAATAAACTCTGACACTATCTCTCCAAGATTGGCAGTCTTCAGATAAACATGATACAGTCAAAGTTGCAGAATCAGTTTCAGGAATAAAAGAGCAAACAAATCCCTGAATATGTTTTTCTGTGTTAAATGGGGCTCTAAAAAAGCTCATTAGTTTCTCAAGGCTGGATGGCATAAAAAAGATATTTTTAGAAGGTTTAAAAGGATTGTTGTTCTGCTATTTAATATACCCGCCTTTTTGCATATTCCATAATTTTCTATATAACCCCTGCCTGTCAATAAGCTGATTATGGTGGCCTATTTGCACAATTTTTCCCCTTTCCATAACAACGATAATATCTGCACTCATAATAGTAGAAAGTCTATGGGCGATTATTATAGTTGTCCTGTTTTTCATAAGCTCTTCCAAATCTTTTTTTATTTCAAACTCTGTCAGAGAATCCAGGGAAGAGGTTGCCTCGTCTAAAACTAAAATTTTCTTATTTGCCAGAATAGCCCTTGCAATAGAAACTCTTTGTTTTTCTCCCCCTGAAAGTTTTATCCCTCTTTCTCCCACAACGGTATTCTCTTTATTTGGGAAATCTTTGATTATTCTGTCTAATTGTGCAAATTTAATTGCCGCTATGACCTCCTGTCTTGTTGCTTTTGGATTTGAGAATAGTATGTTATTATAGATACTATCATCAAATAAGATGCATTCTTGCGGAACAATTGCCATTTCATTTCTTAATGATTCCTGCTTAAACTCTCTTACATCTTTTCCATCAATTAAAATTCCGCCATTATTGACATCATAAAGCCGGTATAACAGCTTGATAAGAGTAGACTTCCCGCTTCCAGAATGCCCCACCAATGCCACTTTCTTATTTTTAGGAATATTAAGATTAAAGTTCTCAAATATTTTTCTTTTGTCATAGCTAAAAGAGATATTTTTAAATTCAATATCTCCATTTTTTATTTTTAAGCTCTCTGCATTCTGTTTGTCTTTAACATTATTGCTTATTTTAGCATACTGAAACAATGACTCAAAATCTGCCATTGACCTATAAAACCCTCTTATTCCCCAAACAAAGCTGTAAAGATTGCCAAAAAGCGATGAAAAAACACTATAAATAAAGACTAAAGTTCCGATGGTAGTTTTTCCATTGATAAAATCAATAAGAGGAAAATAAATTACAAAAAATGTTCCTATCGCAAGAATTAATGCCTGTATAGAATCAGTCCACCTAGAATAATTCCAGTTAGCCAGCACTTTATTTTTTGTTATTTCGCTCAAATTTCTGAATTTTTCAACAACTGAACGCTCTTTGCCAAAATATTTGATTGATTCCATATTTGTAAAAACATCTGAAACATTTGCTTTTTCAAAATCTTCTGCATCATTTGCTTCTACATTTGATTTCTCCTGCACCTTCTGCATAAAAAGTCCAAAAGATACAAATAATAAAACTGTTGCGAGAGTTATTACTGCACTGACCCAGTCAAAATAAATAAGAGAGAACACAGAAACAACTAATTGCAGCAGCATAGGAGAAAAATTAAATATTATCGCATCAGTCATTCTCTCAACAGCTCCTCCTATTCTTGAAAGTTTGGATATCATGCTCCCTGTTTTATGAGAGGTATGAAAGCCATAATCCAGCTCTATTAAATGGCTGAAAAATTTCCTTTTTATGTCCGCAATCAAATCAACTTCCAGCTTATTTACATAATGAATATAACAAAATTTTGAAGATACTCTTACCAAAGAAGTAATTCCATATGCGATTCCAATTGCAATCATTGCCCTGATAAATGTTTCAATACC
Source organism: Candidatus Pacearchaeota archaeon (assembly GCA_016186365.1). Classification (GTDB taxonomy): domain Archaea; phylum Nanobdellota; class Nanobdellia; order Pacearchaeales; family GW2011-AR1; genus JACPLT01. Next base: position 27,225 of record JACPLT010000006.1, on the reverse strand, counting down.
CGACTGACTAGAAAAAAACTGGCTTCCCCTGTCAACAAGATATTTAAAAAAGAAGCTTATCGCAACTGAAGTTGCTTCTATAACTAATATGAGTGCAAGAAGAAATATAAAAACCCATTTATACTTTTTGACAAATCCAAAATAAAGTCTAAGGTTATACTTGAAATCAATTCCCTTGCCTGCTTCATTCTTCTCTATCATTTAAAAAACACCTTTTTATAATATTTAAACCTAATTTATCTTTCCAAAAACGCCAAAATCAGAAACATCATCAAAACTTATTATTTCTTTTTCACTGATTAATTTTTTAGCTTCTTCAAAGCTTTTCCCGCCAATAAAAACAGGAAATACTGGTTTTTTCAGTCTGCTTAAAACTTTAGCAGTTTCAACCGGCTGCGACATCTCTTGAGGAGACATAATAACAACAAAAAAATCAAAAAAACCCTCTTTATCTATCCTTAAAAGAACTTTCTCATATCTCTCTGCAAGAGCATCTCCCAATATATCCAGAGGATTATTTCTAGAATATCCTTTAGGCAGGATTTTATCAAATTCTTCTAGCAGTTTTTCAGGGATACTGGGAATACTAATATTTGCATCAGACAAAGAATCGCTTGCCAAAACTCCTAATCCTCCTGCATTGGTTATTATCATTGCCTTTTTTCCCAAATTTTTATATTTAGAAAATATTCTAGCTAAAGCGAGCATCTCTCTTATAGAGCTTGCTTCAATTATTCCTGACTGCTTAAATGCCCCTGAATAAGTTTTAGAGTCGCTTGCAAGGGAAGAAGTGTGAGTTCTGGCAGCTTCCTGCCCTTTTTCAGTCTTTCCAGCCTTAACAGCTATTATTTTTTTAACTTTGGATATTCTTTGGCATACTTCAATAAATTTTCTTCCAGTATCCTCTTTTAATGACTCCATATATATCATGATTACTTCTGTTTTAGGATCATTTTCAAGATATTCCAAAGCAGAAATGAAATCATTGAACATCATATTCCCTAAAGAAATAAAATTAGCGAATCCTATCCTATTCTGAATTGCAATATCTAAAATAGATGTTCCAAGAGCTCCTGACTGGCTGATAAAAGAAATGTTTCCTTTTTCAGGCATTCCATTAAAAAAAGAGGCATTCATATCCTTATAAGCATTTATTATTCCAAGAACATTCGGCCCTAAAATATTAATCCCATAATCCTCGCTTATTTTTTTTAATTTATCCTCAAGCTCTCTATTTCCAGATTCAGAAAATCCCGCAGAAATAACTATTGCAGATTTCACTCCCTTTTTTCCGCATTGCTCTAAAATATCTGGAACAAATTCTGCCTTGACAGCTATAACAACCATATCAATTTCAAACGGAATTTCAGATATATCATTAAAACACTTTATCCCTAAAATTTCTTCAGCACTAGGATTAACAGGAAAAACCTTGAGATATTTGTTCCTAACAAGATTTTTAAATATAATATGCCCAACTTTCTCCTCTTCTCTGCTCGCCCCTATTACTGCTATTTTTTTTGCTTCAAAAAAACTCTTAAGGCTATTCTTTAAGTTTTTAGGATGCTCAGAAATGCACAAATCAGCAGCATTTCTGACATCAAAGAAGTTTCTTAAATTTCCACTACTCATTTTTCTTTTATATCTTCAGCTAATTTGTTTAGTTCATCAACATCTGCTTTAGGGCCAAGTTGAGTTGTAATATACCCCTGATATTTTTCAAAGAAAATTTTTTCATCTGCCCATATCTCTTTAAATTTAGCATCTAATCCATAAATAGGATAAAGTTTAACATGAACATGATTAACTCCTAATCCTTCAAGAACAATCGCAGTTCTTTTAACCTTTAACTTTTTGTCTAGGAGTTTAGCTACATTTTTAGCCGCTAAAAACAGCTCACTATAATCTTTATCATTCATATCTATCGCATAAGAATCAAAATGCTTTTTAGGTATAACTAAAGTCATTCCCCGCGTGTTGGGATTTATGTCTAAAAAAGCGAGATATTTTTCATCTTCCCAAATTTTAGCACAGGGAATCTCCCCTCTTGCAATCTTGCAGAATATGCATTCGCTATTTTCCATAAACTAAGGATAAGAAAAACCTTAATAAACCTTTCTTCATAAAGAAAGTAATTGGGCCCATAGTCCAGCGGTAGAATGCATCCATGGCATGGATGAGGCTCGGGTTCGACTCCCGATGGGTCCATTTTACACAACAAGCCAGACAATCCAAAGAGCAAAGCCAATTCTTGCAGCTTTGGTTAATAATCCATAAATAAAAAAGTTTTTCAAACTCATATTAAATGCCCCTGAAAGCCAGCAGAAGGTTACATAAGGAATTGGAGTCAACGCAGCCAAAGCCAGGCTTAAATTTCCATGTTTATAAAAAAACTTGCAATAGTTAGCATATTTTTTTGTTTCGCAATGCCTCAAAATTTTTGAAGATAAAACTCTTTTGCCAAAATAAAAGTTCATTAAACTAGCAATGCTGCTTCCAAGACTTGCAATAACAAATAAGTAGACTACATTCATTCCCAAAAGATATCCAAAAATTGCGGGAACTTCAGAGCTTATGGGCTGTTCTAATAAATCACATAAAAAAGCAAATACCCATATCGCAGGATATCCATAAGTTTCAATATTTCTTTTTATCAGAGAATCAAAATAATCCAGATTAAGAGCAATAATTAAAGCGAAAGTCACAACTAGCAGAATAAATATAATCATAAAAACCTCGCTCTTTCTGTTCATGAAATAGAAAGAATTATAAAATTAATAAAGTTTTGCTTGTCATGAAATCCCAACAAATAATGATAATCGAGCATCTCGAACCAGAACTCTATCCCTGGTGTATAATCGAATACAAAAGCATATCAAAAATAATAGGAAAATCTAATCTCTGGTTCACAAATATAAAAAAAGAAGATAAAAACAAGCTGGAAAAATACGGAAAAGTTTCGGAATTATCAGTAAAAGAATTAAACTTAAAAAATTCCTGTATCCTCGACCCAGAAGCACCAAATACCTTAACAAGTGAAGAAGCAAAAAACTTCTCATTCTTCATTTTCGGAGGAATTTTAGGAGATTATCCTCCAAGAAAAAGAACAGAAGTAGAACTAACAAAATTCATCAGGAATGCAGAAAAAAGAAATATAGGAAAACAGCAGTTTTCCACAGATAACGCAGTATTTGTAGTTAAACAAATACTGCAGGGAAAAAACCTAAAAGAAATGAAATTTCAAAACGAAATAGAAATCCCCACAGGAAAATATGATTCAGTTATTCTCCCTTATCTCTATCCCCTAGTCAAAAATAAACCGAGAATTTCCAAGGAATTAGTTCTTTTTCTGAAGAAAAAGAAGGGGTTTTAAAAATTAATTATCTTCCAATTAAAATTAATAAATGTATAAAATATGCTTCTATCATTTCAATCCCTCAAGAAACTTCACTATCTCTTTTTTTATCTGCTCATAATCTGGAATATAATCCACCAAGTTTTTCAAATCAGTTTCATACGCTTCCCTAGAAATAAAAGTGATATTTTTTATATTAACATTTTCTTCTTTTAATTTTTTATCAATTAATTTTTTATCTATTTCCACTTTTTTTCCAAGCAAAATCCATAAATCATATAAATCTCTTGCTTGCTTTCTATTAGCAATTGCTCTAATTTTCTCAGCAAGAATTTCTTTTTCAGCTAAAGCAACTATAACAAACAGAGGAATGTCTGAAAAAACCTGATTAACAACTATGGCTGTTTTAAAAAAAACCTTATTTTTATTAAAGTCAATCTTCAGATTATTAGCTGAATTCAGATTTCCATTAAACAAAACCCCCTTAAATTTAATTTCAAATCTTATACTCCCTTCAGACTCTTTTTCAATTAAATCAAAATGCTCTATTCCTAGCGACTCAAAAGACTTCAAACATTTATTTATAACCTCTTTCAGTTTACTAACACTTAAAGAACTGCTAAAATCTAAATCTTCAGATGCTCTTTCTAAACCATAACATAACCTTAGACAAGTTCCACCCTTAAAAACAATTGAATCTCCATATTTAGAGATAGCATTTAGAAATATATGCTGCAAATATTCCTTTTCTAAATAATACAAACTAATCTTTCTCTTTTGTTTAAGCAATACGAGTTCCTCTTTTGATATCATTATAAATTAGTATACAGCAGCCATTCTTTATTTAAATTCTTTCTTGTTTTAATCATTGGGTCAAGAAACCCTGCTCCCTTCCCAATTTTACTTAATAAGAGTCCTTTCTCCTTCTTAGTTAGCTTATCATTCAAAATAAATCCCAATCTTCTTAAAACCATTTTACTATCAACTCTTAAAGAGTAGTTCAATAATTTATTTATATCCAAACTATTAATATTCTCTAATAAAAGTCTTGCTATCTCCTTTATTCCCCCGGAATATTTTGGAAACAATAAAGAATCCACAAACACCTTTTCTCTATCAGCAATAATAATATCTCCTATTTTTTTATAACCAAAATATCTCTTTTGAGATAAGCAAACATACTCAAATCTTTGATTTTTTTTATATTTTGTTGAAACAAATGTTATTTTTTTAGGCAAATTGTCGCTAAAACCATAATAATTCAAAGCAGAAAGAAAACTTACATAAGAGGGCCAATTAAAATAAGCTCCGGCTGCAAAATCATCCGTATCCTTTAGAGAATAAATTCCTGAAGAAAGTACATCCACTGCATTTTTCCCTTTCAATGCCTTAATCAGATTATATGTTTTAGTTTTGTCTATATTCAAAAGCAGGGATAACTCTCTTAATCTAAATAATTGCAACTTGTTTCTTTTCAAAGTTTCATACGCTTTTTCTTCGCCTTTACTTAATTGCATTTTTATATTAATTTAGTAGTTTATTTACTAATATGTAATAAATTAGCTATTTAAATCTTTCTAGATGTCTCAAACAGCCCAGATTTGCTTAGTTTCATAGGGGCAATTAAATTATAATGTCCTTATGAAATAATTTAGTTCTATAAACTTAACACAAGATTTATAAAGGTATATCAAATGATATAACTAATTAAGATGATAAGCGAATTAATAAGAAAAACTCCTGCAAGATACCCCAGATTAGACACGGTTTTAATGGTAGAAGATTTCATAAAAGAACATGATGGAGAATTCAGAAAAAAGAAGTTATGGGAAGCAATGCCAAAAAAGATAATGTATCAAACATTCAGCATAATAATAGACTATCTTTTAATATCTGGAAAAATATCCGTAGACTCAGAAGGGAAAATTGGCTGGATTTTTTATCCAAAAGAAGCAGAAACAAGATTAAAGCAAGCACATTTATTTTGGAGAGGTTAGGATGGAATGTCAACTGCAATTTGCTAATAATAAAGTAAAAGAGGCTTTTGACAAATTGGCGTCCGGAGCTTATGAAGAAAAAGAATTAAAAAATTATTTAGAAAGGGCATTTAATGATATTTGTAAAAATCCTTTTTGTGGTATACAAATCCCAAAAAGATTAATCCCGAAAGAATACATCCAAAAATTTGGGATTAAAAATGTCTGGAAATATAATCTTCCAAATGCTTGGAGACTGATTTACTCAATAGAAAGTAATAAAATCTTTGTTATATCAATTGTCTTAGAATGGCTGGATCATAAAGAATATGAAAGAAGATTTCACTATTAATTCTCCTTAAATCATTAAATTTTGTTGGCATCTGGGCAAACCAGCACAAATTTTCAATCATTTTTTCTTTATTCTTTTCCTCTAGTATCTTCTTAATTTCTATTTCTGACCATTTCCTCACTTTTTTCTCAAATACAATTATTTTATTTTTTTCCTTCTTATCAAGATATTTATAACAGATTTTCATCATAACTATAACATCCATAATATGATGCCCATTCCATTTGTTTTTTTCTTTCCATCCAAAAGGGTATTCTTTATTTTCTAAATCCCATATAGTCTCAATTATTTTTTGAATATTGGGAATTTCTAAATTGTATCTTTTTTCTCCATTTTTCTTATAGAATCTTTTTATGATATGGAAAGTTAAGCTCAAATCAGAAGTTTTAATTAATTTATTTTCTTTTTTTAAACAAACCCCCCAACATCCTGTAGAAGGATCTTGCCAATCAAGAAAAAATCTAAGATAATTTTCTAGCCATTTTTTTGAAAACATGCCAGGAACTAGTTTATAGAATCTCATAAGTTTCGTCGCCCCTTTATTCATATTTGCACGATTCATGCCGTCTTTTGTTTCTATTTTCCATTTCTCAAATTTATTTTTTAATTTATCCCAATTTCTATATTTCTCTAAAAAACTTAGTTTATATTTAGGGGTTAATCCAAATTGTGCCAATAAGCTTGTTATCTCTATATTTGTCTCAATTTCTGCAAAAAATGGGGCATTTTTATTTAGCCAACTGCCAGTTTTAGAATTCTGCATTTCTCTCAGCTTATAAACAATATCAATAAATTTATTAAAATAAATATTAAATTCCTTATCATAATACATCCCGGTTAAAATATTAATACCCGCATTTCTTCTAGACATCTTAGCTAGAATATCCCTCACTCTTTTTTTAATCATTAAAATAGTTAATTCTCCTTAACCCTCGTATCAACTTTCTTCCCTGCTTTATCAAACTCAATCTCAGAATTAATTAATTTCCCCAAAATCTCTTTCAAATCCTTAATTTTAACTCTAATCTGATGAGTGCTATCCCTCTCTCTTATAGTAACTGCATTATCTTTCAAACTATCCCCATCTATAGTAATACAAAAAGGCGTCCCAATTTCATCCTGGCGAGAATACCTTCTTCCAACACTTCCGCCAGAATCATAAACAACATAAAATTCTTTAATTAAATCCTTAAAAATATCCCTAGCCAGCTTAATCATCTTATCATCATTAATCAAAGGAAAAATTCCAGCTTTATACGGAGCCAGCTTCTTAGGAATATGCAAAACAATATTTTCTCTTTTCTTATCATACTCATAAGCCTGGCTTAATATTGCTAAGAATATTCTTTCCATTCCAAATGTCGGCTCAATCACTCGTGGAATAACTTTCTTTTTGCTTTTTTCATCAAATACTTCCAGCTTCTCTCCGCTCTCTTTTAAATGCTGTGTTAAATCATACTGCCCTCTGTTAGCATTCCCCCCCAATTCCACGCTTCCAAACGGATATTCAAAATCAACATCAAAAGTAGCAGAAGAATAATGAGAAAGTTCATCTTTAGTATGCTCCCTTATTTTTATTTTATTCATATCAATTCCCAGCTCTTTATACCATAAAATCTGTTCTGCAAGCCAATAAGCATGCCATTCTTCCAGCCTTCCCTCTTTCAGCATTTTTCCAATTGTAGTTTTCTTCAAATCCTTCTTTCCAGAAACTTGTGTCTCTTTCTCCAACAGCTTTACTTCAACATCCAGATGTTTTTTGTCAAGCAGCTCGCATTTTTTCTCTTCAGGATGAATAAAAAATTCAAACTCTCCAATTGTAAACTCCCTGCTTCTGAATAAAAAATCTCTCGGAGCAATTTCATTTCTAAAACATCTTCCTATCTGGGCAATTCCAAATGGAAGCGGTTTCCTTGCAGTTTCATAAACCTGTTTAAAATCTAAAAACATTCCCTGGGCAGTCTCCCCTCTAAGATAAGCTTCAACAGGATTCAGAGCACCAATACTTGTTTTAAATAATAAATTAAACTCCCCCTGAATTTCATACTCTCCCCCGCAATCGCACTTTACCTTTCCAACTTCGCTTTTATCAATCTTGAGAGATTTCTTGCACTTCTTGCATTTTACAGCCACATCTGAAAAACTGGCAATATGCCCCGAAGCTTTCCATGTTCTTGGATGACTTATAATAGAAGCTTCAATTCCAACCATATTCTCTTTTTGATGAACAAAATAATTCCACCAGCTCTGCTTGATATTATTAAATAACTCTGCTCCAATACTTCCAAAATCCCAGAAACCTGCCAAACCTCCATAAATCTCGCTTGACCTAAAAACAAATCCCTTTCTCTTGCAGAACGCTGCAAGTTCATCAATGCTTATTTTTTCCTGCTCCTTCTTTTCTTCTTTTGCCATAACATAGATAAAAATCTGCATTTAATAAACATTACTATGCCTATGATTAACAATTAAGAAATTTCCTATCATTCAAAAACATATTATCAATGAAAATAAATTATTGCCAGGTATACCAGTTTATTTCCGCTTAATAGGAAAAATGTTAAGTAAACTATAGAACTTAACATCCCCTAACTCCCGTAAAATTGTTATGTCAGAAATGCTATTTATCGTATGCATTTCTGATCATCCAGAAAACCCATAATCTAGTCTAAAGGGTTTTCTTGATTCACAGATAATTTTATTTGTGTCAGAAATGCTATTTGCTTTGGGCATTTCTGATCATCCAGAAAACCTACAATCTATTCTAAAAGGTTTTCTTGATTCACCCCTATTATTGAGGGAGAAAAATCAAATTTCTGCTATATTATAAGTTAGAAACTAAACGAAGGATGTTAAGTTGAATTATAGACTTAATAAAAAAGAAAACTATTTAAGCTTAAATTCCTTATATAAAACAATCAAAGGAGGTGTAAAAATGGCAAAATTAACTGCCTGGCTTGTAACTCTTATAGGAGTATTGTTAGTGTTAGGATTGCTTGTAGACGCACTTAGCATGACTCAAGTTTGGGTGCAATGGGTTATTGCTCTGGCTGTCTTAATAGTAGGTATAGGCAAGCTGATGAGGAATTACTCAGGCAAGAAATAATTAATCTAACTTTTTAATTTTTATTTTTTTTAATTCAAGAATAAGACAGCTAGGATTAGCTAAATAAGCATCAAAATAATGCTCGCCACATTGTTCTTTTCCCTCTTGAGAAACTTCTAATGGAATCCAAGAACAAACAAACCCCGCTTTCTTGAATGCTTCTTCATAAGTTTTTCTTCCCCAATAAAAAGCTGTAAATTCTGCAAATTTTATTCCTTCTGAAGAAAATAATTCTATTCCTAATCTTGCACCCTCCTCTCTTTTTGGAAAAATATATCTATGCTGATAATTCTGCCAATTAGGGGTTAGTTCAGGATTAATATTTATTCCAACAAATCTTCCTCTTGATTTTAGTAGACTATTTATATTATCAAGCATATTTTCCAGCATTTCCCTAGAACTGGAATAATGAAGCAAGAAACATCCTGTTGCCAAATCAAATTTTCCAAATTGAGTTAAATCTGTTTCAGAAACATCTCCTTGATAGTATTCTATTCCTTGCTTTCTTTTTTCTTCTTCTGCTCTCGCAATTTCAAGCATTTTTTCAGAAATATCTATCCCAATTATCCTTCTGGGCTTTTGTTCAGCAATCAATCTTGTAGTCCCAAATCAGCTATATCCAATCCAGAAACATCGCCTAATGTTTTCAAAAGAGTCGGATAAAGAATACAATTGCTTGTTAAAATCTTCGAGGAATTAGAATATCCCTGCGCAATTTTGTCATATTCTTCTCTAGTTTTTTCACTGCTCATTTTTCACTTCTACCACTTAAAGGCATATCCCACACTTCCGTAAATTTCTTCTTTCTTATTTCCAGAAGTACCTGTCCTTCCGCTTACTTCCAGCCTGAAATTTCCAACATCCAAAAGCATGCTTCCGCCGACTACATTTTGTCTTGGCTCAAGGCTGTACTGGTCGCTAATTGAAAATCCAAGCAAAGTTTTCTGTTCAAAGATTTCAGGAAGAGGAAATCTATATGCGAGCTCTCCAAAAACAGAGCTGGTTAAAATTCCTGCTTTATCTGTTGCAAAAAATTTAATCTCTCCTGCAAATCCGTTTTTAGTTCTAGCTATTAAAGGAAACCTTTCCACTTGCAGAGGATTCATTACAACTCCTCTGTTGTACATTCCTCCATTCAAGCTTCCTCTATCAACAATAAAATCTCCACAAACACTAGGCATAGTGGGATTTTGAGCCCAGATACTATCCAATGTAAGTGCCTTACAATCTGATTCATTACTCCAATCAAATTTTCCCCATGTTCTTGTTCCCCATTTAGCATTATCTTTATTATGATGCAGCCAGTAAGCTGCTACACTATTCATTTCAGGATTATCTATTCTGTTATAAGCTGCTCCTAACTGATCATTTCCAGTTACATCGCTAAAAACCTTAAAATTCAAAGCATTTCTAATTACAGGAGAATTTGTCTGGTCAAATCCAAATCCAAATGTAGTGTTCTCTATTTTTGTGTCTAAAGCTCCGCCTATTCTTGTTGGATTATCTCCTTTAATCATGCTTTCTTCATAATTCAAGAAAAGAGTGCAAGGTTTAATACTAAACTTAGTTTCAGTTCCAATTCCTTCTTTGCCTCCAGCTACTCCAAACATATTAACGCTTGCTTCTAATCCTCCGAACTTAATCCAAGGAGCAAATCCCATAGCAGTATAATCATTTCCCTTTCCGTCTCCAAGAAAATTATATACTCTCAAAAATTCTCCATTATCTCCAGCTACTCCAAGTGTTGCTTTATTTGAGTCAATATCAGTCACTAGATTTCTTGTATGCTCATCTCTTAGCCTTACTGCCTGTGGAACCGGTCCTATCTTTATAGCAGGCTCATCTGCAGCAGCTATTCCCGCTCCGATTAAGCTTGTTGCAGCGCTTGCTGCAGCAGCTATTGCTGTTTTTATTATTGAAAGTTTTTTTGTTTTCATTTTCGTTGTTATTTAACTACTATTTAGTTAAAACAACTAAGAAAGAGCAGATTTAAACTTTTTTATTAAACTATATATATTAGTTTAAATCTATATATATTTTAGAAAAGTTTAAATATCACCTAAAATTAGGATAATCATGAAAAGAAAACTGGTAAAGCAGGGCGCAGCAACAATGATGATTTCTTTGCCGAGCAAATGGATAAAGAATAACAAGCTCGGCAAGGGCGACGAAGTTGATATGATTGAGAAGGAAAATAAAATAGAAATTTCTAACATTAAGAGAGAGGAAAAAACAAGACAAACTATAAATATCTCTAATTGCTACCCATTAATTAACAGGATATTAATGTCTTTATACATTAAGGGGATAGACGAATTAGAAGTTAATTTTTCCAACAAAGAAGAAATAAAAGATTTCCAAAAAAGGGTAATTAATGAATTGCTGGGATTTGAAATAATAAAACAAAGCCAGAAAAGTTTAATTATTAAAGATATAACTGGAACAAAAAATCAAGATTTAGATGAATTAATTCAAAGAATATTTTTAATATTAGACTCAATGGCTCAAGAGTTAATAGAAGCATTAGAAAAAAATCAGTCTCTAGAGCCCATAGTTGATATAGATACATCAATTAATAAATTTGTGAATTTTTCCTTAAGAATACTTAACAAGCAGGGGTATAAGGAATTTGAAAAAACCTCTCAAATCTATGGGATAATAACTTCTCTTGAGGAGATAGGAGACTTATATAAAAAACTGGCCTCAAGCTCGAGAATAAAGCCATCAAAACCCCAAATAGCGCTTATTTCAGAAACAAAAGAATTTCTCAGTTTATTTAGAGAATTATTTTTTAGTTTTAATAAAGAAAAAACAATAGATTTTGCAAAGGAATATGAATTAATAAAATCAAAAATGAAAAATAAGGACAATATTGATTTTTATATTTCAGGGATAATAGAAACAACAATCAAAATGAATAATTATCTATTAGTAAGCAAGCTGTAGATTAATTTCTCTTTGTAGATTTAATAATCTGATTTCTTTTCATTTCTTCTATTCTAAATCCCATATCCTTTCTGAACCCTTTTATCTTATCATACGCTTTTGTTGATATTGGTCTATTTTTATGCCTTTCAAAAGTTTGTGTTCTATATCCTGCAGCTTTATCATAAAATTCTCTGTTAGGCGCTTCAAGTTCCCAACAATAAATATCGTTGCCAATATTTCTTGTAGAAATTGGAAAGAATTCACATCCTACTATCTCATTATACCTATCTTTAATAACAACTTGCAGTGTAGCTTCTTCTGATTTATTTGTTCTGGGCAATGAAAAAGAATAAAAGTCTGAATTTGACCATTCCGTACGTTTGTTAAATTTTTCACTGTAACCTAATTCAGGAACATAAAATTCATATATAATTCCTTGTGGCAGGATTTTTTCTCTGGTTTCAGCATGCTTAAAGGCAAGAGTATGCATATTGTAATTAATTGAAGCCGTTCCTAATCTTACTGGAGTTTTAACATTTCCAACTAGGATAGGAATTCTTCTGACACTAATAGCCCTTCCAGGTTTTTCAAATAAAATTTCATTAATAACAGGGTGACCATTTTTGTCTGCTCTTTCTTTTTCATCATCATTAAGAGCATCTAATTCAACAACTAAATGATAAACCCCTGAAGGAGTGTTATCAGGAATCTTTAATTCTAATTCAGGAGGCATGTAATAACCTTCGTAACTCCAATAATCTCCCCCTTTAGACTCCACGCCGCAGTAACCATTTTTATTATCTCCTTTAAATCCTTCAATATAAGCTCTAACAGGAAAAGCGGGGAGCACAGAATAATCTTTTCTCGGCCAAGGTAATGCGAATGCCCTAGGAATAACCTGCAAAACCTCTCCTTTTTTTGCTTTTATATAAGCTGGAGTGTTTGATGATGAATACCCATCTACCAAATCAGAATATAATTGCTCAAAACCCTTTTTTTTCCTTATATAGAGTCTTAAATCAATAAGATTATTTTCCAATTCTAAGGTTGCTGGAGGCCAAGCAGAGACTACTCTATGCTTGCTTGCATTTTCTACAGCAGTAGCCAATTGTATATCTCTCTTTTTAATTTGTTTTTCATAAAATCTCTCACCAAAAGCAGCCATTACTCCAATTCCTGCAATAAGTGGAACAAAAAAAATCGGCTTTTTGATATGAGAAAAAAACCTGGAGACTAATCCGGGTTCTGTTGCTTCTTCAAATTCTTTTGCGAAATCTTCCAAAGAAGCATATCTTTCTGTCTCATCAAAGTTCAAAGCTTTTCTTAAAACTTTCCCCAATCTTCTAAAACCTCTAGGAAGTTGCTTAATTGAATTTTTCAGCAATTTCTTGCTTTTTTTCTGATCAATAATCCCCTTCGAGCCTAAAACAGACTCTCCAGTAAGATTATCTTTTAATATCCTGGAATCAGGATCTACCTCAAAAACATGTTTTCCAGTAATTGAAAAATAAATATCATCAGCTAGCGAATAAATTTCAGACTTCTCAGAATAAGCTCTTTCTTCTCCAGAAAAATTAAGTAAGGGGTCTGTGATCCATCTATTGCCCGCAGTTGGAAGCACTTTAGCAGTTAATTGAGATTTATCTCCCGCATTTTCAAAATCAAGTATAATTCCAGAAAGATTATCTTTCTCTGCCCGAATCATAATATTTGATGGATTCAAGTCTCTATGCAATTGTCCTCTCTCAATATAATGCCTCATTCCATCAATAACATCAGAAAATACTTTTTTAACAGATTTTAAGTTTAGAGTTTCACCTCTAGAAATTCTTTCATCTAAAGTTTCTCCACTAATCCTAGGATGAACTGAAATTGTAATTCCATAATCTTTTTGCAAATCATCAAAATCTATTAATCCAACTATATGATGTTCGCTAGCTTCTGGCAAATTAGCAAGATGCATAACACCATTTCTATTATTGCATCCTCTTTCAGCATATCTCTTAGCTCTAAGACCTTCTAAAATAGGTCTATCAACCTTAATTATTCTTGTCTCCCCAGCAGGACCCCACTCTGCTTCAAATATGTAAGATTGCGCCCCATGATTAACTAGCCTTAGATTTGAATATTTGTCTCCGAGAGTTTCGGCAATTAGTTTTTTTAAAGGCTGTTTCTTCTCTCCCTCCCCTACAAAGACATTTTCAATAATTTCCTCAGCAACTCTCTCTTCAACTGCCATCTTTCCCTCCCTCAATTATCTCAATATTCAACTGAACAACCATTCCAGGTTTCAATTTATCCTCAAGAATTCTAGGTACAACTATAATCGCCTGACTGCCATGCTTGGCTATTCTCTTTGTTATAACATATTGCTCTTTATTTGTCATTTTTATGTATCCCTTATACATAATTCCAATATTCTGGCTTTATAAACCTTTCTATTTGTAACTACTTAATAGTTACACCATAAAGAACAAAAATAGCAATATCTACAGGAAAAAGCAAAAATAAAAAACAGAAAAGCACCGGAGGAGAATCGAACTCCTGAAAATCCGCTTGCCGCACAATTCTGCAGGTTCGTCTTCTCTAGATTAACTAGAAATCGGACGCAGTACCATTGTGCCACCGGTGCATATAATTAAGAAATATTCAGCATATTTAAACATTATTCAACTCCAGAACAAGCTTTTACTGAAAATCATATCCCAAAACTTTCTTGATAAAGTCTTCAATCTCTCTTAGTTTGTCTTTATTTAAAGAAACTTGCAAACCATAAGAAGTTGATTTGACCACGATAAATCCCTGCTTGATTAATTCATCCGCAATTTTTTTTATATCTTTTCCAAGATGCGAAGGAAATCCAAATTTCAAAGTGTCATAATGAGTATGCTTAGCCCCAATAACTCTCTTTCTTCTTAAATGATAAAGGATAGTTGCTTTTATCCACGCCTCATTTTGAAAATCCATAGAAAAAGAAATAAACGCATATATTTAAATGTTTCTATTATTGTAATATAAAAACATAGATAGAAACATTTATAAACTACATTCAACAATGAGATGTATGGAAAACGAAACAATATTTACAGAAGTATTTGGGAGTAATCCAATAATCAAAGTACTAGACTTTCTTATAACATTTCAATTATTTGACTATCCCCTAACAGAAATAGCAAAAAATTCCGGAGTAAGCTACTCAACTCTTCAAATATTCTGGGATAAATTAGTAAGAAATAAAATTGTAATAAAAACAAGAAGAGTAGGTAAATCAGATTTATTCAAATTAAACACAAAAAATCCTGCTGTTCAGCAATTAATAAAATTAGACTGGAATTTAATAAAAGGTTCAGAAGAAACTTATCAAGAAATTGCAGCATAATTTTTATTTTTCATATTTATATCAAGGGAAATAAATTTTCGGAAATTTTTTCCTTGATAGATAGGAAAAGAAATACGATTATTAATTTCTTTTACTATAACTCCAGAACAAGCTTCTTCACCCTTTCCTCAATCTTTTCTATAATCTTTTTGATAGTGTCATAATCTTTCTCATCTGCATCTTCAGTCACCCAAACTTCAGTCTTATCCCTGGGAAAAGTTTCAACACCCACATCATTCGCCACAATAACAATTTTGTCTGCCCAGTCTATCACATTCTTGTCTGCAACTCTTGAAACCTCATCCTTAATCTTATACCCTTTTTCTTTCATTATCTTATGAACATTTTCAGCAACATATTTTCTTAATTCATCCATCTTAATTCCTGCACTTTTAACTTCAATATCTTTATTATTCAGCTTATCAAAAATAGCTTCAGCTACTTTGCTTCTAAAACGATTATGCTTACACACAAATAGAATTTTCATTTTTTCTTATAAGCAATAAGGATAGGATTAAAACCCTGTTTTTTATTTACTTTCCAGCCTTTCAATATTTGCCTTCTAGTTAAATTAGTCAATCCCCTAGAAGAATCTATAATCAAGTATTTTTCTTTTTCTCTTTTAAATACAAGAGTAAAATGAGGAATTGGCTCTTTTGTTTTCTTAAAAGCAATATTTGAAGTAGAAATAACTACTCTATACCCATTATCCAGAAGAAAATCTAATTTCTTAATTGAGTTATCAATAAGTTGAATTTTATCCTTAAATTTTATTTTTAATTTCTCATGCCTTTTTTTGGCTAAATCCTTATATTCTTCAAATTTATGTTCAGGAATTTTCTCATATTTTTTCATTAATTTGAACATTTTTTCATTCAGATTTCTAGATTTAAGATAAACTTCAATATTTTTATTATATTTTTCAGCCCAGATTAAAAAAGATGTCCAGTCAGTTATAAGAAAAGGCTTAAGCCTCCCGATTTTTGACAGCTGCTCTTCTATTTTGATATTTCCCTTCAATCCTATTAGATTAATAAAAGAACATGGTCCACAAGTTCCTCTTAGCTTATGCAAATATATTTTCATTTTTTCAGGTGATTTTTAACATGATTTTTTATTCTCTTTATAATCTTTCTTATCCCCGTTTCTTTTAAGAATAAGGCATGCTGAGGACAGGACTCAATACAGCAAAAACATCTTATGCACTTTTTTTGATTAACCTCTGGATAAGGATTTAGTTTCATTGCTTCAACAGGACAAACTCTTTCACAAGTTCCGCATCTAGTACACTTTTCTTTATCAACAAAAATAGGATTTTCTTTTATATATCTTGACAAAAACCCCATGACAAAATGAGGTCTAATTAAAGGTTTTTTAAAATTTAGTCTTGGAATTTCTTTAAAATCTCCAACAATTTCAACCTCATAATTTGGATATAACCCTCGTTTAACCGCTTCTTTAACAACAAAAACCTCTTCTGGCTTATAACCAATAATACTAGATATAACAATATCTAAAGCAATAGCATTTTTGCTTACAATTATTATCTTACATTCTTTTCTGTCCCCAGAACTAGGTCCTTCGCCTTCCATCCCAACGACCCCGTCAACAATATTCAACCCAGGATTAATATTTTGATAAATATCAACAAGCATAGAAGAAAATTTCTTGTCCCCAATTGCTTTTTTATGAAGCACCTGTTTCATTCCTCCTGGAATACAGCCATAAAGATTTTTCACTCCACCTGTAATCTTAGTCAGCATATGAGTTTTCAGTTTTGGAACATTCACAATCAAATCTGATTCCCTTACAATCTTGGGGAGATAAAATTCTTTCAGGATCTTTGCTTTTTCATCATTTATCTTTTCAATTTTCTCTTTCTCAAATATTATCATATTCTTAAATTTAGAATACCCTGTTTTTTTAAGAACATTCTCAGTATTTGCAAAAGAGCTCTCTCCAATAAAAATTTTTCCTGAAAAATTTTTAATAATAGCTCTTACAATAGAAGGGTGAGTGGTTATTGCTTCCTGATTTTTTCCAAATACCCCTAAAATATTAGGTTTAATAAGAATTTTTTTATATTTTTTATAATCAAAATTTATCAGCTTAAGAGCTTTCTTAACAGCTTTATCAACTTCTTCTTGCTTATAGCTCGAACATTTCACAATTGCTACTTTCTCTTTTTCCATTTTTTAATAATTAAAACCAATAATTTAAACCTTTGTTTAATACAAAGGAACACTTTCAATTATAGAACATATAAATAAGAGAAGTTTTAAATATCAATATTATTCAGTTATAATAAGCTCCCGTAGCTCAGTCTGGATAGAGCACTGGTACCTTAAAAATCAAGGTAGTGAACCTTCTATTCAGAAATAGAAAGCTTGGCTAAAGACGAAAGTCAGGGGTCGCAGGTTCAAATCCTGTCGGGAGCGTTTTTTTAATAAAATGATTTAGGATTTAATTCCCCTTGCAATATTAGATTTCTTTGCTGAATTGTGGTATTTGAAGGACAAAACCCAAATTTTTTCCATATTTTGTATTTAGAATACTGGTTTAAATTATTAAATCCTACCTCATTCATATATTTATTCACCCTTTCGTTACCTCTAATCTCGATAGTATGCATGGGGGATAAATTTATCTTTTTTGGGTAATAAGTATACTTTGTATGTCGGATAGACATTTTATTAAGAACATAACTTAAATCTCTAATCATATCTTTAGAAGCTATTTTTATCATTATTCTAGGATAAGTATGAAACTTTCTTTTGAATAAAACATACTTTCCTCTTCTTTTCATAAATGAAATAAAACCATCACAATCAGCAAATCCTCTAACAAACGAAGAATAAAATTTCTTATTATCACTCTTTAATATAATTGGGGGCATCTTTACATCATAAGTTTTATTTCGTGTAAATCCCATACTCCTAAATAATTTTATAGTTTCTTTATTACAAATATAAAAACCATAAACAGAGTTACTTTTCTTGTCATGGGCTTTAATTTCTTTTTTGCATATATGTGAAAATAATGGACAAATTATTTTATCATAATAATCCCTGTCTTCACTAATATTCCCCCACATACAAATGTGATTTTCTTGCATAGAACCATCTGCTGCGAACATCCCCATGGCTTCACATAACTCTTTAGTAAGAATCATTTTATTTTTCTTATTTCCACTTCTACTAATTCTCCTTCTTTTATCTCAAGAAGTTCAATTACTTCTTGAGGAATATTTATGGCAAGGCTAGTCCCATTCTTCCTTATTTTTCTAAGAATCTTATATTTATCCATAATGTTATATAATATTTAATATTATATAAATCTTTGCTTTGAACAATCTTAGTATAAAACAATAAATATATATTTAAACCAATTTGTCTTAGCTAAACTATGAAAATACCTATTACATTCCTAGGAACAGGGCAGGCAATACCCACAGCTAAACGAAACCATACTTCAATTCTTCTTCAATATAAAGACGAAAATATTTTGATAGACTGCGGAGAGGGAACTCAAAGGCAGTTTAGGATAGCTAAACTCAATCCCTGCAACCTGACAAAACTGCTTATTACTCACTGGCACGGAGACCACATACTAGGAATTCCAGGATTACTGCAAACCCTCGCACTGAATGGTTATAGCAAAACTCTTGAGATATACGGACCAAGAGGAACAGAACAATATATAGATATGATTTTAGGAATGTTCACAAAACAAGGAAACATAAAAATAAACATCCACGAAGTTTCTTCAGGAAAAATATTTGAAAATGAGGATTTTGAAATACAAACAGAAGAAATGCTGCATGGGGCTCCCTGTCTGGCTTATTCTTTCATACAAAAAGAAAAATTAAGAATAAATAAAGAAAAACTGAAGAAATATAAATTAGAAGGAAGCATAATAGGCGAACTGCAAAAAGGCAGAGATATTATCTGGAATAACAAGAAAATAAAATCCAAAGAGCTGACCTATTTGCAGGAAAAGAAAAAAATTACCTTCGTTCTCGATACCGCAATAAATCCAAATGCCATAAAGCTGGCAGAAAATTCAGATTTGCTTGTAACCGAATCAACTTATACAGAGAATGAAAAAGTTCAAGCCAAAGATTATCTTCATCTTACTGCAAAACAGGCAGGAGAGATAGCAAAAAAATCAAAATCCAAAAGATTAATTTTGACTCATCTTTCCCAAAGATACGAATATAAAGAAAAGCTAGTTTTAAACGAAGCCAAGAAAGTATTCAAGAATTCTGAAGTGGCTCATGACTTTATGAAAGTTGAAGTATAAGTCTGTCATTCTGCTAAATACAAAAATTGTTGCCCTGTCTGCTAATTCGTTTTGATTTTAACAATTTTCCAGAATAAAGCTCCAGCTAGAAATTAAATAAAAAAAGTAGTCCGCTGCGAAACTAATCGGTAAACGCTACTTTATTTCTCTTTAAGCGAAGTTGATGCAGGAGAGATAAAGATTATAGTGTCCCCTCTTAAGAAGGTTAACCCTATATTTCTCTTTAATTCGTTGCTCTGCATTTCCTTTGCATTGTCTAAGACAATGTTGACATGTATATCAAAAGCAAGCAAAGTTCCTACAAACTGCCTGTCATTTTTCAGGCTGACTAATATTTCCTTTCCTTTGCTGTTGTTTAACAAGTCAAGTGGTCTTTCAATTCCATTAACCATACAGCTTTCTTACAAATATACTTTTTAAAGCTTTTCTTTTTCAGAAAGATATTTAAACCATCTTCATTAAAAGAAATTATGAAATCTGGAAGAAAGATTACAGGCGGAAGATATCACAAATCAAGGAAGAAAAGAAAGCACGAGTTGGACAGCCAGACAAAAATTGTAAATCTTGGAGCAGATAAAAGAAAAAAAGTAAAGGTAAGAGGCGGAAATGAAAAGGTATTTATGCTTTCAGCTGAAACAATCAATCTAATTGATAAAAAAACAAAAAAATCAGAGAAACATAAAATTCTTAATGTTCTTGAAACCCCTGCAAACAGGTTCTTGGCAAGGCAGAATATCCTCATTAAAGGAGCAATAGTAAAAACCGAGAAAGGAAAAGCAAAAATTACAAACCGACCAAGCCAGGAAGGAAATGTTCAGGGTGTTCTAATTTCTGAATAAAATTTTATACTAAAAGTTAGAAGACATTTTAAAAAATTATTCTTCAATAACTACAGAAAGATTTATAAATATGATTATACTAGATTTATAAAGCTTACTATAATTAAGCTTTCTATCTATGCCACATAACAAAAAATGCCCTGAATGCGGAAGTATTAATCTAGTTTATGACGAGCAAAGAGGGGAAGTTATTTGCAATGATTGCGGTTTAGTAGTAGAAGAAAAAATGGTGGATACAGGGCAGGATTCTCATGGTCAGTTTGATAAAGGAGAAAAAAAAGGAAGAGGCGGAGCCCCGCTAAGCATACAAAAATTTGACAAGGGATTAACCACAAACATAGGCGAGATTTCTGATATTTACAAGCTTGATGCAGGGCAGACAAGAAAATTCTTGAGATTAAAAACCTGGCAGGAAAGAGTTTCAACCTCTTTAGAAAGAAATTTAAGATTAGCAATGGCAGAACTAAGAAGAGTAGCCTCATTTTTAAATCTTCCAAATGTAGTCAAAGATGAAGCTTCAAGAATATATAATTTTGTTCTTCAAAGAGGCTTAGTCAGAGGAAGAAGCATGGAATCTGTAATTGCTTCTTGCATTTATGCTGCCTGCCGTTCTTATAGTATCCCAAGAACCCTCGATGAAATTGCAAACGCATCAGACGTAGAAAGAAAAGAAATAGGCCGAACTTACAGATTTGTAATGAGAAAAATGGGAGTAAAAGTAAATCCCAGCTCTCCTAAAGATTATATCTCAAGATTTTCCTCAATCCTTCATCTCTCTCCAAAAACTCAAAATGAAGCTCTAAAAATATTGAGAAGAGCCGATGTTTCAGAACTCACTTCAGGAAGAGGTCCTGCAGGAATTGCAGCTGCAGCTTTGTATGTCGCAGCCCTCCTAAACGACGAGAAAAAAACACAGAGAGAAGTTGCAGATGTCGCAGGGATAACAGAAGTAACAATAAGAAACAGGTATAAAGAACTGATAGACAGGCTGGGAATTGAAGACAAGCTGAAAATAAAAGAAAAAGAAGAAACCAAAAAGAAATAATTCCTTATTTTTTGTTTAAGTCTATTTTTTAGACTATGCCCTACTTTGATTTAACAATTATATCTATAATTTGTTGCCAAGTATACTAACTCCCTCATTTTTATTAACTATAATTTGTTGCCCCTTAGTCAAATAATTTTCCTATTTAACAACAAAATAAATAATTGCTGCCCTGTTTACTATTCGTTTTTCTTTTAACAACTCGGATAATTGTTGCCCCCTAGTCAGCTCGTTTCCTATTAACAGACTATACAAAAAGTATAAAAAGGAATATTCTTCTTTATCACTCAAGAGAGGATATAATTTTCCATGCGGGAGTGCCGGAGCGGTCAAACGGGTGTGGCTTAGGAGATAACTCTTAGAAACCACATGCTCAGTGCTACCTAGGTTCGAATCCTAGCCCCCGCATAATTATAATTTTGGTTAGGATTCTGTAGGAGTTCGGAAGAACCTGATGTGGGTTCTTTATTCATTCAAAAAGAGAGGTCATAACCGCAAAAATCCCAGAAGGATTTTTGGGGCATACAGAAATCCGAGATTTCTGATGAGAGAACCATAGCTTTCTAAAAGGAGAGTTCATAAAGAGAACCATTGGTTCTTTTTATCATTCGAGACTAGCCCCCGCATAATTATAATTTTCGAGGTTATCATTTACCACTCCCAATTATGGATAACTGCGTGACTTATAGCTTATGCGGTCGCAGTTAGCCAGATAGAGAACTGCAAAATTCATGAGCTACATCCTATGCAGTTGTCTATATCTAGGTTCTCAATTGCTTCAAATTCTTTAGTAATTTTCAAGCTTTCTTCAGCCATTTCCTTATACCCCTCAATCAAAAGTTGTTCCTGCTCTCTTTTGCATTTTTCAGCAATTTTCATTAAAAACCCTCAAGAACTCTTTTAGTGCTAAAATCAAGAGTTATATTTTTAATTTCTGAAACAAAGATATTTTCAAATTCAGGGGATATTTCTATCAATCCAGGCTTCAATAATTTTCCCCCATATTTCTTGATAAGCCCATACTTGCCTTTTTTTCCATTTAGCATATAATTAAACCGAATTTTTTCTTTTTTCTTTAATTCTTTTAAAGAGTAGTATACCTGAATCTTTGGAGTTAATCCGAAATTTTTAGAGAAAAAGTCTCCACTAATCAAACTTTTACCATTAAATAAAATATTTTCTTTTGCAAAATTAGATTTATCAAAAAAAGAATAAAAATCAAAAGAGTTTACATGTATAGAAATTTCTATGTCCTTCTGCAGCTGTTTTTTAATTTCTTGCGCCTGATTTAATTGGTCATTTAGTGGAATTTTATTAAAAAACACCGCTATATCTATATCATTCGGCTCTTTACCTTCTATAATTGAAGAGCCGAATTGCACAATATCCAAAACATCTTTGCTATAGTTCAATGTTAGTTTTTTCTGCCATAATTTTTGCATCATTTTTAATTACCTCTGCAAGTTCTTTGCTCATATTTTGAACATAAGAACTTTGATAAAAAGGAAAATCTTTGTCCAGTAGGTTATAAACTTCAGGATATCTCTCTTTCACAATACTAAACCTGGAATTATGAGATGAAGGAGTATCTCCCGTCTTTTCTAGGATATACAAATCTATTAAAGCGACTAGAGATTTAAAATATAAAACAACTGCAGAATTATACCTATTTTTAGTCAGTTCTTCTTCAGCAGAATTAAAATACTCTTTTGCATTCTTTACTAATACCCCTATTTTAACATTATTTAGCTCTTCCATCTCCCAACTAATAAAAAGATATTTATAAACTTTTCTAAACAGGTAAGAAAAAGCCCAAAGAATAAATCAATATTTATTACTTAGTAAGAAAAAGTCAATACTTTTTGAGGTATTTTCTTGTCAGGTAAGAATAATCTTGAACTTAAACCCGATAAAAAGTAAGGTTTATAAAATAGAAAATAACCCAAATAATAACAAAATCCAGCAAAAACAAACTTCTGTAAAAATGATAGAATTAACTATATATGACCTATTTGTAAGACAAGAAATAAAAGTCCTTTGTTCAGAAAAAAGGCTCTCATCAGGAAAAAGACTATTTACCGCAGAAGTAGATGGCACAATTATGAGAAATCCCGATCTTAACCTGCTTATTAACCGCCTTGAAATATATGTCATAGCAAAAAGATATGCTGAAAGAGCAGCTTACTCAAATGGGAATGGCAGAAAAAGAGAGGGTTTAACTGTTTTTTAAAAAACCAAGTATTTCTTCCTTAAATATGTCAAAATCTCCTAATTTCTCAGATAAATTTTCAAATACGAGCTCATCTTTAACCTCTCCATATTTATGCACCAAAATATTTCTAAACCCTTTCATATTAATAAGAATCGTTTTCATTTTATTTGTTATTACCTTTTTTTCTTCAAGCTTCTGAAATGCCACATCTTCATCAGAAGGTAAACCCAGTTTTAAATCTGAGATTATTAGGTTGCAAATATCTATTACAGATTCGATAGAAATTTGTAGTAGTCGTTCACAAGCTCTTTTATCTTTTATAGAAGAAATATACTCTTCTATATCTGAAGGGCGAATTTTTTCAATTTCTTCTAGATAGCCATTTAATTCGTCTATCTTAGCCAAGATTCTTTTTTTATCCATTTTCAACTCTTTCTAAATATAGATTGTATAATTTTTCATAAAATCCAAACTCTTTTATATTCTCAAACGCCAGCTCATACAAATTATCCTCATTTTTGCACAGCAAAATCTTGCCCTCTTTAATTACTCTTATTCTTATATAAACCGGCAGCTGCTGAAAAATCTGAATGTCTACTTTATCTTTAGCAATACTCAAATATTCCAATCTCTTTTTAGACATCTCCAGGTTAGAATACTTTTTATCAAGCACAAGGCATAAATCAATATCTCTATATTGCTCCCCTCTTGCCGCACTCCCAAATAAGAAAACAGCCATAATTTTCTCATCTTTTTCTGCTAATTCAATTACATTTTTGATTTTCTGCATAATTTTCTTGTCCATAAAATAAGGAGTATACAGGTATTTTTATAAGTTTGTGTCAAGAACCATACACTAAAGTGTATGGCGTGTACGCCATACTGGTTCTTGAGCATGCTCAAAAATTGATTTTATTTTCTCACGAGTTAAAAAAAGGAGCTTGCATAAACCAATTTTTGACATGTCAATCTATGAGTTTGAATAATTGCATACTGCTTTGCTCCTTTTCTTGTTTTATGCCCTCCAAACATTTTTCCACTTCAAAAAACGCGAAACAAAAGTATTATAAACCTGCCCCGTTTATAATAATTATATACCCCCTAGGTTTGCACTGCAACCCTAGGTTTTATTTTTCTAAAGTTTTATTAAGATGAATATTATTAATTTTATATGAAAAATGAAAGCTGTGATGAGCGGGTAGTAATCTTTATTGATGGAAGTAATTTATATCATATTGTGAAAAAGCTTGTTCCAGAAAAAAAGTCCAATGATTTTGATTTTGAGAAATTTGTAAAATATCTTATAAAAGATAGAAAGTTGGTAAGAGTTTATTATTACAACTGCCCTATGGACCGGAGAAATGGGGAAGAAGGTTACATAAAACAGCAAAAGTTTTTTGATAAGATACAAAAACTTCCTAATTTTACTTTTGTTTTATGCAGAATGCAAAAGAATAAGTCAACCAATATGTATGAAGCAAAGGAAGATGACATTCATCTTGCTGTTGATATGGTTAAACTAGCTTACAACGATGCTTATGACTCTACAATTTTGGTTTCTAGTGATGGAGACTTTGTTCCTGCAATTCAAGCAGTTAAAGAAAAAGGCAAAAATGTAGAAAATATTGGCTTTGAAAATAAGTTTTCTTATCATTTACAACAAATGTGCGATAAATTTGTTAAGTTAAGGAAAGAAGTAGATGAGCAGTTTTTTAATTAGGGATAATTCTGTAAAATAAACCATATAGGTTCAGAATTATAAAGACAGAGAATTATGAAAAAAGTATATCCAAATTATCAGAAGAGTCTATACTTCGAAGCCTTATACTTTCCACATTTTGTAAGTATAAAGCTCCTCGAGACCTAATTTCTTAGAACATTTAACAGCTCATTATAGGGGTATTTACCCTTATGTTTCCATGTTTGCCTGTTTGTTTCTATAATTGCATATTGTCTTGTACCTTCTCCAGTTCTATGCCCGCCTAACATTTTTCTCCAGCCAATACATCCCCTAATTTTTCTTTCACAAATATTATTATCAAGGGTTATTCCTTCAATTTCTATTGCAGTAAGCCAATGCCCTCGATAAGCAATGAGCCAATTATCAACAATGCTTTTTGCTTCTTCACACCAATATTTGTAGTTGATAATTTCATTCAGCTTTTCTTCAAATTCTTTTTTCTTTTCAATTCTTAATTCTTTTGAAGGATTTTCTTTCAGAAAATCCGCCATTTACCTATGCAAACTTTTAAGTTGTTCATAAAATTTTACAATATTTTTCCCAGGATATTTTTCAGCTTCAAATTTTGCCTTTCTCAATAAATGCGCCCAACATTTCTGATACCATCGTGCAAAATTGTCATAAACCCTATAACAATCACTTATAATTCCCCCATTATAATCTTCTCCAAAAATATCTATTAATACTCTTCTTGCTCTAGAATTTTGTATTGTTATAAATACAAAATTTTCTGTAACAATCAGCCATAAATACCATCCAATTCCATTTACAGGCCAGGAAGTCTCGTCGCTGTAAGCATATCTTTCTTTTTTTATTTCGCTTTCAATTTTACCATATGAAGGCTCAAGCTTTTCTGCTATTCCTGCAATGCAGTCGTTAATTGCTTTTGGGCTGAAATTTATTTTTCCATTTGTAATATTGTTAAAGAAGTTGGAAATATTTTGATATGAGCCTGAAAAATTAAATTTCAATTCAGTAAATAATGCCTGAAGATTATATCCAATCATTCCTCTTTGAGGAATTTCTGGATGTTTTCCAATACAAAACTCCCCACAATCACAAGGATAAAATTCTTCTTCTACTTCAATAATTTCTGCCATTATTTTTGCATCATAAACATATCTTAATCTTGTATCAATATCTTTTTTATAAATAACTTTGCCACATCGGGGGCATTTGCCCTCGAGTTTTGCCTTTACTTTTTTATCAACTTTCTCAGGAATTTCTTTATTTCCCCCATTGCTTCCCTCAGGCTTTCCCCTCGGTTTTGGCTCTTCATTTGGTTTTTCTTTAGATGGATATCTGAAAGGCAGTTTTGAAGAAGGAGTGTTTTCATTTAAAAATTGCCTGAGCAATGCTTGAGTTTTTTTTAACTCATTTAAAAGTTCATAATATTTTTCTTGCCAATCATTTCTCTTTTTTATTTCATATTCTAACTGCTCTTTCAATTTTTGGTTTTCTTCAAGCAGATTCATTTTTTACAATTACCAGATAAGCCTCTTTTCCTAGAAATTCTTTTGGACAGCTAACTTTGGCACTATTGCCAAACTTAGTTACAATCCTTTTAATAAACCCTTCAATATTGTTTAAGATTAATTTGCTCTTTTTGTCTAATTTTATCTTTTTCATTAGGGATATACAAGGTATATCCTAATATATAAACTTATCGTATATGCTTTATAGTTACCACATTTTCATCAAATAATAGTTACTATTAACTAATTACTACAATACAGAAATATTTAAATACCCTTTTTCCCATGAAATTCTGCCTTTCAATAATATATTAGATATTACATATCACATTATTTCAATAATTGAAAGGAGGTTAATTAAAAAGAAAAAATGAGTGAACCTCTCCGCAGCAAGCTGCGGAGCATCTTAGATAAACTCAAATAATTTTAACTGCTCTCCTTTTCTTCCCTGATTTTTTATGTATTCCCTGATGATGTCTGCATTAATCCCCTCCCCAACAGAAGCAACATAACCG
>JACPLT010000009.1 GCA_016186365.1 Candidatus Pacearchaeota archaeon | reverse complement strand
AATTTTTCAGAATGAGGTATAATCATTTTAGACCTCATACAAGCTTAGAAAAGAAGTGTCCCGCAGATGTTTATTTTGATTTTAGCAAATGGATTTAGGGGTAGGACATATGTCTCCTGGGCGCACACCCCTCGCGTTTATTTAACTCGGGTTCTATTGTTCCCGCCCTTTCTATAAGGAAAAAGCTTTCTTCTTTTTCTTTTGTCTTTTCTTTTATTTCTCGTTTCTCCTCTGTCCATTTTTCCTCCTTTTGCATAAACTAAACTATATCAATGGAAATAAATTTTCGGAAATTTTTTCCTTGATACCGCAAAATTATATTGAATTTTGGGGCCCAGAAAACATCCAAATGTTTTCTTTGGGATAGGAAAAGAAATCCGATTATTAATTTCTTTTACTATAATTTAATAAATTTTTTACTTCTTTAAGCCGATTTTTTAAATAGTCATATAACCTTTTTGCTTCTTGAATTTTAGTGTTATTTTTTCCAGCAGAGTTATTCTTAACAGCTAAATATCTTTCATAAGCAGTTTTACCATTAGAAATTTTATTAATAGTGTTTTCAAACTCTTCTTTAGAATAATCTTTATTTTCTATAAGGGTTTTTATGATATATAATGTCCTTATCCTTAAAACAAGAGTATAAATAATTCTATCATCAACATACTTATTTCCAATATCAAGGGCTTTTTTTAAAATTTTTAATTTTTTATCACTAGTATTTAGATGCCATCTTACATTTTCTTTTGTAACCCTAATTTTAATAGAATTCAAAAAATAAGAGTTTAGCAAAGGTTTTGCCTCTTTTATCATTTGCCCTATTGGAAGCAAGTCCTCTTTTAATTTTTGTTCTAATAACTTATGAGACACAATTAAGATGCTGTAACTGCCCTCATGAATTATTTCTTTATCTTCATTTGCAGTTATAACTAAAATGTCAATATCACTATTCTCTTTATTGTCTCCTCTCGCATAGCTTCCAGTTAGATAAATGCCTATAATCTCGCTTGATTTTATATGTCTTTTTAAGATTTCTATTACATCCAAAAGAATTATCTCTGAAGTCTTTTTTACTAGTTCTATTCTTACTTCTTTTCCAAGCCATGCTCTTGGAAGTACAACAACAGAAGAATTTCCTGCTTTTACTGCTTTTTTAATTTGAATTTCCATTTCCTTCTTCATTTTCAATTTTATTTTCTTTGTCTTCTAAATAATCTTTATCCTTAGTTATTTGTTTCAAAAATTTCTCATCGATTTCTTTTTTCCAGTAATTCTTGGTAGTATCTAATCTTCCCCATTCATTTTCGATCTTATCTTCATGTTTTTCAATTTGTTCTTGAATAGATTCTATTCTCTTCTTTCGCACTTTGTTCATGTGTTTTCTATCGCTCATTTTCCAATAATTATGTTCTTACATGTACTTACATATTTATAAATCTTTCTGCAACAAGATTCAATAAAAAATACCATCTAATCACTAAAAATCAGCTCGAACAAACCTCCCCACAATTAATTCCGCATTCAACTTTCAATCTCTCATCCTGGCAGGTTATTTTTTCTTTTTCCCCTCCAAGCTCCCTCTCCTGACAGCAGAATGTCTGGCTATTTGCCATATCGCACTGGCTCCGGCATATTTTAGCAAGTGCATCTATATCGCTCATAGAATAAGATTCAGTTGTCCTGATAAATTTCTTCCATCCCCCGGTAAAGGCAAGCGCGAGCGCAATCAGCAGAACAACACCAAGAACTATGACAACAAGCATAGATATCGCCATCTCGAACCCTTTTTTATTTTTATTACTCATTCTCATTCCTCTTTTCCCAATTAGCATATTAATCAATATTATTAATAATACAAAAATAAAAAAGAATTAGTATTTAAATCTGGCGATTATTTTTTATTTTATGCTTGATTGCAACTTATTGCAGGGCAAGAGTCTAAAGTACCAATCTGACTAGGGATAGGTATAGGTAAATCATTTGCTTTAGTTTTTACATTTGCTTTATTTGCCCACTGATCACATGTTATTTTAATAGTTTGTTTATCAAGTTTACCATTCAAAGTAATGTCATGAGTCATATCTCTCTCTCTCGTACACCAATCATAACTAGCTTGAGTAGTACAAGCATAAATACAAGCTTGTTTAACAGCATCAACATTAACAGGTGAAAAATAACCAGTAATTCTGCTCCATAAATTGCTCCATCCCATTCCGAAGCCTAAAGCAATCACAACTAATACTATTATAGCAAGAACAATTATGACTAATGTTCCAATAGTCATTTCCGCACCTTTTTTATTTTTAATTCCTTTCATTTTTCATCTCTTTTATTTATACTATAATTATCTTCCCTTTTTAAATCTTTCTTTCTCATTTTTCAATTCACAATATAACTCTCTCCCTGCTTAATTATTTTCTTCTGCGATAACTTTCCCATTATCGCAGAATGCGAGAGATAATTTGAATTGAATACAAAAGTGTAATCAGTATCTTTCTGGATAGTTTTTCCCACTAAAATTCTGTTAATTGTAGTATCCTCAAAAATATTATATTCATAATCGCTCTCTCCTTTTTGCAGAGAGAAGCAAGTTTTTCTGTCTTTATCAGAAGAAGGCAGATAAATAAAAACTCTTCCTGATTCATCAGCATGCCCTATAATTTTCCCATCTTTAGAATAAATAGTTGACCTTATAGAAGAACTAAGCAGGCTGTTAGTTTCTGCATTATTCAACCTCAAAACCCCGTCTGTCTCCTGGCTCGGAACACTATAGCTGTCAGTTTTAACCGCCCCATCACTTTCAATTAAAGCTACAATTAAAGGCAAATCCTTATTCTCGCAGTTTTTCTCTTTTATCTTGCTATCTTCAATATAAAATCTTGTCTCCTGCTCATTATAATAAATAACATTGATAGAATTTTCTTTTTTTATCTCAAATTCAATAAAAGTTTCAGGAACAGCAGAATTTGCACTAATGCTGTTCCCGCTTTTCTTCGCCTCAAAGACATAAACAACAGCAATCTTCTTCTTTCCATCTTCCATATATTCCTTGGTTATCTCGATTTTATTCCCAGAAATAACTCTGCCGTTAATCATCGTCGCGGCATCTTCGGGGTTTTTTCCTTCTGATATGTAATAGTTGAAGAGTTCTTCTCTTGCGTAAACATCTTCATAATTAGAGGCAGAGAAACTTTCAATTGTTTTATTTTTAGAGCTGATAAATCCAAATAAAGCATACCCTCCTATAAAAAAAGTGAACATTACAAATAAAAAAATAGATATTGGAGTTGCTCCTTTTTTTCCAGTTATCATTTGCACTCCCCCAGATAAAATTTAAAATAAATATCAGAATCTAATGGAATTAATGGCAAATCTTTTGCAAGATTGTTGTTTCCTGTCTCAAGAGAATATTGAGCCAATATTCCAGAAACACTTGGAGCTCCCCTCATTGCAGTTTGAGGCACACTCTGCCCGGATAATCCTGAAGGAGCTTTCAAAGAAAAATATAAATAATAGTTACATTCCCCATACAGCTTAATAGTTTTTTCTATTTCATTTATAATTTCCTTTTTTTTCTTATCTTTATCTCCCCAAGAAGCTAAAGAGGGAGATAAATTCTTCCATTCATAAATTTTTATTTTTATATTAGAATTTGATTTCAATAAATGAAAAAAATTATTAATAGAAACAATCTCTCCATTGCTAAAAGCAATTTTTGTTCCCTCTTCTGAAATACCGCTTGTTGCAACTTTCTTAGCAGCTGAAAAGAAGCTTATTGGAAGGTAAATTGCAGCAAAAAAGAAGAAAATAATAACAAATGCAAAAATCCAGCTAATTCCTATCCCTGATGCTGCTTTTTTATTTTTCATGATAATCTCTCTCCCACATTATTAGAAGCAGAGTAAATTTTAACATTTACATTCTTGCCATCTTTCAAAGCAAAAAGCTGAGCATAACTCCAAGAAGGATATTCCTTTCCGTTTAATCCCCAATATTGCCTATAATCCAGATTTCCTGCTCTTATCTCCTTGCTGTCAAAATAAATCTCTGCATAAAAACTTTTTGCAATAACATTCTGATTAAATTTGCATTCCCTTAGTATAAGCTCTTCATTTATTTTTTCAATATCAAATTTAATCTCTCCCATATCAATTAGGCAGTCTGCAATTCTGTCCGCAAGAACTTTCGCTTCAACCTCTCTTACATCTATTCTGGAAGAATGCACAATAATAAGACCTATTGAAATAAAAATCGCCACAGCTAAAACACAAAAAAACCACCACATAGACACTATTTCATCAGCGCGTTTATATTTTGCAAGCATGCTATTCTTTCTCCATTATATTTAAAATTAAAACTCTTTTTTCTCTATTCTCCAAGACTTCAACTTTCGCATCAGAAAAAAAGTCAACAGCATATCCTGAAATTGTATTGACTTTTGCTTTAACCTTATTCTTGTCCTTATCAACTTCAATAATTTTTCCATTAAACTTATTCTTTTCAGCTCTTTTCATCATGTCGCTAATATCTATTTCTATAGAAGTTCCTGTTTTACCCTGATCGATAAGAATTGCTATTCTTTTGGCAAATTGTTGTTCATACAAATTATCAGAGCTTCCCACTCTATAGATAAAATAAAACATTCCTATAAAAAAAATGAGATTAAGGAGTATAAAAATAACTTCGCTCAAGACAAGACTCGCTCTTTTTTGCATTTTAGACAACTCCATAAAATTCATCGCATAAATCTGAACTTACTACATTTTCGTAAGGGAGAGTAATAACAAATCTTAATACATTCTCCTCATTTTTAAATCCCAGCATCTCATTAATCTTATCGCTAGTAAATTCTATTGTTTCAGAAACTCCTGGAAGCTTTTCAAAAACAGGAACCTGATTCTGTTCCATCTCCACATATAATACCCAATACTCTTTAGATAAATCAATATTCTTATAAGAAGTAACAATTGGCGTAGACTTCCTTAAGTTAATGACTCCTGTTGCATCTGTTCCATATCCTGCAAAAACCTGCCAATAAGAAACTTTAGAAGGGGAGCTTCTTAATAAGTAAGAATCTAAATCGGTTTTTTTGCCAGAAAATTCATTGCTTGTTTTTATTCTTGCATAAACAACACAATTTTTTCTCTTGTCATTTTGCCAAACACTCGCTCTCTTAAAAAGCTGAAAATACCCCTTTCCTCCGATAACATCCCAGGCAAGATACATATTCTCTGCAATATTTTTTGCAATGTCCTCTGTATTTTTCACACCAACATATTCCACATCTTCCTTATAAGTAAAACCGCAATTTTTATCTTTATCAAACAAGCAGATTCTTTTAGCTTTGCATTTTAGCGGGATAGTTTCTCTTCCAACTTCAATATAATGCCCTAAATTAAAACTGCTTTTAATCAAAGCAGACTGATGGCAAACTTCATCATCAATTATCTCTCTGGAATCAAGATATCTATAAAACAATAAAAGAATAATAAAACTTAATATCAAAATTCCAAGTCCAGTCATTGCTTCTTGCAGACTCACCCCCTTTTTATTTTTAATCAACTTAAAAAACCCTCCCAAGATATTTAATTAGATAATAAATTCCTACTGCTAAAATTATAAACAGAACTATGCCCAAAACAATCTTTAACAATTCATCCCCTTGTGCTTTTTTATCTTTCATCATCTTATATGCATATCCTCACAATAAAATTTTTTTCTTCATAAACATACCTAAATTCAGCAAAATCTCCATTAAAATGGTCAAAATCAGATGCAATACCGCCGCATCCCGTTCCACCCAAAATTTTATTAGACATGCCATCAAAAGTGCTTACCTCTAAAAGAAAGTTGCTAATCTCTTTTCTTTTAAAAAAATCTCGGATAAGTGCAGAAAACTCTTCTTTTTTATTTTGCGAACCCCTCACAAGAATATCATAAGACATCTCTTCAAAAGAGCCAAAAAAAACAAGCGCACTAATCATCCAGTGAATTTCCTGCTGTTTTTCAATACCCTCTTTTGTTCCAGCAACAATTGTTTTTTTATCTCCAGAAAAATAAAAATCAGGAGTAGTATAAAAATAAATATCAAACGGCTCGTAAATCTTTATTTCAGGTCCAAATCCCCCTTCCCTGTTATAAAGAGATTTTGTCTTTACAATATTAAAACTGGCTTCATTGCACAAATTTTTATCCTGGCAATATTTTAAATCTTTTCCTGCCTCGCAAACACACAAAAAATAAGGGGTTTTTCCTGGCTCATATCTTGAACTATCTTCAATAAAACTTGCCATAACATAACCCTTTGTCCCTACAATAGTATATTTAGTAGGAGTATTATCGCTCATTTTGCTTATTATTGTCGTAACCTCATTTAAAGTGCTCCTTGCCTGGTCTTTTCTCTGTGAGCCAGAATACAATCCAAAAAGCAAAATTGCTAAATATACTAATCCTAAAACAACTAATATTTCAAATAATATAGTTATAACATGGTCTCCTAATACCCATCCTTTTTTATGTTTTAATTTCAACATTTTGTTTTCCTCCCACTTGCTTATAAATAGTATATCCTGTTAAAAAATCATAAGTACATAAGCAGTCTTTATAACACTGGATATTGCCTTTTTCAGCATTCTCTTTATAGCAAAATTTCCCAAAATACTCGCCATTACTCGACTGCTCAACAAAAACGCACTCTTTCTTATTATCCGAATAATAGCATGAATTTTTTCCACTGCTGTCTGTTGAGCAGGAAAAATAGCAGTCATAAATTACTTTTTTAGTTTTGCATAATCCAGACTCTCCCCAATTAGAAATATAGTTTGTCCTGTCTTTTGTTATTTTATTATCAAGGGCAACTCTGATTGTCCGAAACTCTCTCTCACTCTCTTTAGGACAGGTTACAGCATTTTTTAATGCCTCTAAAATTTTAAAACACTCGCCATCACCACAAAG
Organism: Candidatus Pacearchaeota archaeon; assembly: GCA_016186365.1. Classification (GTDB taxonomy): domain Archaea; phylum Nanobdellota; class Nanobdellia; order Pacearchaeales; family GW2011-AR1; genus JACPLT01. The sequence goes on along the minus strand of JACPLT010000009.1, from coordinate 15,029 downwards.
ATTAACTATGCATGCATCTTTATCTAAATATTCATTTGAATCAGGAGAGATAAAAAATTTAAACTGAAGAAAAGTTTTTGCAGATAATATATACTTAAGAAATGCTAAACTAGCATCATCCAGATTAGGATAATATAGCTTAATCTGATTTAAGGTTTTACCATCAAACCACTTATCGTCTCTCCATACATCTTTACCCTTGCTTCTTGCTAAAACCCTATCTAAACTCGCATCCCACACAAAATCAACATAAGCACTATCTCGCCAAAATCTTTTGAATTTTATCTGAACAGGATTAGTTTTAGAATTAATGCATTCTATATTCTCTTTAGCTTCTATAACTATCTTTCCATTTTGATTAGTAATCTTAAAAACGCCATTATCTATTTTTTGAGATAATAGAACTGCATCCCCAGAATTAATGGGTTCTCCATTTCCAGTTCCAAAAAGACTTTTGAATAATGGCCACTCTTTAATAAATGAAAAAAAATCATACTTAAAAATGGCAATAAAAGCAACAGTCAAGACTATCACTAATATCACAATCCCAATAAGCTTAGCAGTAGATAATTGTTGAGTCATCTTAAATTTTTTATCTCCCCTCATAAAATTTAATGATACTGAAAATATCAGTTTTCTTCATCTTGAAGTTCCTCCGGAACGAGAGAGGTAAAAATTTTCAAATTTTTTCATCTTCCAAATTTAATAAAATTTTTTATATATTGAATAGCCGCCTCGCCTTTGCCAGAGATAATAAATGCCCCTATCACAAGCAAAACAAATGCTAAAACCACAAGTATCCACTTCCCCAGTTCATCCAGCTCAATATCTCCTCTTTTATCAGTCATATTCACACTACCTCAAAGATAAATTTAAACCTATCTATTTATCATCCCGAAAGCCCCCCCAAAGCCACGCTCGCAACTAATGTTAATGCCGCAATTGAAACAAAAGCAACAATAAAATAAATAATTATCCCCCTCTTCAAATTCTTTCCTGTCTCATAAACCTCTTTCAATCTGTCATCCCCAGCATCAACCTTGACAAGTGTAGAAGACAAAATAAAAGTTATCTCAATCAGATATATCCCAATAGCTAACTGCAAAAAGTAAGGAGATATCATGTTTGTTAAGTCAAATATCTCAATCACGCTCTGCAAATTCCCGATAACAGAAACATCCGCCCCCTCTATATCCATCAGTGTTTTCAGCTTTCCAAGAATAACAGTTATCATCGTAGCCAGCCCCACAACTATCCCAGCCATCAAAGGCGCAAGAAAAACCATATTACTCTTCATGTCAGAAACAACTTCAGCCAGCAAATCTCTCACTCTCTCATTAATCTTCTGCATATTTTTCACATATTCAGAAATGCTCATTAAGCTTCTCGCAGCAATTTGCAGCCCCTTCTTCACGCTCTCAACTAAAATTTTCATGCTCGTAGAAATAAGTGCAGAAGGGTAATAGATAATCGCCCCTCTCTTAGGATTGAATATCGCCTGCTCCACACTCATTCCCAGCTGTTGTATATTTGTATTTACAGTCATAAAAAATCCTTCAGTAACCTGCCCTCTTGTAGAAGAAGCTATATGAGCAAAAGCAATTTCCGCAGGCATCCCATCTCCCAATCTATTTCCAAGCTGAAACAAGCTGTTAGTAAACTCTTTCTCAAGATTCTTGCTGTCATCCCTCGTCTTGATAATATCTTTTGTTTTTGATTGATAAGCATAGCTAAAAAATAAAGCTATACCTAAAGGAATAAACAAGCTAAGCAAAACAGCAAAAAAACCAAAAGGCCCGAAAGTTTTCCCGCCCTCGCTTATAAAATCAAATAACTTACTCTCCCCTAAAAAGCTTAATCCTAACTGATTAAAAGTTAAATCTCTCTCTATTCCTATAACTTCTGCTATTCCTGTCTGAAGCAAAAACGGCAAAACCCCAATAATTAAAAAAGGTATCAAAATCAAAAGTGCAGTTAAATATGGCTTCCTGCTTTTAAACTTGTTATATTCGGGATTTAACTCAAGAATATCTGACTCCCCATATCCCCCAGGTCTTTTCAATAATACTTGTGAAGTCATATAAAAAACAAAAAAAGGAATAACAATATTAAACAGAATAAAAACATGATAGCTCTTTAAAATTCCCCCAAGAAGAGTTGATGCTAATGGCAATAAAGCGATAGCCAGTGTAGGAAGAACTATTCCAAGCATATAGAGATTAGTCAAAGGGCTTCTTATCTCTCTTGAATACCCTAACATTTTTTCATAAACCCCGTCAAGAATTACCTGCAATGCTCTCTCCAAAATCTGTATTCTTCTCTCCTCGCTCGGCTCGTATAAACTGCTCTCTATCAGATGAAATGCTTCAACAAACTCTATATTAGTCTCTCTCCATTTTTCAAGATAATTATCCAGAGAATCCTTAACATTGCTGTATCTTCCAGTTTCTACATCCCAAAAAACCTTTCTTAAATCTAAAGATAGCGGAGGAGATAAATGCTGAGCTGAAAACGCAATAGCCCTCTCCATATTGCTTGTATGCTTCATATATGCCACAGTATATAATATACACGGAACCATTTGAGAGCTCGCCTTTAATCTCCATGAATTAGCCAGTCTCGCAGGCATGGAATAAAAATAATAAAAAATAAATCCAGAAGCGATTGTCAGAAGAAAGAATAAAATAAAAGAAAATCCTCCGCTTAAAAGATAGAATAAAAAGGATATCATTATCGCAAGGAAAAAAGAAGCCAAAAAAGAAAAAAACGCCAAAGATACTGCCTGGCTTGGAGAAACATCAAGATGAGCAGTTTCTAAATTTTTCTGTATTTTGTCAGAATCTTTCTTGGCAATTTTGAGATTAATTATTCCTCCAAGATTTTTGCACAAAATTTCATATTTTGAAAGAGAGGGCATCATATCTTTCTTAAACCCCAGATAATCTCTGCTGAAATCTCCGACTTCAACTTTTTCTGTTTTCACAGCACTATCTAGCTTCTTTCCATACTTGTTAAAAATTTCATCTACTTTCATGATTTTTGTGCTCCTTCTATCAACTTGAGTATTAAGTTTATTATTCTTTCAAAATCGTCTTTGTTTTTAGAATAAAACTCCATGGGAATATCTTCCCCATAATAATCCAGCCTATTCCTAAAAAAAGACATTTGAGATATGATAATTGTTTCTTGTTCATAATCTTTATTATTTTTGTAAAAAAAGCTTATCAAACACTGGTGATTTTTAGACCTCATGCCATATTTCAACATATATGCTACAAGAAGCTCTTTAATTACTTCATAATAATCTTCTACAATAAATGAAACACTTTCCAAATTTATTTTAGTATTTCTAGCTCTTTTCAATCTGTCCATTGCCTTTTTAACAATTGATTTAATCCTTTCTTCATCAATTTCAACTTTTCTGATAAACTTTTTCTCACATTCCCCCCAACCCATTATATCTGCATCTTGATTCATTTTATCTTAAAGCTCCCATAAAGTTTAATTCCATTAACAACATTATTAAAAAGATTGGGTGGCAATTTATGTATATCATTTTCAACAAAAATTTGAATTTTATGTTTTAATCTTTTTTCGAAATTTTTTAAGTTAATACTTCTTTTAACACTAGATTCAACAAATATGTCAATGTCACTTTCTTTAACAGACTCTCCTTTTCTTATACTACCAAAAAGAATAATACAAGAAGGATTCAGCTTGTTTATCAACTCATCTATCAGCCCAGAAGATACTATATTTTCAACAAAAAAGTTAATTTTTTTAGTGGCAAACAACAAATCTTTATTTGCAGAAATATTTTTAGTGATAACTTTATTTTTTTTAAGTTTCATGAGAACCATATGCGTGGTCGCCCTAGGAATGCCTGTTAGCTTGGCCATCTCTCTTATAGTGAACTCCCTTTCAGGATATTCATAAAATAGTTCTAATATCTTAGTTGTATCATTTTGTCCCATTTTATAGACTTAAGTCTATATTTATAGACATCTCCAATTTAAATACTTTTGTTATTTTTTTTAAAGCTTCCTGTGCATCTATAAACGCAATGCTCTCCTCCACTTCTGATAATCTTGACGCATAGCTCTTCAGCATATTCTGGTAAACCCTAGTCTCAATCTTTTTCTTATTCATATAATCATCCTGCAGCTTCTTTATTATTTCAGTCAGTCTTGTTTTCTCCTCGAATAATGCGTGCTGTCTTCCCTTAATCTTCAGCATACTTCTTATTTTTGTTTCAGTTTCAATCTTCTCTTCAATTGCCTCGCTCAGCCTATTTTCATATTGTGACATCGCCTGCTCATACTCTTCCATAGACATCATCTTTTTCTCAAAGCACTCTCTCTGAACAACTTTCATCAACTCTAGCAATAATCTCTCCTCTTCATCCAAACTTCTTAATTTTCTTTTATACAGTCTATATCTCAATAATAAAGACGAGCTCATAGTTAAGAATCCTGCCCCCAATAAAATCCCAAATGTCTCAAGCGGATGATTCTTAATTGTATAAACTAAATTTAACTCGCCTTTAACTTCCAAAGCATAAGTTAATTTTGCCTCTTTCAGTCTTTCTAAAGAAAGTGTAAAATCTCCTCTGTTAAATGCCGTCTCTCCGATATACAATAACTTCTTGGTTTCAATTACAGAAATTCCATTTTTCTCTGCCTGTTTTATTTTCTCATACAGCTCATTAATAATATCTAAAGAGTTAAATGCCTCATCTCTTATCTTCTTTATCTTTTCATAATTCTCTCTTATGTTTGAATATTTATATTCCTCAAGCCAGCTTGCTTGTTCTTCAATAAGCTTCATCACTTCCTTAGTTGACATATTATGATAGCTCATTTTCTCTGCAATCTCTTTTGATTCATTAATCATTTTTAATATGCTTTCCCTGCTTGCTTCAATTATAAATAAAGTAATATACTTCTTTTCTTCTACCTCTGCAATGCTTCCATTAATATCCAGTTCAGCAGTTATATCAAATATCAATTCATTCTTGCCTTCATTGAAATAACTTGGAGCGTTGATTCTTACTTTTATCTTTCTTGATTCTTTTTCAGGAATTTCATCAAATTCACTCGGAATTAATTCAATATACTTTGAATTAATTCCAGATACGTCTATCTTTACCTTCTTCATTGCTCCCGGATATTTATTTTTAATATCAATATCAAATTCAGACTGTTCTCCTCTTATTATTTCATAAGTTGCCTCTGACTTATCATATTTAGTTAAAATTCCTCCACCGCCTCCTCCACCGCTGACAACAGTTGTTGTCGTGCTTGAAGCCTGCTCGCAATCACTATCTAACAAATATCCGCAGCTTGTTACACATACTCCATCAGTTTCATTATAGCATAACAAGCTGATAGTTCTTGTTTCAGTCAGCATTACTCTTCCTCCAGAATGATTAATCAGGCTTCCTGATAAATTATATCCTCGAACATAACTATACAAAGTTATTGTTCCAGAAGTCATTCCTGCTAAGTTAGTTGCATTAAAGCTGATATTCAGCTTATTATATATCAGACTGCTGTTTGAAATATTGTCAAATAATAGTGTTAAGTTTCCGTCTTTAATTAAAAATGAAGACGGCAATGTCCAGTTAAAGCTTACATTATACGCAGTATTATTTGCTGTGTCATCTCCAACTACATTTCTCATATAACTTGATAGAGAGAAATTTTGCTTGGTTAAATTCAAGCTGGTGTATGAGCTTTCAATCTGCTCGTATAAGTATGGACCTCCAGACGTTGTTATTAGTGTTGCATTTACTCCTCTCAAGGATGTTGATGAGCGGGAAGAAATCTCACTTACATTAATTGTAACCGCTTCTTCATTTACTTCAGTCTGGTAGGTTGCATTAAGAGTAATATTTCTTGTATTATTTGCAGACAGCGTATATGTATTTGAAGGTTTAATATAATCCCCATCAATATACACTCTTCCTTCAGCCAGATTATAAGTCAATCTGAAATCAAGCGAGCAGTTGCTCGTTGAATAAGCGCTATCTCCTGTATTATTTATTAATATGCTCCCGATATTTTTGTTTATATCCCAGCCCGCTGTTGCACTTAAATCATTATCTAAAACAATCCAGCTGCAATCCCATTCAGCAGAGATATTCGTCAATCCAGTTTCATTCGATAATATCAAAGAATCATTAAACCAAACTCTCATACTGTAATTATTAGGATATAAAGGAATAAAGCTTCCATTCAGCAAGTTATTATAAATTCCCCTTCCAGTAGTATTGCTCATTGTAACATTGCTCCAGCTTGTTGCATTTATTGCTCTCCATTGTAATATTGCAGAATCCAGATTGCTTTCTAAATCCGTTATATTCACGCGGACAATTACAGTTTTTCCAGAATCAAGTTCATCAGTTGAATTAGGAGAATAACTCATCCAAACTAAAGCTGGAGCACTATTTCCCAGTATTGTTCTTGTAACACTTGAATTTTTATTTCCAGCCCGGTCTACAGCAGTCAAATTATAATTGTAGGTTTGTCCTCCTGCTAAATCTGTCTGATTTATCTCTAATATCCATCCTGACTGATTATACTTCTGTAAACTAGAGCGATATGTAAAATTTGCCTCTCCAGAAGTCAAACTTCTATTCCATATTCTTACCTCATCAATTGTTCCATTAAAAAATTCTCCAGGGCTTATCTCGCCTCTGCCTATAAAAATATCATATCCAGAAGAAGTGTTTCCCTTTCCAGTACTGTTTGCAGACATATTTCCATTTACATAAATTACCCCCTGCCCAGTTCCATTATAAGTAATCATCACAAAATTCCACTGATTTGCAGGAGTAATATTAGTCAAAGGATTAGTATCGTTTCCATCACTATACATATTAAAATGCCCCCCTGTTGCTTGTATAGAAAGTTGGATTGCTCCCCACGAACTCCTCATTAATCTAATCGTATGTGCTCCGGCATTATCACTTCCCATTCCAACTATTCCTCCCCAAGCATAGGTATTGGGCTTTATCCAGGCAGATATAGAAAATTCATTCTTAAGAGTAATATTTTGTATATTGCTGACATTAATAAAATCATTTACTCCGTCAAACTGATAGTCTCCCCCATATTTTCCAGAAGAATTATAACTCGCTCCTGAAATACTCCCATTATTCCCATATCTGGAACTATCAACAACATGACTGGAATTCTCTCCCAAAGAAGACAAATTCTCAAAATTCATCATTAAAACTAAAGAATCATCATAAACTCTATACTCTGTCCCATTCCAGTTATAGCTTAAATTAAGAAGATTCAATTCTCCTATTGAGACATTTATTTTAAATTCGTTATTCTTAGCAGAATTATTTCCAGCACTCGAAGAATCAAAATCAATCAAAGAATAAGTCGTATCAATTGTTATAGTGTTATTAGTACTGGTAAAAATATTCCCAGCCAAGTCAAATATATTGTAAAACCAATTATAAATTCCATCAACCAGCTGAACTACCACTCCCAAAGTATAAGCAATAGGATTGCCTGAAAATGTAAAATTAGTCTGATTAATCAAGCTGTTTGATTGATTATAAATATAAAGTGTTGCATTTTTCAGTCCCGTATTGTCTGAAAAATTAGCAGTATAATTTTGTGTTCCATTTCCAGCATGACTATTGTTGCTAGGAGAAAGCAAAGTTCCGTTTGGATTAACCAAATCAAGAGTAACATATCTCAGTTCAGTGTTATTCACATTTCCAGCAATGTCCTGAACATAAGCTTTGTAAGTATAATTTCCATTAGTATTATTAGTAAGATTAACAATTAAATACCTTGAAGTCTGGTTTGCATAAAGTGCATAAATTTCATTTGCTGATAACACTCTGTTGAATATTATTACATCGTCGATTGAGCCGTTGAAAAACCCTGCTGCACCATCAATAGTATTACCTATCTGAAGAATTCCTGCACTATTTTGAGGATTTTTGTTTTGTGTGGCATTTCCATCTTTTACTCCATTAAGATAAACTAAATAATCAGTTCCATTTGCAATTGCTACTATGTTATACCATGTGTTCAAATTTAAGTTGGTTGCTCCACTCGGAGCATTAGAATATGCTCCATCAGAAAGAAGAAGTCTCAAATTTCTTCCAGTTGAGCTTAAATCAAAAGAATACTGCTGTCCACTAGCACCAGAAGTTGTTCCTTTTAACAAAATACATCCATAATTCACAAAAGATTTCAAATATATCCATGCAGAAAGTGTAAATCTTCCGCTAGTTAAATCTAAAGAATTAGAATCAGTTATATTAATTGCATCATTAATCCCGTCAAACTCATAAGCCCCGCCGAATTTTCCTGAAGAATTATAACTCGCTCCTGAAACAGTTCCATTATTCCCATAACTCGAATTATCATAGATATAAGTTGCATTCTTTCGCTCATCCATCCTCATCCACATAACTAAACTATTATTCCAGTCAATAAAACTGGAAATATTATTTCCGTCTGAAACAGAAACATTCACAATAATATTATTAGAAAAAGAAGTATTCGCAGGAGTTGGACTGGTAAAATTAATATCAGGAATAACGCTGTCAGTTGTAACATTCCTAGTTTCAGTTGAATTAATATTTCCATAATTGTCATAACTAGTGGAATTAAAATAATATACTCCATCCGCTAAACCTGTAAAATTAACAAATAAAGGAGAGCTGGTTGAATTTGACTTATTTATTTCAGTTTTAGAAGAATTAAAAATTTGGATAGTTATATTCTTAATATTATTATCCACAACAGAAACATTAACAGAAATAGAATTTCTGTTAAGATAGCTCCCAGAAATTTCAGAAGGGCTGACAAAACTAATCACAGGAGTCTGGTTAATGCCAAAACTTCTCAATTCTGTATTATTCACATTTCCAGCCATATCCTGAACATAAGCCTTATAAGTATAGTTATTAAAATCATCCAATCCAGTTATATTATCAATAAAATAATAATTAGTATTATTTGCATATAAAGCCAGAACTTCTGATGAGGATAAAGCTCTCTTTAAAATAAGAACCTCGTCAAGCATCCCCCCAGATAACAGATTAGATCTTGCTGTGTTAATAGTATCGCTTCCAATGAATAAATCTCTAACACTTGAACCTTTCGCAGAAGAATAATTAGTCAAATTGTTAGTGCATAAAACTCCATCTTTATATAAACTGACATTAATTAAACTCCCATTTGCAGGGAAAGTTACAGCAGTAAACATTGTCCAGGTATTTGCAGGAACAATATTCATACAATATTTGCTGCTAGTCGTGCCTACTGGGTCCCAAACTCTAAAAGCCAGTTCATTATTTTCAACCTGAAATAAAAATCCTCCTGCAAACAAGCTATTAAGATTAATTGAATAAACGCTTCCTAAAAGAGTTGCATAATTTTGAGTAGTTGGAACATTCGCCCAGACATTAAATGTCCTTCCAGTCAGAGAAAGATTGGAAAACCTGCTTAAAGAGTTATCATCTGTAACTCTGATATAATCTCCCAACCCATTAAAATAATATGCCTCTCCAAATCTCCCAGAAACTCTGGTTGGTCTGTTAAAATTAACTAGATAGCCCTTATTTCTTAATCCTGAAGAATCACTCGCAATATATCCTCCGCTCTCATTCAAATGCCAGTCTAAAACCAATCCCGAGCTGATATTATTATTCAAACTGGAATTTTCTCTGTTAAATAAATTAATCATATCTCCTCCTGTCAAACTCTGATTCCAAATATGAAACTCATCAAAACTTCCATCCACGCCATAAGCAATAGTAGAATACTTTCCTAGCCACAAATTTTCAGTTGTATGCGTCAATCCCCCCGAAACAATAGAAGAATTAACTATTACCCCATCAATATAAGCGGAAAAATTCCCATCAGTCTGATTATAAGCTATAGATAACATATGCCAGCCAATTCCTAAAGTTGCATTCGCTCCAGAAACACTTAAGTCTTGCAAACATCCTGTCACAGTGCAATTAGCAACTCTGAATGTTAGCACATTTTCTGTTTTTTGTAATAATATTCCATAACCTCCAATAGTTCCAGAAGTAGGATTATATTTATCCAAAACTAAAGGATAAGCAGTTGGCTGCGATTTTAAAGCCACATCTAATTTCAGCCATACTGAAAGAGAAAGGTTAGCAGGTTTTAAAGAAGAATTATCATAAGCTAAAACATAGTCAGAATCAACATCTATGCTGTTGCCATCAAAATTAAGAGCATTTCCAACCTTGCCATTTTCAGTCCAATATTGCGGCTGAACACTCCCATTATAACTATTCCCAGAATAATCAGTTATACTCGATACATTAGAAGTGGAGTTAAAATCTGTTTCATTATTCATTCTAAGCCATAAAGCTAAAGAGTTATTCAAATCAACAAAACTTTCAACAGGGTTAGTATCATTCAATGACATATTCAAAAATAAAGAAGAGCTGTTTAAGTTGGAATTATTAACATGACTTGAAGTTGTAAAATTTATTTCAGGATAAATAGTATCCACAATAAAACTCCTAACCCTAGTCATATTAGCAACTCCCGAAATATTCTGGATAAACGCATAATATGTATATCTTCCTTCATCTAACAAAGTAGTAGCATTCTTGCTCTGATTAATATAAAAACTCCAGTTTTGCCCATCATATTTATTCAAACTAGAAATATAATGCTGATAAATTTCATCTCCAGTCAGACTTCTATTCCATATTCTTAATTCGTCCAATAGCCCGTTAAAATGCCTATCAGGATTTGCTCTTAATGAAGGATAAGAGTTAGTGCCCATTGTAAAATCTGCATAACTGCCCGAGCACATTGACCCATTATAAGAGCTGGAATTCACCAATACTCCATTAATGTATAATTTTTGACCAGAGCCCCCCCAAGTGGTAGTAATATAATACCACTGACTAAAATTAAGAACATTTGAAGTGATAGTATAATCTGCTGAGCCTGCCCCGCAGATATGGTAAAGATAATACCAAATAGCATTATTCGCACCCCATGCAACTCCATACTGGTCCGCATTATCATTATTGAATTTATTGACAATTTCCCCATTTATTGCTCCAACTGCTCTTGAATAAGCCCAGACAGACATAGTCCCATTATCCGGAAAATAATCCCAGAATGTACCCAAAATTTGCAAGTCATCATTACTGCCGTCAAAATCTAATCCACAACCATATTTCCCAGAGGTGCAATTCCATTTAGGACCTCCACCTTCTATAAATGTCCCGTTATTCCCATATTTAGAAACATCAACAGCAGTAGTAGCATTATCTCCCAATACAGAAATATTGTCAAAATTCATCATCAATAAAAGCGAGTTATTATAATAAGTATAATTAGTTCCATTCCAGTTATAAGTGAAATTGGAAAGAGAATTAACGCTAATCATTGATAGGTTTATTTCAATATTCCTATTTCTAGTATAGCTGTCATTAGCAAAACTCGAATAAGTTATATTCAAATCAGGAAATGCAAAAGCAATACTGACTGCTATTATTCCAAACAATACAAACAAGTTTGTCAGATTAATTTTTCTTTTTCCCATCTTGAAGTTCCTCCGGAACGAAAGCTTCAGGAATACCTCTTATTCCTGATAGTGCACGGAAATCTCTGATTTCCGACAAAACAGAAATTTTCAAATTTCTGTATTTTAAATTTTCTTTTTTCATTTTGTAAAATTTAACGAGTGAGAAAATCTCAGATTTTCTGGATTTTAAAGTTTCGATTTTCTCACCTCCTTTAAATAATGCAGTTTGCAATTTCCAATAATCCTAACATCAATTGAATTCTGCCCCTCAAGCCGGGCTAAAGCCACCATTGCAGTAATCCTGGAAACTCCAGTCAGCTTGGAAATCTCTTGTATAGTCAATCCCCGATTATCTTTCTTCAGAATATCCTTTACCTCTTCAATAACTCTTTCTACCTTTGGCATTTTGTATACACTATTGTTTAATAATAATATTAAACATTAATATTAAACATTAATATTTAATACTAAATATATCAATACTATTAAACATTAGTATATATTTGCCTATATAAATCTTATTGATGTGTTAAGTAAACAATCAAACTTGACCTCTTCTGTCTAATATTGAGTTGATAATATAGCAGAAATTTGATTTGTTTCCCCCTATTTATTGAGGGGAAAAAATCAAATTCTCTGTGAATAATATTCAATCCGTGGGGAGGCTAACCTTACAAAGTTTACTTAACACTATAAATAAAAGTTGCAAAGAAAAATAAAGGTTTTTATTAAGTAAGAATATAATCCCCTCTCAAAACCTTATTAGGATAAATTATAATTCCCTTTTTCTTTAAAATGTCACATTCAACTATCTTTCTGTCTATCTCTGTTCCCCTCATTTTCAATATTTCTAATGCTCTTCTTCTATTTCCATCTTTATGGAAGACATTATATAATACTATAATTCCATCAGAAAGAAAAGAAACCGCCTCTCCTTTTTCAACAAAACTATGCCCTACATGAGTTGGATTTGCAGTCTCCCTGATTAAAAAAGAGGTGATATTATGGCTTTCCAAATACCTAAACAACTGCTCCATATAAATTCTAAACCTTGACTCCTCTCCAGAGAACGCAGATGAAATAGAAGAGAGTGAGTCAATTAAAACTATGTCTGGCTGTAAATCTTGCGGAATTAAAACCGGCTGAACATCAATTAAAAGCTCCTTTTTAGCTTCAGATAATAACGCTTCAACGCTTCTCGCAATATCTAAAGCATTAAATCTTTTGACAAACAATAATTTTTTCTTTTCAAATTTCTCAACATCTGTCCCGAATGTTTCAAGATGATTTCTTAACCTATATTCCGGCTCTTCAAAACTCATGTATAAAACTTTTTTTCCCTGCTCGCACATATGCCTCGCAAGAGTAAGACAAAATATTGTTTTCCCGCTTCCAGGTCCACCCTCAACTAAAACCGAGCTTCCTTGAGGAATACCCCTGTCAATTAGATTATCAAACCCAGAAATTCCAGTCTTTATGAATGATTCTACCTCTTTTTGCATTTCTGAATAATGAAACTCTTATTTAAAAAGCTTTGTTTTGTTAACTAAAGAATAAGACTTGACATCCCTCGTCTAGTTTTGAATTTGTAGTATATGGAGAATTAGGTTAATTAACCAATCCTGCGTCTAATTCTCCAGACTTCAGAAATTATAAATTTCTGACAGCGCTCAGAAATCGGAGATTTCTGACGTAGAGAATTTGGGACAAAAGGTAACAAATTACCCAAATTGTCTATAGCAGAAATTTGATTTTTCTCCCCTATTTATTGAGGGAGAACAAATAAAATTCTCTGTCAATAACATGCAGTTCAAGGGATGCGAATTTATAGGGTTTACTTAACATTTTTTAAACTTTTTTTTAGAAAACAAATTTTCAATAACCATAAAATGACTGTCTATTCTTTCAGCTCTTCTTCTTTTAGAAAGAGCATACAAAAAGCAGATAGTGCCAATCAATATTATTAAAACAATTCCAATAATCTTTGTATTATCACTTGAATTTACATTTTTAATTGCCTCTCCGGTAAAATTTAAATTAAAAATAAGGAATAAAGAAGCCAAAACAGCAAAAAACAATAAGATTTTCTTTCCCCTATGATTTTTAGACACATATTTATCAAAACTTTTTTTATCTTCTTCCCTCAAACTTTTGTAATATTCTGTCTCGTTATACGGAACACATTTATTAAATTTAGAAGACACTTTTTGCTCGACTCTTATAATTCTTTCAATCATATCCATAGAGAGAAAGTTTTTCTTCTCTTTTTTTGACATTTTAGCGTATTTTTCTTTTTTCTTTTCCAAAGAGCTCATCTTTATTTCCTCCTACCCTCGATAACTCCTCCATCAGCAAAGGAATCTGTCTGTCTATATCTCTCACAAGTTCTGCAAATTTGTTTATTCTGATATTATAGTTTGCCTCTGAAAGTGTTCCCTTCTCAAAATAACCCTCTTGAGCCTGAACAATTAATCCCTTTAGAGTTTTTTTTCTAAGTTCCAGCTTGTTTATTTTTCTTTTTATCATCCATCTTGTTATATTCCTTTTATAAATAAATAAAAATATTGCTAAGATAACAAGTATAGACAAAATAATAATCCAGTTTTTATATAAAAAAATCTTAAGACTTCGAGTAGTAGATTCATAAAATAAATTTAAAGTAGTGTAGGAAGATTGTATGTTGATTAATTCTTGATAAGCCTGGTCAACTAAAGCTTTAACCTGCTCATATCTCTCATTTTTAATCTCTTCTTCTATATTTATAATCAACTTATCGACACTAGTAGTATTCATTCCTTCAACAACAGAATCATTATAAAATTTTTTAAGTGCAGTCAATTCATCCAAAGAAGATATTGCAATATCTTTTATATCTTCAATTTCCTTGCAATAAGGCAGAACCAAAGAAAAATCATGGCTTTTATTCTTTTCTTTCAATGACATCTGAACACTGAATGAATTTTGAGCCTGAATAAATGAATCATTAACTCTTATCACATTAAACCCCTCTGCTCTCATCTCTTCAATTATCTGAGCCGACTCATTCAAACAAACAACTGCCTGTTTTTCCAGAGAAACATTGTTGTTGGATGTTTCTGCATAAGCATTGCTTGAAAAAATAATAAAGAGCAAACTAAAAAATACTATAAAAATCCCTACTATTCTTCCCAAATTATCCTCTTTTTCCATCTTAAATTTTTTTCTCCTTATTATAAAATTTAATGAGGTAGAAAATATCAGTTTTCTGTATCTTAAATTTTTTTCTCCTTATTATAAAATTTAATGAGGCAAAAACCTCAGTTTTTTCATGTTATCCTTACGAAGAAGCTTTTTTTAAAGCTTCCTGTGCATCTATAAACGCAATGCTCTCCTCCACTTCTGATAATCTTGACGCATAGCTCTTCAGCATATTCTGGTAAACCCTAGTCTCAATCTTTTTCTTATTCATATAATCATCCTGCAGCTTCTTT
>JACPLT010000008.1 GCA_016186365.1 Candidatus Pacearchaeota archaeon | reverse complement strand
TTTCTTGAACAAGATTGAAAGAGTTTTTGGTTTTGTTTCAAGAGATGTTTTGCAGAATAGCAATTTTAAATCTGTTAGAGAAGCAATGAATAGAATTTCAAACTACTTTGAAAAGGAGGGAAGTATTATGGTTTAGTGTAATTAACTATGTTAGGAGGCAGTTGAGCAGGATTTTTTTCTAACAGTCTTTCTCTTAAACTTTTTCTTGGTGTGGGTGTTGGAGTATTAACCGGTTTGCTTTTTTCCCAATAAGCTCTCAATTTTCTTAAATCTTCTACCTTTCCATCATATTGATGATTAACATTAGCTATTTCCAGATGTTCTGGTGAAAATCCTAGTGTCTCTGCTATTGATGCTAGTTCTCCAGCATCAGGGATACTTACCCTTTCGTAATCTCTTGAATTTTCAGTTGCCATGTTATTATTGCTCCTTTTGTATTTATATAATAGTAACACATTTGGAGTTTATAAAGCTTTCGTTTTGTGACTACTATATAATAGCACTATAATTAATAAAGAGGTTAAGTCTTTACACAAAATATAAAACATAATTAAAATATACGGAATTTGTGCTTCAGTAACTCAGCTGGCAGAGCACTGCTTTCGTAAAGCAGGGGTCGCAGGTTCAATCCCTGCCTGAAGCTTGCTGAAAAGGTTTATATAGCAGGAGTATAATAAGGAATATGGAAAAAGCAAAAAAACATATTAATCTTGTTATAAATGGAGTATTAATTATATGTGTGATTGTGTTGGCAATAAGCCTAATAAATTTTTATAATGGAGCAAAAGAGAAAGAGAAAGCAGAACAAGAATTAAAAGTATTTTGTTCTGATTTAAATCTTGAGATAAAATCTACTGGAAGAGTAACTATTGACCAGCTTAAGGGGGCAAATTTCTGCCTTTATTCAAACAAAGATGAAGAGGTAAAACTGATAGTAAAGTTCAGAAAAGGTAGCGTTATTAAAGAAGACTTGGAATTAAAAGCAGGGGAATGCCTGCAAAAACAGTATACAAGTAATACAGATGGTTTTGTGCAGTTAAAAGATATAGATTATATTGAAGTTGATTCAAAAAGCTGTTCTGGGATTAAAGATTTAGTTATAGATATGGGTCCGCTAACTCACTGATTTAAGAAAAGTTTATAAAAGAGTTTTTATTTGAATATAAATGAGAAATAAAAGAGGATTGTCAGAAGTGGTGGGATATGTTCTTCTTGTGGTAATTGCAATAACCTTAAGTGTGCTAGTTTATGGATGGATGAAAGACAGAATTTTAAAACAAACAGCAACCTGTCCGGATAGTGTTTCTATTATGATTGAGGAGTATGTATGTGATAATACAGATAATACCATATCATTAAAAATTAAAAATAATGGGTTGTTTAATATAAGGGGAATCTTTGCAAAAGCTACAAACAGCGAGAGAGTTAGTGAGCTAACAAGGGCTATAGAAAGGAAGGATGCAAATGGAGACACAATTATAGAAAGCGATGGGGACACAGAAATAAGTATTGGAGGAATAAATGGAGTAAGCCCTGGAAGAGGAGAGGTTCTAAAATTATATTATAATGAAGATGTTAATGACATTGTGAAAATATCAATACAGCCGTTTATTCAGGAAGATGGAAAAATTCTGGTCTGTGATAATTCTATAATTAGTCAGGATGTAGATTGCGATTCAACAACTTGATTTAAATAAGATTTATAAAGTTAGAGATTATTACATTACTATGAAAAGGGGATTAGTTACAGGAATTGTTGTAATTGTGGTTATTGCAGTTTTAGCAGTATATTTTTATTCGGGAAATAATTCAGCAAATTGCGGGAAAATTGGAGAACAAGTTTCAAGTATTTATGAGGAATATCCAGAAAAATGCTGTGAAGGGCTAACCTCTTGGGCATCTGGTATGGATACCAGTGTATCTATAGGAAGCAAATGCTATGAAACTTCTCTTTTAGCTGGAAGTCCAGTAGACACTTGTATAAATTGCGGAAATGGAGTGTGTGAAGAGACAGAAAATGCTTGCAATTGTGTGCAAGATTGCAAAAATGGAGAAAATTCTAAATATGACACAATACAAACATTTTGTGAAGAGGATTACAATAACTTTTGCAGGGCAGATAACCCCCAAACGCAAGATTTGCCATTATGCCAACTTTGTGAATAAAATTTTACTTCTAAGACAATTTTATTAGGATATAGAAAACAGAAGATTTTTTAAATAGATTTTTTCTTAAGAGTTGAATTGTTACACACAAAAATATAAATATCTTAAAAACTTCTTGCTTATATGAAAATAGATGGTGATATGGCAGAACTTCTAGGCATACACATTGGCGATGGATGTATAAGCGTAAATAAAAGATACTCAATGTACTATTTAGGTGGAGATATAAATGAAGAAAAAGAGTATCATGATGTGTGGGTTTCTAAACTCCTCAATAAAAAAGTTCTTTTCCCCCTAAATAAAAAACAAGCACATTATAAAGAGTATTACTCTACGGGAGTTTATGGAGTTTATATTTTTGATAAAGAGGTTGTTAGTTTCTTTAAAAAATTTGGGATTTTGAGTGGCTCTAAAAAAGAGCAGGACATTCCTAAAGAAATTTTAAGAAAAAAATACTTAATAAAAAGATTTACAAGAGGTCTATTTGACACAGATGGGAGCATTTATTTTGATAAGAATAGGTCTTGCAAAAACCCTATTAATAATGTGCCTTTGATAAAATTGGGAATAACATCAAAAAGATTGGTAAAAAGTGTTTTTAACTCTTTAAAACTTCTCGGATTTAACCCTAGAATGAAAAAACCTTACAAAGGTAAAAAAGATAAAAACAAAGTTTATTCTATTTTGATATACAGAAAGAAAGACATAACAAACTACATCAAGAATATAGGATTCAAAAATTCAAAACATACAACTAAATGGCTTGTTTTTCAAAAGCAAGGGTATCTCCAACCAAATACTTGCCTAAAAGAAAGACTTAAAATTTTAGGGTTTAGATAAGATTTATAAGTGTATATTATATTAAAATTTTATGCGGGGGTTTCGGAGTGGTCAAACGAGCAGGTTCTAGAGAAAATCTAGATGCTAAACTTAAGACCCTTCATTGGACGAAATCCTGTGGCTTAGTGCCTTCGTAGGTTCGAGTCCTACCTCCCGCACTATTTTTTCTTTTTGAGGTTATGTTTTCTTCTTGAGAAAATTGAAATTAGCGGGTCGTCTAATTTTTCTTTTGGAGCAGAATTTGTTTTTGACATTACACAGCTTCTTCTTATTATGTCTTCTATCTGCTGCTGGACTGATAGCATATTTTTATTTGCTCTTTTTTCTATGGATTTTAATACTTTTTCGTCCAAGGAGATAGTTATTATTTTTTTATTTGGCATTTTTTATTTAAGTGATATATTCTCAATGTTTTCTACTTTTTTAAATTCTACTCTTTTTTCTTGTTCTACAAATGTTATCTTAAACTGGTTAAAAAATCCTAATCTCCCAATTATTATGGGCACATCCTCGTTGATAGGGATTAAAACTGGAATTTTAAATGCATAAATTTCTCTCCCTCTCCCAAATTTTACATTTATTTTTCCCTGTTTTGCTGACAAAACAGATTTCCCTAATCCTGTTACTTCATTATCTCCTAAAATTTCTATTTGCAAATAATCTGCTAAATCCTTGGGAATTATTGTTATATCGGAGCCAGAATCAAGTATTCCAATCACATTTATTTTTTCTTGCTCATCTATTGTAATTGGAATTAGGGGCTTATACAGAATGTCTCCTGATTTTAATCTTATAGGTTTATATCTGAATGAGAAAACCATTTTAATATACAGAAAGGACACTAAGAGAATTTTCTGGAAGCTTGCCTATTAATGGTTTGTTTTTTATGATAAGAGTTTTGCAACATTCATTCACATCTTTAAAAGATTTGCCATGACAAATCACTTCTCCGTTTATTATTGCAACCCACTCTCCTGCATATCTGGTAAGAATTTCTTCTGATAAAGAGTCAAAATCTATAGCAATATTTTCCATGTTTATTATAATGAACAGGGATATTTAAATTTGTTCATTTTTTTCCTGAAGTATAAACTTTTTGCACTGCAAAACTTTTGTATATTCCTTCAAGTATGTCTGTTCCTGCATATCCTGCTAATAGGGATAACCTTGGGTCAAAATTAAATATCATTCCTACGAAGGAGCCGATTATTATTGAAACTAAAAGGGTTATGAGATAGTATCCCCAGAGAACCCGCCTTCTCATTGACAGGGCTTTTAGCAAGCCAACTACTCCTCTTGTCAGCCCTCCAAGAGCTCCAAGAGAGATTGAAATTATTAAGCTGTTCATATTTTAGTCCTCTTTTATTATCTTTAGTAAGAGGAAGATGTTTTTAAAGTTATGCGGGTCAAAAAAGGGATTAAATTTTTTAGTGTCAAATCGAAGTAACAAAAAAAAGTATAGTCAAAAATGCAACAATGCTTAAATACTATTTTGTGTAAACTTTTATATGAAAAAGGGAAACTATCGTAATTATAAAGTATTAACAAATCATATTCATTGCTATAATAACAATTATAGCAATACAACAAGTGAAAGGAGGTTTATAAAATGAAAACAATATATGGAATTTTAGTAATGGCTTTATTAGCTTTATCAGTAATTCCAGGAGCCCTCGCAGTTAGCATAGGAAGCGGTATTGGACTTGATATAACACCAGAACAATTTGCTCCAAGAATTTGGATGTGTGATTCAAGAATTGTTCTTGAAGACCCGGTTGAAGCTGGAAGAATCAGCAATGCAGGCACTATGCTTGTTGAAAGAGTAAATAACTACGCTTTTGAGGGAGAACAAATCCAGTGGAGAGTTCTTGCTATGGATAAGAACAAGATTGAAGAAATCCAAGAAGTTGTTGGAACAATCGGACCAACACAAGGAACTGGAAATGATATTGAAGTTGAATGTGTAAGAGAAAATGCCCATACAGATGGGGAAGCTCTTGAAGCTTCTTGCAATGCAAGAATTTTAGAAGAGCAGCTTACAGAATTTGACGCTGAAACAATGGACTACTATACTTGCACCTTTACTGTCGAAACACCTGCTTCTATGCATGGAGAATACTTCATAACAGGCGAAGCAATTGGAACAGACGGACAAAGCGCTATAATGGATGAGAACGAATATTGGTTCTTAAACCCAGTAATAGCATTAAGTATAGATGGCGACATGACATTCAGTGATGTCAGACCAGGAAGCATAGCTTACTCAAGCACAATGTTAGTAGGAAACGATGCAGAAGCTGGAAGTGGAGTTTTACTTGATATGTTTATATCAGGAACAGACTTTTACGACCCTGCTTCATCAGGAGCAAGATGCCCTACAACAAATCACTTGAAGTTATCTCTTAATCTAAGAGAACAGGCTGCTTTAGGAGCTGGAATATTACCAGGAGCAACTTTCTCAACTGATTGTGATATAGACACTTGGATAAATACACCTGCAGAAAGAAGTGTAGATAATCATGACCATTTGTGTTATTATGCGACATCAGGAGCATACGGCACAGCTGGAAATGCGAATGCTGATGCAGAAGGATACAAGCCTATTGTATACAGCAATGAATTCACAAGAGATTTCTACAGAGATGCAGAAATTATACAGGGAATAGAAGTACCTGGCTCAAATGGATTCTATCCTGGAAACTTCTTAACACCTGGAGCTGAAATAGCTATAACCTTTAAGTTAGGATTGCCAGAACCATGTGTAGGAGACTTTTCAGAAGGTCAAATATACTTCTGGGGAGAAGCTATATAAGAATAAATTTTTTGTTTTTTTTATTTTTTAATTTATATTTTTAAGGAAGAGGGGAGATAAAATAGGAGAGTAATAAAAATGAAAGGAATAATATACGGAATTGCAATAATCAGTCTAGTATTTACTATATTATTAGCAGGAGGAGTTCTTGCAATAACTCAGTGTTCTGATGGTTTGGATAATGATTGCGATGGCAGCACTGATTTATCTGATGCAGGATGTATAAATTCAAGTGATAATTCAGAAGCTCTTGTTTTAGGATATGCTTCGGGATGTTTGTCAAATGGGCAAAAATTGAAAAATAAGTGCGGGCAGACTAGTTTTAGCTGCAGTCATGATGTCTGCCAGGTTTGTGTGCTGATTACTGATTCTGGGAATTATACAACAATTGATTACAAATGTGCAGGATTGCCTGCTTGCGGATTTGGAGATGGAGATAGTACTGGAGTGGTGGATACAAGCACTCCTGACTTAACAATAGCAAGCCCTGTTAAAAATCAAGTGTATAAAAATAGGAATGTTCTTTTTGATATTACAGTTGCAAAAACAGCAAAGATAAAGAAGTATAATCCTACAAGGCAGTCTTGGGATGTATTGTGCACTAATTGTGATTCATATTACAGGGCGATAAGCTTTAGAGATGGGCAGCAGGATGTGCAGATTATGTCAGAAGATTCAAGAGGTAATATAGATGAGAAAACAATTTCATTTTTTGTGGATTCAAAAGCTCCGAGAATAAGGAAAACCCTGCCTAAGAAAGGAAGTTTTGCTTCTGGAGAGTTTGAGGTTGCATTCGGCGAGGTAAATCCTAAGTCTGTTGTTTTGCATTATGGAAATTTTGGAACAGGTTATTTAACTAAAACATTGAATATTGCGGATTGCTCTGTTATTGGAGAGATATACACCTGCACTACTTCAGTTAATCTAAATAACTATAATGGACAGCAGATTGATTATTGGTTTGAAGTAACTGATGTTGCAGACTCGGTTGGCTCAAGCAAACCCTTAATATTGTATGTAGATGTAACCTCTCCGGTTATTAATTCGCTTAATTATAAAGTTAGCGGAAGGAATGTTTTGTTTAATGTAAGCGTGACTGAAGAAAATTTTGAATCATTAACTTACACTGATTTGTATGATTATAGAATGAGAGTTATAAAATTATGTTCAAGCTTGAGAAATGGCGGATGTATTACAAGAAAAACTTTTACAGCTGGACAGCACGCTTTGGATATAACTGCATTAGATGAAGCAGGAAATGCTGTTGCCCAGAGAATTGAATTTACAATTTTGGCATAAGATGATAGTTGACAATTATTTGATGATGAAGATTTCTCTTATTTTTGGAGCTGGAATAATTTTATTGCTGATACTGATTATTTTAGCATTAATTAGGAATAGGAAGAGAGAAGTTTTGAAAGATGATTTGCGGATGATATGACATTTTTTTGTCTATTCAAAGTAGTAGTAAGAATTTAAATAGTTAAATGAATAAATATAAGAATGAAAAAACTTGAAAGTTTTTACCTCTTAAATTTTATGATAAGAGATAAAAAATTTAATATACA
This sequence comes from Candidatus Pacearchaeota archaeon, assembly GCA_016186365.1. GTDB lineage: Archaea > Nanobdellota > Nanobdellia > Pacearchaeales > GW2011-AR1 > JACPLT01. Next base: position 33,724 of record JACPLT010000008.1, on the reverse strand, counting down.
GAAATTTGATAATTTCTGTCTCATTAAACTTCCCGAAAGGGAAGATGGAAGTTTAAGATGAAAAGAGGAAAATTATGTTTTAAAATTTTATTTTTGACTGCTTTGTTTTTAGCCCTCGGGCTGTTAAATATTAATGGAATATCTGCTCTTGCAATTTCCGCAGAAATTCCCTCTCCTGCAAACGGAGTTTTTTATCCGCAGAATTCTGCTTTTATAAACCTGTCAAGTGCGGATACTGAAAATAACTCGATAATCCTTGATTTTGACAGAAGTTTGATTTTGTGGATGAGAATGAATAATGAAGCTGGAGAAAATTCTACATTTATTAAAGATTGGAGCAGTTATGGAAATAACGGAAGCTGTTCTGAAGTGAGTTGCCCCATATTTAATGCGAATGGAAAGTTAGGAGGGGCTTATGATTTTGATGGAATTAATGATGTTATTTCAACTTCTTTGACAAACTGGTATAATCCCAATAATTCTTACACTTTTTCATTCTGGTATAAACCAGATGAAGAACAGGCAAAAGGATTATGGAGATTAGGAGGATTTGGAGATACAACTCATTGCGAGCATACAACCCCTGCGGGAAATGAGATGTTAAGATGCATGATTTATAATGGAACAGACTATACTGCAGGAATAATAAAAGATATTGTTGATGGAGATACTAACTGGCATCATGCAGTTTTTAGATTTAATAATACTAATGCCTCTTTGTATTATGATGGGGAATTGGTTTCTTCTGTTTCTGGAAGTAATTTTATGAGAGCAACAGAAGGAGCTTTGAATATAGGAGTATGGCATATATTCAATTGGAATGGGAGTATAGATGACTTTATGATATTTAAGAGGGCGCTGACAGAACCGGAGATAGTTTCTTTATATGCCAATCAAACATTAAAATATCTTGGAGTAAATTTTACTAATCTGAATGAAGGATTGCATAGCTATCAGGGATATTCTCAAAATTTGCTTGGTCAGATAGTCACGACAGGACCAATAACATTCGGAATAGACACAATAGCTCCTGCAATTTATGCAGAAAATTTCTCGCCTTTATGCGCATTTAATTATTCTAATATTATATTAAATGCGACTATAAATGATACAAATATACAGAATGTTTGGGTGCAGGGAAACTGGGAAGGGATTCCTATAAATTATCTTGCCAGCTGTGTTAATATCAGTTCTTCTATAAGAAATTGCAGGTATATTATTAATTCTTCATTTTTGCAAGATGGGGAGAGTTTTTCATGGCAGTTTTTTGCAAATGATTCTATAGGAAATTTGGGTATGGGAATATTGAATGCTTATACCTTAACAAGAAGAACAATATTGACTATGACTCCTGTTGTTCCTGATGGATTAAATTCTTGGTATGTAACAGAGCCGCATTTTACACTTACAAACCCGGATGCTACTAACTTATGGTATAGGTGGGACAGCTCTTATGCTATCTCATATACGGGAACATTTGGATTAGAAAAAGCTCCAAATAATGGGAATATTACAGCAGGAGTATTAGAGCTTCACTATTGGGGAAATTCTTGTCCTGGAAATGAATCAGACAGCAATATAACAGTTTATGTAGATTTAGTAAGCCCGTTTATTACATTATTGTCTCCTGCTAATAACAGCAAAGTTTACAATAATCTTACTCCTATAATAAGCGCAGTATTAGATGAATTATATTTTAAAAATTCTGGAATAAACAAGTCAACTGCAATGTTAAAAGTGAATGGAAATTTAATTTCTCCTGCAGACTATAATGTTTTGAATTATGGAGATATTGATGCTTTATTAAGATATAATCCTATTCTTGGGCTGAATATTGGGATAAATAATGTAACCATTAATGTGAGCGATAATTCTGGGAGAAATTCTCAGCTAAGTTGGAGTTTTGAGATTATTTTAACCAATGCTTCAATTAATTTGAGTGTTATCTCTCCTGTAAATAATAGCTATATTTCTCCTTCTGGGAATAACAGAATTCCTATGAATATAACTTCTGAAGTTGTGTTAGATAAACTAGAGTTCATTGACTATGCCGATTTATTTCCAAGATGGACATTGCTATGCGGGGATTGCAAGAGTTATGGAAATACAAGGATAATAAGAAGAACATTCAGCGAGGGATGGCACAATATAACTATTAGGGCAACGGATTTATACGGGGGAATTCAAGAAAAAAGATTTACATTTTTTGTGGATTCAAGAGCTCCGAGAATAAGCTCTATTTTTCCAAGAAGAGGAAAAATATTCAATGGAAGCATATTCTCCTTGGATTATTCTGAAATTAACTTGAGAGATATTAAGCTTAACATCTTGAATGAAAGTTCAAGCGAGATAGTAAATATTCCTTGTAATGAAAGTAGCGAACTAAAAATTAACTGCAACTTTAGCTTAAATTTAAGCAGGTATGAAGACAGGTATATTGATTTTTTTATGAATGTAAGCGATTACGCAAGAAGTGTTAAGTCAAAAACAACAAGAATAAGAATTGATACAATTCCTCCTGTTTTGAATGTAATCTCCCCTATAACCACAGATTACAGCACAAGAGTATTATTCAATTTAAGCTCAAGCGAAAGAGTAAGAATAGAATATATGGATTTGCTGGATGTTTCTCCGAGATGGAGAGTTTTGTGCAGCAGCTGTGTTAATTACAAAAGTACAAGAACATTTAGAATTGGAAACCATGATGTGGTAATAAGAGCAATAGATTTTGCTGGAAATTCTGATGAGCAGGAAATTGCTTTCAGTTCGAGTTAATTTTTATCAAACGTGAGTAATCACAAACATAGTAATATAGAAAATATACTTTTTTATGTCATAGTGTTTATATATTAAAAATGCGAGAGAGATATACGATAAAATGAGCGCAAAAAAAGCAGTGAGAGTAATAATTTTATTAGCCCTAATTTCTATAATTTCGTATTCTGCCTTGGGAGTTAAAGATGTAGCTTACATTGTCAATACTCCAAGAATAACTAACAGCGAGGTATTAAATGTTTTTTCCCAGCTGAATTTAAGCGTAGACATAATCAAAGATTCTGATTTGCCAAGGACAAGCCTTGCAGCATATAGACTGGTTTTTATTGACGATATGAGATTAAGAAATACTGGAAAAACTGCAATTTACAGATATCCTTCTGTAGTTATGAACAAATATTATGGAAAAGAGTGGGGGATAACAGATAATGATGGAATATCCCAGCTTTCCTCTAATACTCCTTTAAGTGTCCAGTTAACTGGAAATGGGCCAAGACAGGTTTACACCACCGCACTAGTAGGGACAAGCTATCTTTATTACTATTATTTAGAAGACGGAAATAAGGCTAATGGGACAAGTATTGCAAGAACTTATGTTGGAGAGAATGAAAACGATTTTGGGGATGCTATTATGTACATAAACAAAGGAACAAGACTTAAGAATGGACAAAATGCAGGAGGAGATATATGTTTTTATGGAATTGCTAAAACACCCTACTGGACAAGCAATGCGAGAAACTTGTTTATTGATTGTGTCAAAAGTGTGGCTATTCAGTGCAATAATAATAGCGAGTGTAATGATTTTAATTCAAAAACCCAAGATATCTGCCTTAGCCCTGGACAGATAAATTCAACTTGCATTCACACGCCTATAACCTGCATTGTTGATAGTGATTGCGGGCAGGATACATTTACAGGAAGCCCATTTTGTAATGGGGCGAGTGGGAATGATGTTTATCAGAATTTTTTGAATTTAACATGCAATAATCCTGGAACAATTGATAGTTTTTGCTCAAATACTACTACTCTTGTTTTGAAACAGACTTGCTCGCTGGGATGCAATAATGGGGCATGTTTAGGAGATGTTGCCCCCCCGGTTATTAGTCTTGTTTCTCCTGCGAATAATAGTGCATTATCAAATTCGAGTGTAAGTTTTGTGTTTAATATTTCAGATGCAAGCGGACTTGCAAATGCCAGCTTGATTATTGATGGAATTGTAAAAACAACAGTCACTGGCTTGATTAATGGGGGAATGAATGTTATTACAAGTGTGATAACTCCTGGGGATCATACCTGGAAAATTGTTGGAACAGATATATTCAATAATATTGGGAGTTCTGAAACAAGGGCATTTTCAGTAGTGAGTATTATATGTAATAGCAATTCAAATTGTACTGGGGGTGGAATTGTGAATAACTATTGTTCTGGCAATAATGTTTATAGCAATGTTTCTTCTCCTCTATGCTTGAATCCTGGAATGCAGAATTCGCAGTGTTCATTCAGTTATAATCAGATTTTGAATAAAACTTGCAGTTATGGGTGCAATAATGGAGTATGCAATCCTCCTCCAGTTTGTTTACAGAATTCAGATTGTGGGAATAAGACTTCTTATTTAACCTGCAATGGAAATATAGTTGTTAATGTAACTAATACTCCTACTTGCAACAATGGAAATTGCACAAATGTAATAACTAATTTTAGTGTTCAGACTTGCAGTTATGGATGCGTAAATGGAGTTTGTATCAATCCAGTCATTAATTGCACAATTGATTCAAATTGTAATGATGGAAATGCAAGAACAGTTGACCAGTGCATCAATCCAAATACTAGTGCTTCGTATTGCAGGCAGACAGAGGTAAACTGCCTGTCTAATAATGACTGCGGATTTACAGGATTTACAGGACAAGAAACTTGTTCAAGCAACAATGTGTTTAAATATTTCCAAAATTCAACGTGCAATAATCCGGGAACACTGCAAAGTTCCTGCAGCATAACTTTGTCTCCGGTTTTAATACAGAATTGCAGCGATAATAATTCTCTAACCTTTGATAGTTGTGTAGTTATGAATAATAGCGCAATTTGCCAGCATAAGCTAATATGCAATTTTAATTCAGACTGCCCTAGCGGAGGAATTGTGAATAACTATTGTTCTGGCAATAATGTTTATAGCAATGTTTCTTCTCCTCTATGCTTGAATCCTGGAATGCAGAATTCGCAGTGTTCATTCAGTTATAATCAGGTTTTGAATAAAACTTGCAGTTATGGGTGCAGCAATGGAATATGCAATCCTCCTGTTTGTACGCAAAATTCAAATTGTGGGAATAAGACTTCTTATTTAACCTGCAGCGGGAATGTAGTAATTAATGTAACTAATACTCCTACTTGTATTAATGGAAACTGCACAAATGTAATAACTAACTTCAGTGTTCAGACTTGCAGTTATGGATGTGTAAATGGAAGCTGTAATATTAATGATAATGATGTTATACTAGTGTTGTCAAAAAATATGAATGCTCATGCGGAAACATATGCTGGAAAAAGATATTCCTATCTTGTAAGATATTCGGATATATTCAATAATTTATATAATGGGGCTAATCCTCATCAGTGCAACTCTACAAATAAAGTTTTGGTATTATCAAAATTAACCAATGCCCATGCAGAAATAAATTCTTTGAATAGTTATGCTGTTGATATTTGTTATGGAAACTTAGTATGTTCTGCAAGACAAACTTGCAATCCTGACGAGAAATGTGTGGTTACAATATCAAAGAATACGAATGCTCATCTTTCGCTATGCAATTCTGCACTGCCTTATAGCACTAAGATATGCTGCAAGAGCTAAAAAACAACTCTCATTTTTTTGTCAAACCTTAGTAACAAAAAAAACTATATCTAAAAGTATAATAATCTTTATAAATAAAAATTAGAGATATAGTATTATTATATAGTAAAAACATTTTGGATTATTATATAATAACAAAGAATGAAATTAAAAATAATAACCCTAGTTTTAGCATTAATATTAGTAAGTTCTGCTCCTGTATTCGGGATAACTGCAGCACTCGGCAATGCAAGAATGGTATTATATCCTGAAGTTGGAACAACATTGTATAAAACAATTTTAGTTAAAAATATGAATGATGTTTCTGTAAATATAACTCTGACTGTTGATGAAGAAATTAGAGAGGTAGTTGAAGCAATAGATAATGAGTTTATTTTGCTTCCTGGAGAGGAAAGAAATGCCCAGATAAAGATAAATGCAAGAAAAGCAGGAGATTACTCTGGAAAGGTGAGAGTTTTTTTCAAGGCAGATAAAGGGGCAGGGGTAGGATTGGCTTCTGAAATAATAATTAGGGCTGGAAGCGGAGTTCCTAATAATAGTCAAAATGATAGTTCGGATATTACTGGGGATAATATAATAACCAGCGATGATGAAAAAAGCAGCAACATCACAATTTTTGCAATTATTTCCACAATAGTGCTGTTTGTTTTATTATTAGTTTTAATTACACTTAAAAAAAATAAAGAGGGAAAAATAAACAGGTTAAAAGAGCTGAAGGAAGTGGATGAATAAGACAATTATTCTTGCTTTTTTAATAATATTGCTGGCTAATTTTACCCTAGCAACTGATGTAGCTTACGTATTAAGAATTCTTTCAAGCCCGGATTATAATATAATTAGTGTAATAACCGGATTAAATTTGACTTACACATTAATTGATGACTCAGATGTTGCTGGAACTGATTTTTCAGATTACAGATTTATACTAACTAAGGATAATATCGCCAACCTTCCGGCTAATAGTTATAAATCTATTGTTTTAAATACCGCATACAGGGATGGATGGAGCAACAGCGACGGAAGCAAGGCAGGAAGCCAGCCGTTATGGGCAAATAATTCTAATACTAATATTTCTATTACTGAAAATATGACTGGGCAGTTTCAGGTTTATACTTCTTGTTGTGATAGCCCAGGAGTTTCTCTTCAGATGCATTATTTGGGAGGGAGAAAATATGATATCACCAGCATTACCACTGCAGTTAACAATGCGGGAGAGTATATCCTCGCTAAAAAAGAAAATCCAAGAAGAGTATTCTTTGGAATAGATGAGACAGATTATTGGACTAGCACAAGCAGAAAATTATTTGAAAATTCTATGAGATGGCTCTTAACAGGAGATGATGGCGATGGAGATGGGTTCACATATGATTTTGACTGCAATGATAATAACGCAGGGATAAATCCTAATGCAACTGAGATTATTTATGATGGAATTGACCAGAATTGCGATGGTTATGATATTGGAGATGTGGATTTAGACGGATATTGCAATCTGGGGTATTTTATTCAAAATAAAATGTTGCAATGTTCAAAAGAGCCAGGAAATACAGGAACAGACTGCAATGATAATGATGCGGGAATAAATCCTAATGCGACTGAAATTCCTTATGATGGGATTAACCAGAACTGCAGAGATGAGCCTGCAATATTTAACGGACCTATAGCAAATCTTCAGTGGAATGAAGATGATTCTGGAGTTCATGCTATTAATCTTTCCAGCTATTTTGCTTCTATTGACGGAAATCAGCTGAACTTTGAGGTTCACCAGACATCATCAAATCAGGGGATTAATGTTTATATTCAGAATGAAATCGCATACTTTGAATCAGAAGCAAACTGGAATGGAAATGACTGGATAGTATTCAAGGCAGTGAATACAATAGGACAAATTACTCCCACCAATAATATAACTCTTATTGTAAACCCTATTAATGACGCACCTGTATTAAATGTTGCTTCTGAATTATATTTTACAGAGGGAAGTTTAGTTAAAATTAATCCAAGTGCGAGTGATGCTGATGAAGATAACATAACTTTAGGATTTTCTGCTCCTTTTAATTCAAGCGGAGAGTGGCAGACTATAGTTGGGAATGCAGGAGAGTATAATGTTATTATAACTGCGAGTGATGGGAAAGGGGGAAGCAGTTCCAAGAGCGTTCTTGTTCATGTTATTCCTAATATAGTTATTAATGAGATGGAATTAAGTTCTACAACTGGAGAAAAATGGGTTGAGTTATATAATCCTGGGAATGTTAGTATAAATATATCTCACTTTCAAATTAGAGACGGAATAAGCAAAAACATAATTCATATTATACCTGCAGGGATTATACTAAACAGCCATGATTATTATATAAGTTATATTTCTGAATTGAATAGTTCTCAAAGTTTAGAATTAAGAGATTCCCAAGGAAATTTAATATTAGATATTACTCCTGTTCTTTCTGATGATTCTAACAATGAAGAAAGCTGGCAAAGAATGCCAAACGGGCAGGATTCTGATAATTATAGTGATTGGGTGAAACAGAAAGCTACAAAAGAAATGTCAAATGAAGAAGATGTAATTGCTCCTGTTGTGAGCTTGATATCTCCGGCTAATGGTGCAGTTATAAAAGAGAACAATGTTACATTTAATTATACTGCAATAGATAATAAAGCTGGAAGCTTAAACTGCACTTTTTACTTATACCTTACAAATGAAACACAAACAATCAACCAAACAATTGCAAATGGAAGTATTGGAAGCTTTTATGCTAATGGAATTGAAAATGGGAATTATACTTGGAATGTTGAATGCAGTGATGGAATAACAAGTGTTATTAATCAGAATAACTGGAGCTTTTCTATTGATAAAGAGTATCCTCCTGTTGTTTTAGCTAATAATGCGACTGCTGAAGAGAACAGCGAGGTAATAATCAATGTGAATGCTACAGATGCTAATAATGATGTTTTAACTTATTCAATAAATGATTCAAGATTTACACAGAATGGAAATATTTTTAGATGGCAGACAGGATATAATGATGCTGGAATTTATTATGTTAAAGTTCATGTTTTTGATGGAACATTTATTTCTGAAAAAGAAGTTAGGATAGAAGTTTTGAATAAGAATAGAGCTCCTGTATTTTCCGGGAATATGCCGGATGTTTCTATGAACGAAGATGGCAAAATAGAATTAAGTTTAGAAGATTATTTCTCTGATCCAGATGGGGATAGTCTAGTATATTTGGTTAATTCAACTCACTTTGATATAGAAGAAGATGAGGTTTTAGCTCCATCTAGAAACTGGAATGGGCAGGAAACAATTATTATAACTGCGAGTGATGGAAATTTAAGTGTTAGCGGGAATAGTTTTAATGTTATTGTTAGCCCTGTTAATGATGGGCCTGAATTGGGCATATCTTCTGGAAGTATTGTGTGCAATAGCGGAAATGGAGATATTGCTGTAGATTATGAAAGACAACACAGCACTGGAGCAACTATTAATTTAACTTCGTGCCAGAATTTAACTAGTGCTAACTCTGTTTATAAATTAAATGAAAATATTCACTATTCTAGCGGATGGGCTTGCTTTGATATTCAGGCAGATAATATCACCTTGGATTGTGATGGACATAGAATTATAGGGCTTGGAAGGAATAATGAAGTTTATGGAGTTTTAACAAGTTTTGTCAAGAATGCAACTATCAGAAATTGCAGGGTTAGAGATTTTGACACGGGAATATATTTATGGGGGACTAATTCCAGCAACATAAATGGAAATGAACTCGAAGATAATAAAGCGGGAATTCAGCTAACCGGATATTCGGATAGCAATATTGTTTATAATAATAATTTGAAAGATAATGAATTTGCGGGGATAGCTTTCTTGTATAGCAGGAATAATATTATAAGCTCAAATAAAATTGAGAATAATGGGTATCTTGGAATTTATTTTATAGATTTATATTCAAGAGATAATGTTATTTACAATAATTATTTTAGAAATACTTATAATGTTGGACCAATTGGAGTGTCAGCTAACAGTTATAATACTACACTAACCGCGGGAATGAATATAATGGGAGGAAACCTAATGGGGGGAAATTACTGGGCAGATTATAATGGAACTGGATTTTCTGAAACTTGCAGTGATGCTGAAAATGATGGAATTTGTGATAGTGTTTATACTATTGACTCAAGAAATGTGGATAATCTGCCTCTTAGAGAAAAGGATAATTGCGAGATAAATGGAGGAGAGGGGGAAATAGTTGAGCTGGTGGGGAATGGAGAGGATATTGACTCTGCAAATTTGTCTTATTCAATAAATGATTCAAGATTTATACAGAATGGAAATATTTTTAGATGGACTCCTGATTATGATGATGCAGGAATATATTATTTTGAAATTAGGGTTAGTGACGGAGTATTTTCGGATTCAATAGATGCAAGACTAAACATAATTGACAGAAATGAACCGCCGCAAATTGACTTAAATAATATAAGCATAAATGAAGATTCTGGAATTAATCAAATAAGTATAAATGCCCGTGATAGCGACGGAAATATAACTGATTTGAGAATTATTGAGCAGGATATAAATAAAGTGAGATGCTCGGTTAACTTTACAGAAGGAAAGATAATAGTAGAGCCGGCAAAAGATTTCTATGGAACTGGAGATAATGCAGCATACTGCACTATACAAGCAAGAGATGATGATAATGGAATAAGAAATAAGCAGATTAAAATAGAAGTAAAAAATGTCAATGATGCGCCTGTGATAACTGAAAGCTATCCTGGATTTAATCCTATTTTAGCTGTGAATGGAAACCAGATGTTTTCTATAACAATGAGAGATATAGATAGTCCTATGAACGAGCTAAGCATTGAATGGAGAGTGGATAATATAAAAGTAGATGGGCAATCTAACAACTTGTTCAATTATCAGGCAGCAGGAACAGGAACACATGAAATAAAAGCAATTGTGAAAGATTTAGAGAATTCAACTGAAATAAAATGGGATGTAATGATAAGCAATACTCCAATTGCATATGACTATAATGGTGAAACAACAAACTTTGCGGGAATAACTGATTTGTCCAATGTTAATTTGATATTGGAAAAAATTAATATTGGAAAGATTGTTTTTTTGAGCAGTGTAGATTTAAGAGGCAGGGTAGACTTTAATCATTATTCTGGAATTCTTTCTAATATTGCTGCAATTGACAGCTTATATTTTACAGGATTGCTAAATAAACCTGCAATTGTAACATTCTATAATATAAATTCAGAAAAAACACCTTCAATATACTACAATTCTGAATTTAGTATGAATGCCAGCAGTATAAGCAGTTTATGCCCAAAAGATAAATGTTATAATATAAGCTACAATAATGGAGTGTTCAGTTTTATAACAAGCGGATTCTCAAGCTTTAGAGTAGGAGACACTCTTTCATGTTCAGAATATTCTGGGAAAGTATGCAGGGAAAATCAAATTTGCTCTGGAGAAACAAGAGAGGCTATTGATGGAACCTGCTGTTTAAGCGAGTGTGAGCCGGTATTGAGCGATGCTGAAACTTGCGAAAATATAACTGGAGAGTTAGATATTGAAATAAGAAGCCCGGATGAAGGCGAGGAATTTGAAATTGGGGAGAGTGTTGAGGTTAAGCTTAGAATAGAAAATAATGCTGATGAAGATTTGGATGTTGAAGTTTTTGCATCTTTATATGATGTAACAAATGACGAGGAAGTTGAAAGCGACAGCGAGGGAGTAAGCATTGAAAGCGGAGACAAAGAAGATGTGGAGTTAAGCATTCCAATAACTGATATTGATGATGAGAATGAGTATGTTGTCTATGTAAGGGCAGAGGGAGAAGATGGGATAGATTATTGCAACCAGAAATACAGAGAGATAAAAATACAGAGAAAGAAATATGATGTTCAGATTAAAAGATTTGATGTTCCTGAAACTGTCAATTGCGGTGAGATTGCAGAAGCAAGAGTAAGCATTGAGAATTTAGGGAAGAGAGATGAGGATGTCATCTTGAGCGTTGATAATTCAGAGCTAAAGATTCATGCTGTTTCGCAGGAGATTAACCTCGAGAAATATGATGAAGATAATAGTGCTGAAACCAGCTTTATAATGATTATTCCTGAAGATGCAGAAAGCAGGGAATACACAATTGAAGCGAAAGCTAAATATTCCAAGGAAAGTTCTGCAAGCAGGCAGATAAAAGTAACCTGCCAGAAGAAACAGACAATAAGTATAGAGAATGTTCCAAGCGTGAAATTGAACGGGGGCTCATCATCAACTGTAAGCAATGCTGGAAGTGAGATTAAAACAATGACAATAATTAATATTTTATTAATTGGCGGAATAATCGCTATTCTTGTTTTGATATTCAGGTTGAGAAGAAGGTAGGTTTCTATTTTAGAAAAAACGAAAGTTTTATAAATTAAAATTTATGTGAGATTACTCCAGAAAAAATTCTTGTACAAAATGGAAAATAAAGAATATCGTGAGAGAACTGCAACAAATATAGGAATCATAGTTTCACGTATATTTGCACTTCAAGATGAGAAGATTGCTGCTAAACTTCTGTTTGGGACACTTGTTTATATGCCTCATGCAGGAAGCCCTTATGATATTGATATGCATTTTAAGGAAGTTGAAGAAAAAAGAGAAAAAGAGGCGGAAAATATTACCGATGAAGGAGTGAGAGAACTTGTCAAAGCAAGATATAAAGAGACTATCAAACTTTTTCCATTTCGCTTACTTTATGAAGCACTCAAATCTTCAGAACAGAGTGCAAGACATAAAGGATGGCATTTTCTTAATTATTTAAATGGGAGGAGAGTCCCTGTTTCCCTTGAGCTTATAGATAACATAGACGCAGATAATTTATCTGGAAAACTTTTGAAAAATGCTCAAGAAGGCAAGATAAAAAATAAATATCTGCAAGAATTATATGCTATGGCTTGGACTGGGGCATTTCAAACATCTGGATGGAGAGTTAATGATAATCTTAGAGAGCTTATTCAATTTTTAGTTTCTAAAAATGGAAATGCTAAAGTGTTGAGGCGGGATTTAGGAACTCTTCTTGGAATGTATGAAATATGGGCGAGAGTGGGGGATGACTATTGGATTGATTATTCTTTAAGAAATGGGATGAAAGAGCTTCCTGTAAAAATTGCAAGGGGTTTGATTGAGAATAATGCCAGAATAAGCGAAGATTCTTTTGACAGATATGTGGAATTGAGGAAAGAATAGGAAAGTGGCTAAATAAATATTAATGAGATGAACTCAATATTAGCTTTTTTGAAAGAAAAAAAATAAACTGTCTAAAATAACATTAAAAATTGTTCCTAAATTTGAGGAGTACTAAAAAATATATCTTAGAAAACGACATATATTTAAATACTAATTTTCTTTGTATAGAAAAGAGGATATATAGATAAATTATGGAAGATTTAACTTGGGACGATGTTCTTGTTAGTAACAATGTTTCTTTTGTTGTTAGTGTGATACAGATGGAAGGTTTTCTGAGGGATTTAGGAAATGAAAAAGATTCGGAGGGTTTTATAATAAATTCTGACACAAAAAAGAGGGTAATCTCGCAGGATGAAGACGAAATTAAACTAAAAGACTTGGGGAGTATATCCTCTGCGTCTAAGAATTTTATAAAAGATAATATTGCAAGTTACGCAGAATTCTTGGCCCAAAAGAGAACACTATGATATGGCAGATATCTCTTCGATTGTATTAGCAATAAAGGCAATTTGGGATACTATAAAAGGAACACGCAATCTGAAAAAGATTCCAGAAGTATTAATGGATGGAGAAGCCCGAAAAGATTTTCTTAATAATAATCCCAATGCTACAATTGTTTATGTTCAAAAAGGAGATTGTTATATAGGAGACAAAAGTCAATTAAATGATAAAGATAAACTAAAATTAAATAAAATTTATAATCCTATTTCAAATAATGAGGTAGAATTTGATATTATAGATACCGATTTCTTTAATAGAATTCAAGATTTTAAAAAAGAGTTACCAAACAGCAAGAATATTAATCCATTTTTAAAATTTTTGGATTATGACTTGAAAGCTATTCTTAACCTTTCCATATATTCTAAAAAGCTATTTGATAATAAAGAGAGTGAAAGGGCTCAAAAAGTTAGAGAGGATATTGGAAAACATTATGGCAAAGAAGGAAGAAAACTTTGTAATCTTTATTTATCAGGATATATAGATGGAATGACAGAATTTCTTATACAAGAATATGGACAAAACACTGAAAAAATTAGAGTTGAAATAAATGAAAAAATAAGAAGCTTTGTTAAGGAATCAGATTATATCTTTTTTATACATTCGGCTTCAGATGAAGAAGATATTTTATCAGAAGTTAGAAGGTGCATACATGAGAATAAACAATATATAGCCATTCATGGTGCGGGTTCCATAAATATAAAGAAAGTGAGGGATATCATAAAGAAATTGGAAAAGGAATTGTCGGATAGTAATTACGATATAAATGAAGAAAGCAAAAGAACGCTGTCTCTTTGTCCGCTGCTTTATGTTTATTTAACCAAGAAAAAAAATTAAATTTAATCCTTGGAAAATACAAATATATCTCCCTATTTGGGACACATTCCAAGATATCCAAATGCAATTATAAGTTAAAGCTAAACTTGACGGGCTAGTTAGTTGATGAAAAGACTTAAAAATGCACAAAAACATCTAATTCTGCAGACTAGGTCAGCAGGTTAGCCCTCTGCTATTTGCAAATGGGCTTCATGGCAGACTGCAAGAGAGTAAGTGACATATGATATAGAAAAGCCTTGAGGATAACATTGAGGTTTTGTCCTACTCGATCTTGCTTTTGCGAAATGGGTCAGGCCTTGACCGGAGCAGCCCTAAACATTAGTTAAGATGCTCGTAGGGTTGCAAAACTGAGGATGCTTCGAGATACTAGTTATGGATTATGAGGCAAGCTCTCGAGTCTGCACTATAAGAAGAACCAATGGTTCTTCCTTAGACCATTTCCTTTTATATAACCGATGGTTCTTCCTTAGCTCCTTTTGTATCCCTAAACTAGAAACTTATTTAAACTAAATTTATCTTGAATAGGTATGAGCATGATAAAAAATAAAAGAGGGCAGTTTTATCTTATTGGGGCAGTTTTGATTATTTTTGTTATTGTAGAATTTATGGCTATTCAGAATTATGCGAGAGGAGATGAAAGAAAAGCAAGGATTTATGAGATAAAACAAGAATTAAAAGAGGAAACTGCCGCGATTTATAATTATGGGATTGTCAATGGGTATAGTGATCAAAATGTGAATAATAATTTTAATGATTTAATTGAAGACTGGCTGAAAAGTTACACTAATTATAAAGATAAAAATGGAAAGATAGAATGGATTTTTGTTTATGGCAAAAGAGATAATCTAAAATATCTTGTAAAAAATATAGGGGGAGAGGTGAGGATTAATAATGCGGATGTCGTTGAAACAGGAGACATTGTCCTGCAGGAAGGAGAAAGCAAGATAGAGATTATGAAAGACGGAAGGGAATATGAATTTGAAGCTGATGAATCTCAAGAAAGGGAAAACTTCTTTTTTGTTATTAAACAGGGAGATTATCTGGCGATACAAGGATAAATTTTTAAACTAAAGAATGTTGATTAAAAGATGAATTATAAAAAGAGAGGATTAAGTCCGGTAATTGCGACAGTTTTGCTTGTTTTGATAGTGATTATCCTTGCAGTTATTGTTTATTTTTGGGCAATGAGTTTTGTGGGAGAATCTGTAACAAAAAGAGGAGCACCTGCTGACCAGAGATGCGAGGAGATAAGATTAGAATTCAGCAAGAATGTGGAGGGGTTTACAATATTAAACACTGGAAATATTCCTGTTTATCAGGTAGAGACAAAATCGATAAGCGGAGGAAGCGTGAAAAAAGAGCTTTCTGAAGTTCTAAGTTTAACAAGTGGGAAATCCGCTGTAATCGGCGAAGATATAATCGGTGAAGATTTTTCAGGAGAGATAACAGTCACTCCGATAATAATGGGAGAGGTAGAAGCTGGGAAGAGAGTATATACATGCAAAAATAGCTTCAAATTTACAATATGATAAATAAAATAAAAAATAATAAAAAGGGGATGTCAGAAGTAGTGATTGTAATATTATTTGTATTGCTCGCGATTATAGCGGTGTATATAGTAAGCCAGTTTTTAATTCCATTTTTAAGAGGGAGTATGGAAAAGAGCAAGAGCTGTTATGATTTAAGCGATTATGGAAAAATTATTGATATAGGGAATACCTGCTATGAAGATAACAAAGTAAAACTTACAATAGAAAGAGGAGATGCAGAGTATAATATTGGGGGATTTGCTGTAACTATTTCAAATGAAGCGGGATCAAAAAGATATGATATTATTGATGGAAGAGTGGATGGAGTTAAGATGATGAACTTAGATGAAAATGGCGAGATAGAGTTTCTAGACTTGTTAGCATTGCCTGCTCCTGGAGGAGCAAATAGCTATGTTTTAGATTTTGTAGATAGCGATATTATTCAGGTTAGTTTAGGAATAATAAAAGAGGATGGAGGAATTTGCGAGATGGGCAACTATAATTTAAATCCCTGCCCTGTTGTATAAAATGAATATGGAAAAAAGAGCACAGGTGTGGGTTGAAACTGTAATCTATACGCTTATAGGGCTGGTTATAATTGGATTGCTGTTGGCTTTTGTCAAGCCGGCAATAGATGAAAAAAGAGACCAGATAGTTTTACAGCAAAGTTTAGAGATGATGAATAGTATTAACGGAGAGATAGAGAATGCAATATATTATGGCAAGGGGAACAGCATCCCTGTTGAGATAAGCATAAAGAAGGGAGAGCTTGTGATAAAACCTAGCGAGGGAGAGATAGAATTTAAGATGAGAAGCAAGTATAAATACAGTCAGCCAGGAAAAAATGTAAATATTGGAAAGGTGATTGCAAGAACAAATGAAGCAACTACTGATTATGATGTTTCATTCAAAATAAAATATGACTCTGCTTCAATAACATTCAATAATGAAGCTCAAGACAAAATACTGCAACAGGCTCCTACTCCTTACAAAGTTTATATTACAAATAATGGGGAAGAAGAGGATAAAATAAAAATTGATATTTCGATGTCATAGTTAATGATTAAGTAAACAATCAAACTTAACATCCCCTGCTTAGCGTTAAATTAATAGTATAACCGGAATTTTATTTGTTCTCCCCTAATTAATGAGGGAGAAAAATTAAATTCTCGGTGAATAATATGTATTTCGTGGGGATGTTAACTTGCAAGGTTTACTTAACAATTTAAAAAGGTTTATAAAACAGCAAACCTAATTTATACTAGACAAAAGAGAGTGAAAAATGGAAGATAAAACAATTTATATGGATTTGAGGCCTGCAATTCCTCCGCTTACTAAGGCGGATGACAAAACAAAAATAGATGTGAGATACCCTCTTATTTCTCCGTATGCTTATGCCCATATTTATTGGGACAGCAGAATAAGCGAGCTGGTTTATGAATTAGAAGAGCCGATTTTAAGTGATGAAGAAAAAAAGATACTTGAAGAGCTGGAAACAGGCATGAGAGAGCTGATTAATATTAATGTGCTGGTTGAAAAGACAAACAAGGCGATGATTGAGCATATTAATAAGACAGCAGAGATGCTTATTTCAGAGCTGAACTTAAGGATAAATCCTGAAAGCTATAAAAAAATATTTTATTATTTATTCAGGGACTTTATCGGACTGAATCAGCTTGAGCCGTTAATGAGGGATTATTTTATTGAAGATATAGAGTGCAATGGAATAAACACCCCTATCTATATTATACACAGAGTTTACAGGAATATCAAAACAAATGTGGTTTTTAATAATGTAGAGAGGCTGGCTAATTTTGTTGAAAAAATTGCACAGAGATGTGGAAGGTATATTTCTTATGCTTCTCCTCTTTTAGATGGAACTCTTCCTGACGGAAGCAGAGTTAATGCTACATATACTGCAGATGTTACAAGCAAAGGACCTACACTCACTATAAGAAAGTTCACTAAAATTCCATGGACACCTATGCAGTTAATATCAATGAATACTCTAAGCCCTGAAATGCTGGCTTATTTCTGGCTTTTAGTCCAATATAAAATGAATATTTTAATTACAGGAGGAACTGCGAGCGGAAAAACAACTTTATTGAATGCTATTGCTTTTTTTATTCCTCCAGAAGCGAGAGTAGTATCTATTGAAGATACTAGGGAGCTAAACCTGCCGAGAGAGAACTGGTTGCCATCTGTAGCAAGAACTGCAATTGGTGTTGGGAAAGTAGGAGAGATTGATTTGTTTGATTTGCTGAAAAATAGCTTCAGACAGAGTCCTGATTATGTTATAGTGGGAGAGGTTAGAGGAAAAGAAGCGTTTGTCTTATTTCAGGGAATGGCTTCAGGACATGCCAGCATCAGCACTATACACGCAGATTCAGTAGATACTGTAATTAAAAGATTGGAAACTCCGCCAATTGAGCTTTCTCCTACTCTTGTCAATACTCTGGATGCAGTAGCTATTATGAGCCATTCTATTGTGAATAAACAGCAGACAAGAAGATTGAGAAGTGTTGTAGAAATTGTTAAGGTTGATCCTGATGGAGTTGCTCTGACTAATACTCCATTTATCTGGAATCCGGCTGATGATAGGTTTTATTTTAAGAAAGACAGCAAAGTTTTTGAGAAAATATGCACAAGATACGGGTTTAAGAAAGAAGAGATGCAGAAAGAATTTGAGCTAAGGACAAAATTGCTTTATGAATTATTCAAGAAAAAAGTTTTTGGATTTGACAGGGTTCAGAGAGAGGTTAATGAGTATTACAAGAATCCCAAAGAGGTTCTTGCTAAATATGGAATTGTGGAATGAAAGATTTATAAATGTCAAATTATTATATCATGTAAGTTAAGATGAGTAGTAAAAAGAGTGGGAAAGTTTTGTATGCTTATATTTTGTTAATCTTATTTATTTTTGTTTCTAATTTGGTTCTTGCTGGGACGGCTCAACAAAAATATTTGACGAGCCAATGTGAATATATAACAAGTAGAACAGAATGTGGAATGTTGTATGAAAAATGGGGAGATCAAGCAGCTCATAAATGTCAATGGGCAGGGTATATGGATATCCCTCAAGGAACAACAGATCGTTGTGATAATGTTGGAGAGACGGGAGTTTATCCCCTTCCTTATATTTATGAAATGGATCCTCCGGTTCCATTAACATCGGAAATGACTCCTTCTTCTAATGACAATATTTTTTCTTGCGATCAATTAAACTCTGCATTAACATTTGAAGACAGCAAAAAAAAATATTGCGGTAAATTTTATTATTCTGGACATGTTCAGGGCAAATCATATAATTCTATTTTTGAAGGTGTTCAAAGATGTATATTCGAGCCTACTAAAAATTGTGCGGGCATCCCTTACCGAGTTATGACAGAGGTAAGAACTCCTGTAAAATGTTTTCTGCCCTGCATTCCAAAAGAAGAAGTTTGTCCTGTAGGAGAATGTGAAACAGCTGGAGGTCCAAGAATTCTTCCAATAACTAATGTCGAAAGAGAATTAACTTCTCAATATGGATATGCTAGAATAATTAATGTTCTTAATAATAATATGAAATGCAGTGAGATTAGTGAGGCAAGTGCGGGGGATGGAACTAAATATTGTGAAGTTGTTAAAAATGATGCAAAATATGCAAATAAAGAAGTTTGTGTTCAGTGCATACCAAAAATAGTGGCACAAAGAGAGGGGAGTGCTGGAGGAGGAAGCGGAGGAGGTACTATAAATTGGAAGTTAATATTTGAAGCAGGAGGAAAAATTTGGTTGAAGGATAATGTTAAAACCTGCAATGAAAAGTATGTGAATAGTGTTCCAACTGAAGAGAACCTTTATGATTGTATTCCTCATTATCTAGATAGTGACGGAGATAATTATGCCAGCGCATTGGCTAATGAGAAATGCTTATGTTTTGGAATAGACAATATTTTAGCGAATAGGCAAAAATGTGTTGGAACTTATGAAGAAAAAAAGAACAATCCTCATTGTTATACTAAAATTAGACCTTGGAATTATGGTCCGGGTTACGGAGAAATTCGAACTGGCGAATTATGGGAATATCAGGATTGTGATGATAACGATATAGAAACACATCCTGGAAGAACAGAAGATTGCATAAAAGCAGGAAATCAAGATTGTGACGAGTATAGAGATGATAGAGATGATCCAGACTGTGGGGGGAAAGTATGTAAGACTGCAGATGCGGGAAATGCTCTTTTTATCTGGCTAAACGGAATCTGCACTCCTGAAGGATGCGGAGATGGATTTGTCAATCTGGCTAGTGAAACTTTTGCTAACTGCCCTGCAGACAGACCAAGTGCACTTTATGAAACAAATGTTAATCCTAATCAGCAAAGCGTTCTTGTTGCTTCTAGCAGCTATTCTATGACTCCTCAATCTGCCGTTGCATATTTTCATAATCCTAATAATCAAAATTATTATGGAGAGGCATTAGAAGCAGCAGGATTTGAGCAAGTTGGTTTTGGTTAAAATGATAAAAAAAATGTTAATTATAACCGCATTAGCAGTTTTTCTTAGCTGGAACTTTGCTTCTGCGATTATCGGAAATCAGGAGGGGATATTATCTAGTTCTATTAATGAACTAGGATTTTCAGAACAGGTACAAACAACTTTTATGTATACTAATTTTCCTATACTAATTGAGAGAAATATAACTCTCAATTTAGAGAAACAAGAGGGAAAATATATAATGATAGAAGAATCATTGTCAGATAATTTGAAATTATGCTCTGAACACAACATAAAAACAAATATTAAAAATCTAGGGCAGCAGACAGCTAAGACTTATCTTAAAAGACCAGCTGATGGGAATAAGTTTTTTATCTTTATTGAAACAGATTACAATCTTCCTGGAAATTTGAATGTTGTAATAAGTTATGAGTTATGCCCAGATGGAGATATATCCCGAGGAGCAGTATTAGATGGAAAATTATATTATTGGGATATTTTAGCTGGACAAGTTAAAGATAAAACATTTGCTAAGATAAACTTTAATGAAGGAATAGAAGCTGAAATTAAGCAAGATTATGCTATTCCTGATACTATGGTTGAAGATGGAGCAGCTAAAATGAGCATTTCTGGAGGGAAGAAACTGATTAATGGTTATGTTTGGGATGTTCTTATAGATTATCTTCCTCAAGGAGAAGATCAGAAATATACTGGGACAAAAATGGCAATGAATTTTGATTTTTCTTATTTAAACTGCTCTAATAAGAAATTAGCTAAACCTAAAATTATTCTTACTAATCCTATATTTAAAACACTGGTAAAGACAATAAAATGTGATGACTTGAAGAATGGAAAGTTGATAAAAGTTATTAATCCTCTTAAACCTACATTTGCTAAGGGTTCGCTTTTTGGATTGTTGCCAAGCAAAAACTATCCTGTTAGATGCGGAATAACCAGCAAGAATTTGAATTCTTATTGCGGAATGATTATAACTGGAAAAGAAAATCTTGCTATGCCTTATTTAGCTATTCTAAAGAATAATCAGGAGATTAGTTTGCCAATAGGAAGTTATATTGTGGTTTATGATGACGGGAATAGAAGAATGCAGAAAAAAGAAGAAGTTGTGAAAACTAGTAGTAAGCAGGTTTTTTCAGCTAATTTGGATTACTAGAGAAATATTTATACAACAACTTAATTCTACTTACATCAAAAAAACAATGGGGTCCATACCTTAAAAGGGAGGGTTTGTAAAGTCCCTTGTTTTTAGGATGTTCAGAAAAATCTGACAATTGTTTAACAATTGCCTACAGACTAAAGTCTGTAGTTTTATTTTTCTGACATAAAAAACTTTATAAGGCGGAGATTAGTTATCTTTTAAACAAAAGAGGAACTCAAGATGGAACTTAAAATTTGCATTAGATTAAATAGAAATTTTAAGATACAGAAAATTTCCAAGAAATTTTCTGTCTCTCTCGCACAAGAGGTGTGCTCAAGATGAAACCAGAAGAGATAGGCATGCTTAAACAGCTGATTGAATCTATTGAAGCTGTTTCAATAGAGTTGGAAGAGGGATTTAGAGAGAAAGATTTGCTCAAATTTAAGAAAGCTAAGGGAGAGATTCTTAATTTTCAGAAAAAAATAGGGGAGATTATCAGCAATGGCGCTTGAAAATCTTAAAAATAATATTAAGATTGAAAAAGATATAATCAATGGTATAATTAATATTAATTCTGAAATGCAGAGATTGGGAGAGGGGCAGGAAAGACAGCTTATTGAGCAGAAGCTTAAATCTTCAGTTGGACAGCTTAAGATGGTTAACAGTTCTATACCCCAAATATTAGACTCCATATCTCCTGTTCAGGGGCTGAAAGAGAAAGAGGAAAAAGTAGAGAAACTTGTGAATATAAACTATCAGAATATAGAAAACGGAGAGCTGATTTCTGCTACAATCAAGAAAGAAGATGAAAACAGATTTGTAGAAGAGCTAAGATTGAGCAAGAGAACACTTGAAAAGCTGAAAAGAGGGAAATTGCATAAAGTCGAGGGAAAATATGGAGTTTATAGAAAAGCAGGGTTATACGCAAAAATATCAAATATGCTTTTTTTTAATATCTCTAATCATTTTGTTAAAGAGGGAAAATTCAAAAGACTCAATAGTGCGATAAGGAAGGCTAATCTAAACTCTTTAGTAAGCACTTATATTTCAATGACTTTATTTTCCGCTCTTCTGGCTTTTATTTTAGGAATAATAATATTTGTTTTTTTCCTTTTCTTTAGTGTTAGTTTTTCTTCACCTTTTATATCTCCTGCTGGAGAGATAACTTTTTTAATGATAATAAGAAACCTTGCGATAATGATTTTTCTTCCGATTATAACTGCACTCCTGCTCTATATGTATCCTCAAGCCGAAGTCAGCGGGATTGAGGGAAAAATAAATCAGGAAATTCCGTTTGTTGCAATACATATGTCTGCTATTGCAGAGAGCGGGATTGAGCCAACTCAAATATTTAAGATAATTGCGTTGAGTGAGGAATATCCATATACCGCAAATGAGGTAAAAAAAATAATAAACCAGATTAATCTTTATGGCTATGACTTGCTTACTGCCTTGAGAAACACTTCAAGAGAGACCTCAAGCAAAAAGCTGGCAGAATTGCTGAACGGAATAGCCACTACAATTTCAGGAGGGAGCGACTTAGCATCATTTTTTGAAAAAAGAGCAGAAACCCTTCTTTTTGATTATAAGATGGAGAGAGAGAAATACACCAAGGCTGCAGAAACATTTATGGATATTTATATCGGAGTTGTGATTGCTGCACCTATGATTATAACGTTATTGCTGGTATTAATGGCAGTAACTGGAATAAGCGCTATGGGGCTGACTATAGACGCGCTGACAATAGTCATACTGCTTATAGTCGGATTAATAAATATTTTATTTTTGGTATTTTTGCAGTTATACCAGCCGACATATTAGGGAGAAAAAATGGAAAATAAAAAAATAAAGTCAGGATTTCTGACATATGAGGGATATTTAAAATGGAAAATAAAAAAATAAATATAAAAGCCATTCAAAAATGCATGAAACAGGTCGCATTTTTGAAATCCAGAAAATTGGGAATTTTCTGGCTTTTAAAATCCTGAGGGATATTTAAAATGGAAATAAAAAAAGGAGAAGTAATAGGAGTGATTGCAGGAGCAATATTGCTGGGCTTTAATTTTATATTTTTAAGAGAGGAAAAAGTATTTTTTCTTCTGATTGCAGTGGCTTTTATAATTGCGGCATTTCCGTTTGTTGCGTATATAGTTCTTGAGGGAAGAAAAGAAAAAGAGAATAATGAGATGTTTTTAGAGTTTACGAGAAATTTAGTTGAGAGTGTAAAATCTGGAACGCCTATCAGCAAGGGAGTATTAAATTTAAGAGATAAATATTATGGAACTTTGACTCCGCATATCAGAAAATTAGCCAATCAAATTTCAATAGGCATTCCTCTTAGAGATGCTTTAGAAACATTTGCAAGAGATGTGGACAGCATTGTTATAAGGAGGGCAGTAACGCTTATAAGCGAAGCTGAAAAAGCCGGGGGGGAGATTGAAGGAATACTCGCTTCTGTAACAAAATCAATAAGCCAGATAGAAGACTTAAAGAAAGAGAGAGAGTCTGCAATTGCCTCTCTTGTTGTTCAGGGGTATGTGATATTCATGGTATTTATAGCTATAATGCTGATAATGCAGTTCAAGATTCTGCCTGTAACTGAAGGATTAACAACCGGAGCAGAGGGAGGAGGGGACGGGTTAGAAGGATTTATTTCTTTTGGGCAGGGAAGCCTAACACCTGAACAGCTGGCAAGGCCTCTGCTTTTGTTATTGCTTACTCAAGGAATTTTTACAGGGCTGGCAGTTGGAAAGTTGGCTGAAGGAACTATTAAAAGCGGGGTAAAACATTCGTTTATAATGACTGCACTCTCTCTTCTCACGTATGGAGTAGCAAAGTTATTTTAGAAAATGCAGAAATTTGAGAATTTCTGCCTGTCAGGAATACTTCATATTCCTGAGCACTATCAGAAATTAAAAATTTCTGAAGTCGTTAAATTTCCCGAGAGGGAAATAGGAAATTTAAGATGAAAAATAAAAATTTAATAACAAACAAAATTTTCAATATCAAAAATTCATGCTTTCAGAATATGAATTTAGGTGGCTCAGAAATGCACGCGACAAATAGCATTTCTGAGACTAAGAAAATTAAATTTGCACACAAATTTAATTTTCGAGGTATTCAAAAACTCAGAATACAATCAAGAGTTTTTGAGATCCAGAAAATCAGGGATTTTCTGGCTTTCTCGTTCCGGGGGAACTCGAAATGAAAAAAATTAATGAATTTTTTGCCTCATTAAATTTCAGGAGAAATTTAAGATGAAAAATAAAAAAGGAATAAGCCATATTGAAATTGTGCTGTCTTTTGTGCTATTTATAGGAGCAGTTTTCTTTCTTATTATTATTTTTAATCCAAT
The DNA here is from genome assembly GCA_016186365.1 of Candidatus Pacearchaeota archaeon. Taxonomy (GTDB): domain Archaea; phylum Nanobdellota; class Nanobdellia; order Pacearchaeales; family GW2011-AR1; genus JACPLT01. The sequence continues at coordinate 9,007 of JACPLT010000008.1, read as the reverse complement.
AAAAAATAATCCTAATAAGCAGGAGATAGTTAATATTTTGGAAAGAGAGATTATAGAAAAAGTAAAGATGACTGCAACTATTGATAGTATTGGAGCAATAGATTTGACAGATTTATCTAGCGGAGAAACTTGTTTTTGTTTTGAATATTCTGGAGATAATTTTGTGATTAAGAATAAGGGGGGAGAGATTAAAGAGTATGATAAGAATGGAGAGAATCTTTGTATTAATGACAATGATAGAGATAATTTTTATTATATTTATTATGGAGAGGGGTTAGAAGTGCAGGAAGAGGATTTGGGAAGCTGTGAGGTTCTTGCCAGTGATAAATATAAATTTGGGATAAACTATACTAAGGAATTTATATTTAATGAGAATATTGCTGTTCTAGATAATGAGTATGATGAAAGCTATTCTAATTTAAAAAATGAGCTGAACATTCCGAATTTTGATTTTTATTTTAATTTTACAAATTCAGAAGGAGTGGAAATTGCTGCAGGGAATAAGAAAAAACCATTTGGAGTGAGGGTTATTGCTAAAACAATTCCTATTGAAATGATAAATGAAGCAGGGGAAATAAGCTATGGAAAGCTGAATTTTGGAATATGGTAAAAGGAAAGAGAGCGTGGATGAAAATGTTAGAAGCATTTATTGCTATCATATTGATAATTGGGATTTTGCTGCTTGTATACAGCCAGAATGCTAAAAAAGAGAATAAAGCAGATAATATACTTGATATTGAGAGCTATTTGCTTGAAAGAGTTGCAAGTAATGAGATAATGAGAGATGCGGTTTTATCTGGGGATGTGGAAGAAGTAAAAGGATATATTGACGGAATTAATGAGGAGGAAAAGATTATTCCTCATGGTTATAATCATGATGTTTTAATATGCGAGATAGATGGAGAGTGCAGTTTTAATCAAGAGGGAGAGATTTATTCTAAGGAGAGGGTGATAAGCTCCAGTCTTTCAGCGAATAATCATAATCCTAAGATAGTTAAAATATCCATCTGGAGAAGCTATAGATAATTGCAATAATTAGTATACTGCTATCACAATTATCTATCTCTATAATTGCACTATATTTTTATACTATAGTAAAAGACAGAAAATGGTTAATTATTAATGTCCTTTAATATAATCAATGCAATTATAGATAAATATTTAAAAGATTAATATTTCTTATCAGCTAATGAAAAAGGAGTTAGTTATAGCTGTGATTTTTGTTATTTTATTTTCTATTTCTGTTTATGGAGAGGGTTATTTTTATAACGAATTTGGAAATGAAGAGAGTGAGATATATCTTGAAGAAGAGATTATCCCTGAAGATAGCAATCCGGGAGTTAAGGCGGTTACAGAATGCGGAAGTGTTCCTTTTAATAATTGCACTATAACACAAAATACAGTATTTGCAAGAGGGAATTATAGTCTTCCTGAAGGGTTGGATATTAAAAAATCTAATATTATTTTAGACTGCAATTATTCTGTGTTAAGAGGTTTAAGGAGATCCAATTTTACAAATTATGGAATCAGCTCATCAAATTATAATAACATAACAGTAAAAAACTGCATAGTTCAAAATTATTTGCGGGGAATATCCTCGGGCTATTATACTTTGAGGAGAGATTACTATGTTTATAATAACACTCTAGACGGAAATATGTATGGAATAAGTATAAATGACATAAAAAATGCAAAGGTGCATGATAATACTCTTTTTAATAACAGTGGCGTAGGCATTAGAATAGACGATGTGGAGTTAGGAGAAGTTTATAATAACCGCCTGGATTATATTCGAGCTGATGAATGTGGAATTCACTATCCCTTTGGAACATTCATTGGAGTTATTGACAGCAATAATACTAAAGTTTACGACAACTATATGAATGACTCTGATTGTATGGGCATCCAAATCTATAAATCTGTGAATATTTCTATTTTTGGCAATCAGATATCTAAAATGAGTTATAAATGTGTGGAAATTATGTTATCAAACCTGACTGAAGTAAAAGAGAATAATTTTCAATACTGCGCATTAGGCATAAGGATGAGAAGCCTGTCTTATAACAATAAAATAACTGAAAATAATTTTGCAAATGGATATGGAATCAGCGCATCTATAAAATTCGGCTCATCTGGAATAAGGCTTGGAACAACTGCAGCTAATATTTCTGTTAATAACAATCAGCTCTGCAATAACAGCATGGATATTTATCTTTTTTATAATAATAAAAAATATTTTTTTGGGGATGACAACACCTGTGATAATCCGGGGGATTTAATCTGGATGTGGAAAGACGCCAGCATTCCTGGATGTTCTTATGACTGCAATAGCGAGGGATGTGATAGATTTGGCAGGGCGAGCGATTATGGGTTTAATCTATTGAATTATCAGGAGTATAATTCAAAAGTTAATTTTTTAGATTGGGTAAGATATTCTAACAGGACAAAGAATTCCGGCGGAAGCAGTGAAAAGAATTTCAATTATAATTATTCAATGGAATATGAGCTGGAAGTTCCTGCAAATAGAAACAAGCTAAGAGTGTCATATTCATATTTTGCCAACAATAACAGCAGGAATAGCATATTTTTTTCAAATGAAGTTTATATTTACAACTTTTATAATAACAGCTGGGAGAGTGTTGCAAAAAATATGAGGTATCCTAGCTGGGATGAAAATCATAATATTATAGCAACTATGGATATTTATCTGGGAAAAGAAAAAGTTTCTAACAATAAAATAAGGTTAAAAGTAATTCAAAAAAATATTGATACTAATCTGCAAGATTATAGCACATCAGAATTTTGGAGAACTATATGGCTAGATCAACATGAATCTTCTGGAAGTGTAGTTTTAAGCTTAGACAGATTTGCCCATCAGTTTTGCAATGTGGAAACCAGCTGTTCTAATGAACTTATGGATGGAAGAGAGAGTGATATTGACTGCGGGGGAAGCTGCAAGAAATGCAACGAGGGAAAAAAATGCGAAACAAATATTGATTGCGAGAATAATTATTGCAATGAGAATAAATTATGCTTAAAACCTTCCTGTTCTGACGGGAAAATGAACGGCTATGAAGAGGGAGTTGACTGCGGATGGGTTTGTGATAATCTTTGCGACAGCAACTGCATTCCTGTTTATAACAATGGAAACAGCCAGGATAAGATAGATGTTGTCTTTGTGGGTTCGGGATTTCCTAACATGAGTATTTTTATCAGGGCAGTGAATGAGTCTATAGATTATGAAGGAATTAGTTATGGGCTGATGTCTGTTGAGCCATTCAATGTAACTAGAGAAAGATTTAATTTTTGGTATGTGAATAGTTTGGAAACTTTTAAGCATAATCCTCCAATTTATAGTGTAGATTCGCAGGCAGAGAAAAAAGCAAAGAAGATGTGCGCTTTTTCTGACCAGATAATTTTGCTTTCTATAAGCCCAAGATTCAGAGCATTTAATCCTGGAAGCATAGAAAAAGGGAGTTCGAAGAATATAGCAGATATTACTTTTGGATGCGAATATCTTGGAAACTGCAGTTTTCCTTTAGATGTTATAGATGATGAATATACTGGAATTTGTGACGATGAATGCGGAATTAATTGCGGAAAAGCAGTGTGCGGATATTTTGGGAATATAAAAAGCGACCTCATAAGAACAGTGCTGCATGAATTTGGGCATAGTTTTGGAAAGCTATTTGATGAATATGACACCCATACAGAAGGAAGCGAGAATCCTCCTGAAATAATTGTAAACTGCGATAATTCTTCCTGCTCAAAATTTGGAGGATTAAATGAAGGATGTTTTGAAGTTTGCGGACACACTAACTGGTATAGGGGGTTTAATAATACTATAATGAGGCACCAATATAAACTGGGAGGAAAACATGATGATTATAAAGCAATAAACGAGAAGAAACTTCTGGAAACTATTAATATGCAGTCAAGAAGCAGGCAGGTTTACAGGGCGTATGCTGAAAGCAAGAGTTATGTTTTAGAATTAAAATATGATTCTGGAAATGTTTCATTGGTTAATCTTTCTTTGGTAAGCGGCAGCCCGGGAGAAGATAAAATTAATAGCGATTATAATATTAGGATGATATCCAATAATGGAGAGATGTTAGAGAGAATAAACATAAGTTTCAGCCTAGCGAGAGCATATTCTCCTCCTATGGATTTGTTTAATGAGGATGGAACACAAATTTTTATTCCAAATGAAAGTTTAGAAATTACAAACCTGACAGAGAATACTTTTGTTATTCCCTATTACAATAGCGCAGAGAAAATTGAGATTTATAACAATACAGAACTGCTGATTTCTGTTGATATTTCTAATTATAGTGATTTAGACGGAGATAATTTTGTATCTGTTTTGGATAACTGCCCTGAAATTTTCAATGATAATCAGAGCGATATTGACTTGGATTTTATTGGAGATGCATGTGACCTGAATGAAAGATGCAATGACAGAAAAGAGAGCAATAGCAAGTGTGATTATGACGGATGCGAGATTAACGGAACTTATTATTCAAGAAATTTGAACTGCAAGAGTTTCGGGGATAATAGCGAATTAGAAGGAGATATTAATGATGACTGCAAGGTGGGAATAATTGACTTAGCTTATATAGGGATGTGCTATAATTCTTTAGTTCAAGGACTATGCGGGTATTCTGATGTAAATTTTGACAGCAAGATAGATATTTTTGATTTGGCAATTGTAGGAATCAGCTATAATAAGAGATGCTGATTATCACTTTTTTTAATTTTGGAATTCTCTCATCTGGCAGGGTTTATTAATTGAGAAGTATAGTCTAAGAACTAAATATTTGAGCAGTTTTTAGTTCTTATCCTATCTATTCAAGGCACAAAACTTGTTCAATTAAATGTGTCCTTGAATATATCTTATACAACTTATTATTTGGATAGACTATTGACTAATAGAAATAATTAATTTGCAAGAGGCAATTCCTGAACAGGGCAGACCAGAATAATTGCAGATTCCTGAAGGTTTTCCTCTTTACTTTCCATTATCCATCGATTAACACTTGTTTCTCCTGCTGAAGAATCATCGTCATATATTGTCACCCAGTCATTCTCATTTTTTGTATTTATGTTTATTATATCTGTTCTTTCTGAATCTCCATTTATTTTTGGAAGGTTATTTTCATTATTAATCCAGGTTCCGTTTGAATATTGAGTGTAAAAAACATCCTGATAAGTTTCAGAACTTGAGCCGAAAATAGCACATTTATTTGGGAACTTGCAGAAATCCGGGACATTGATTAAGAATTTTCCTTTAACTGCAAAGTTGGAGTAGGTGATGCAAGAACTTCCAGAAGAAGCTGAACCTGAACATATCCATCCTGTTCCATTCCAGACTAGAGCTTGTCCAATAAGACAGTCTGCCGGAGCTCCTAATTCATCGGGGTTATGCCCTGAAAATGGGGTTTCTCCCGGGGCTAAAGCAACTGCCAGGATAATTCCTGCGAGAAAAACGCTGACAGCAACTATCAAGAAAACATGCTTCTTCTCTATGTTGATATTTAATCCCACCATTTTTGTATTTGAAAGAAAGATATTTGATTTAAATAGTTTCTTATAGTTTATTATATATAATACGCAGTCTAGGTTTATCATTACTTTTGATTGATGAAATTAATGATGCAATAATTTGATGCTTACTCTTTCAAAAAATCCCTGCAAATCTCAATTAAAATCGGCTTTATGTTTTCTTTGAATTTTTCAAAATCTGCAGGATTATATTTGGCTAGTGCAAGCTCTTCTATTTTTTCCTCGCTTTCAAAAAATTTACATTCTTTCAAGAGAAGAAGTTTCTCTCTAATCAAACTTGCTAAGTCTCTTTTTATCAAAGAAGAGCTTTTTATTTTTTTAGTAACCTGTTTTGTATCTACATTTAAAGAATTTGGAATTAAAAATAAATCAAATAAATCTCTTTCTGCTAATTTATTTCTTGTTAATAATGCCCGATATTTTTCAAGGATTATTTCTTCAAGAGGGTAGCTTAAAACTTTAAAATGGTCTATTTTTAATCCTAAAATAAACATTAATTCTCTTGAATCAAAAAAATCTGTAATTGTCTTGATTGACTGCTCTGCGGGCTTATTTAGCATCTCTTCTATAAAGTTTATTTCTACTTTTATAAAATTCTCATCAGAATAATAAATCTTAAATGTATAAACTGTTCTTCCTTTTAACATTCTGCAATATTTTTTATTGCTTCTATCTGTGCTAAAATCAAGCCCAAGTATATCTGCTGCCTCTTTTAGTTTAGGAACAAAAATATCGAGAAATGCTTTTACTTTTCTTTCTCTAGCACTTCTTGTTAATTCTCTTATAGAATTTGAATCTTTAAAGACAAAATCTAAATCTTCTGAGAATCTATGATATTTGAGATAATTTCTTGAAAGTAAAGTTCCACCTTTGAAAATAAGCTCCCTGCCTAAATCCATTTTCTCAAACTCTGCCAATATTAAAGTAAGCAATAAATCTTTTTTGATAATATCATCTTTAATATTAAGATTCATCCTTTTTTTAATTTCTCCAATATATTGCTCTATATTAATTTTTGAAGCCATTTTGGATATCTTTTAAGATAAGTTTTTGTCCTCTTATCTTTTGCTACTCTCCCTTTTTTAGATAAATAAATTTCATCCAGCTCTGTTTTTTCTTTATCAGAATAATAATATTCTATTCCTTTATCAGTTTTTCCTTTAATTAATGCAAATATTAGGCTTTCTTTTAATTTAATAAATCTTGTTTTAAAGTCCGTTATTACTCTATTGCCGCTGAATTTATTATTTATAATAATAATCATATTTGGAGTCTGCCATATTTCTCCTAAGCTATATCTTGCAGAAGTTAATCCTAAATACCATTTAAGATTTATTTTATTCAAGACAAGAAATAAAAGTTCTTTGTCTAAATATTTGCAGAACTTTTGTTCTCTTTCTTCTATGGAATTTATATAATAATAATCCAAAAATATCCTTTTGATATACCTCTGTCTTGAAAGATACCATAAAGCATTAGCCGTATTAATCTTTTTTATTTTCTTGTAGTCTTCTATCAGCTTAACTATTTCTTTTCTTTTCATTACCTTTTCGCCTCTGTTTAAGAGTGCAGAATATACGGATTTTAGCTTTCCCATATTTTACAATGGAAAAGCAGTTATTTAAACCTTTTCTTTTGTTTAATTTACTGCTACTTTCTAGCAGTTTTTTAAACAGCATAAAACTGAGCAATTAGTAGTTTTATAAGTGAATATTTATAAATGTGTCCTGCTTAGAGATAAGATGGTTAATAAAAAGAGTGCAGTGATATTAGTTTTAGCAGTAGTATTTATTTCTTATTTTGTTTCTGCATTTTCTTTATCTGATATTTCTGGAAAGATAACTGGATATACTTCAAGCAGCGAGCAGATAGTATGCCTGGATGATGATGCGAATAGCGATGAATTTGATATTTATACTGCAGGAAAAGTTAGCAGAGGAAAGTTGAAGAATGGAGAAATTGAAAAACCCAAGATAAAGAAAGATATCTGCACTAAGAAAAATCAGTATGTTAAGGAGTATTATTGCGAAGGGAATAAAGTAAAATTCAGGAATGCTTATTGCATTAATGGGTGTGAAGAGGGAGCTTGTTTAGAACATAACGAACTTTATCTTTGTGCAGATATAGATATCGGAGAGGAAGAGTATAATGGGGAGATGTATATTGCAGGAAAGACCGTTGATTTAACATCAGGAGATGTTTTTTTTGACAGCTGTTTGAGTTTATGGACAGTCAAAGAGTATTATTGCGGATGGGAACCAGCGAACACTAATACTAATATAGGAGAGGACGAAGTATTAAGCAGAAATATAGATTGCAGTACTCGCTGTTCTAAGGGAAGGTGTTTGCCTCCGCCAAAAAAATGCAAAGAGATGGATAAGGGAATTGTTCCAAATAAGCCGGGAAATCTTAATATTAATATAAACAATAGAGTATATTATTATCCTGATGAATGTATTGGAGAGAGTAGTGGAGGTACTATGGTATACCCCGATATAAATGAAACTTTCTGTGAATATGATAAAGTAGAGAGTATAGTAATTCCGTGTGATGGGGGCTGTTCTTTAACACCCTGGCAGAGTTCTGATGTCTGCAATCCGGTAAAATCAAGCTGTGTGGATAGTGATTATGTAAATGGAGCTACAAATTACACTGATACAGGAGCAGTTTTAATTGTTGATGATAAAGGAAAGATAACTAGTCAGTTTGACAAATGCAAAAATGGCAATACCCTTACAGAATATTCTTGCAATGGGGCTTCTTTAACAAAACAGGATGTTGTATGCAACAACTTATTTGAAACAGGGGGGAAATGTGTTTTAGGAGAGTGCAAGCAGACAATATCTAAATGTTATGATAATGATACAGGAGATAATAGGGTTTCTGTTGGAACGATTTATATTAATGGAGAGGCAAGCACAGAATTTGTAGATTATTGCAGGGATGCCAATACTTTGGTGGAATATGCGTGCAGGAAGTTGGAAAAAATTCCAGGCTGTAAAGTTACACCAACTAATAGCTGCATGATAGCGGTTATGACAGGAAAATCTAATAGATTTGAGGAAGAGAAGCGTGAAGAGTTTAGTTGCAATTGTTTTGAGGGAAAGTGCGTTGTTCCGGCTTTGCAGTGAGTTGATTTTATAGAAAATTCTGTTAATTGAATCACATTTTTGGGAGGATTTTCTATCCCAATAATTCTGGAACGAGATATTAGGATTAACAGGATTATCCCCAGGTATTATTTGCGGTTTTTTGGAGTTGGGTTGTAGGGTTTAGTTATTTATTATTTTTGGGTTTGGGAGGGGTTTAACTACACTGCTTCTTAAATAATCCCTACTAATAAGTTTCTACAATAGTACAATTTTACCAACGAAAAGCTTATATAGTTGTTGTCGCTAACTATATCTGGAGGAAAATAACATGGTATTTGAGAAAATAAGCATAG
>JACPLT010000007.1 GCA_016186365.1 Candidatus Pacearchaeota archaeon | reverse complement strand
TGAACAAGATTGAAAGAGTTTTTGGTTTTGTTTCAAGAGATGTTTTGCAGAATAGCAATTTTAAATCTGTTAGAGAAGCAATGAATAGAATTTCAAACTACTTTGAAAAGGAGGGAAGTATTATGGTTTAGTGTATTTAACTTATTCTTTGTCGGGGTTTTGATGATTGGGGTTTTGGTTATGTTGGTGAGATATTTTAGAAAAAGTAAACTTATAGGAAATAACCATTTTATATCCGGTTATTGAAGTTATTTGCTATAGATAAAATATCTCTAATTGAAAGTTAAAAAAGATTAGTTCTCAGAAGGTGTAGAACAGATGTCTACTATCATTCCATATTGTACAGAATCATCAATAAATGTCCAGTAGATATTAGAAATATCCTTTTCATCATTCACAGGATTTCCATTAGGATTATCATCATATACCCTCAAATATTTATTGTTTGAGTCTCCATCTTGAGGATATCTTGGAACAATGTTTTTAGCATCTCCTGTTCCTCCATTAAGGAATGTTGATGTGGGTCTATAGCTGCTTGTCCAACTTTTAGGAGCAGTATCTGAACTATAAGGGGGGTTGCTTAAAGAGTCAGTAGGTCCTGTTTGTATATAAGAATAGCTTCTTATTTTTTTTGGATTATTTGTAGATGATGAGGTGTGATCATATATTTTTTGAATGATAGTACACCCCTGAACTCCATTAAAACAAGCTATTGTAATGGGATCCTCCGAAAGATCAAAAACATATGTATCTTTAGTAACCACCCCTCCCGAACTATAAGAATCATAAACTGCAGATAAGCATTGCACTCCTGATGTACCACTATCAATAGTATCGCAATGGTCTCCATCTGAAAAACAAACACCCTCGCAACCCCATGAATCTCCATCCCAAGTTAATGCGTCTCCCATTGCGCATCCTGCAGGAGCCCCCAATTGTTCGGGGCTATGCCCTGGATTTGGAACTTCTCCTGCTTGGAGGGCAAAAGTTAAAATTATTCCTGCGAGAAAAACACTGACAGCAACTATCAAGAAGATGTGTTTTTTCTCTATATTTATATTTAAGTTCACCATTTTTTTATATACTCAATAAAGAAAATGTATTTAAATATCTTTTGTTTTGTTCTTTTATGGAAAGAAGCAAAACAATTTGCATAAATACAAGAAAGGAATAAAATGAAACCAAAAGATTTTTCGCATAAACTCAAAATTTTAGGGTCCCGAAAACAAGAAGTGTTTTCGCGGTATAAATTTTTAGAGCATACTGCTGATGTAAAATTTCAGGCATACGGCAAAAGCCTCGAGGAGGCTTTTGCGAATTCAGCTCTGGCTATGAAAGAAGTTATATGCGGGAAAATTGAAGTTGCTGGAAAAATCATTAAAAAAATAAAAGTTTCTGGAAAAGATAATGAAGCTCTTCTGTATAATTTTCTTGAGGAATTTTTGTTTCTTCTGGATTCTGAAGAATTCCTGCTTTCTGAAATAGAACGGATAAAAATTTCAGGAAAAGAACTAGAAGCAGAAGTTTCAGGAGATAAAGCTGGGAATTATGATTTCAGCAATGATGTAAAAGCAGTTACTTATAACTCAATGTTTGTGAAGAAAGTTAAGGATAAATTTATAATACAAGCAGTGCTGGATGTTTGATTTAGAAAAGAATGATTAATAATGCAAAGAATTAAAAACCTTAAAAGAATAACAAAAATATGGTAGAATTAAGTGCAGTAATTATTAAAGAAGAAGATGTTTATATTGCAAAATGCCCCGAAGTTGGGACTGTAAGCTAGGGCTCTACACTTGAAGAAGCAATAGAGAATTTAAAAGAAGCGACAACTTTATATCTCGAAGAGTTTCCAATAAAAATTCATATAAGACCATTATTAACAACTTTTGAAGTGAAAAATGTCGCCGCAGCTTAGAAAGATTTCTGGAAAAGAATGCTTAAAAATTCTCTGCAATAAAGAAATTGCCTAAAATTTCGCTATCTCCGCAGCAAGTTGCGGAGTATTCGCCGCGAAATTTTTCGCTTTCAGCGACCAGCAATTTCAGTCTTTCTAAATCTGACACAGCAAGCTGTGGGGTATTAAACCCAGATTTAGAAATAAATTTGGATTTCAGATTATAAGACAAAGGGGAAGTCATGTTCTTATAAAAAAAGGAATAGAAGAAGGAAAAATTGGAACAGTGATCCCAATGCATAAAGAATTAAAAATAGGAACATTAAAGGCAATTCTCGAACAAGCGAGAATTAGTGTAGAAGAATTTTGCAAATTTGTATAATTCAGAAAAGAATAAAAAGCAAAGAATTAAAAACTTAGGAAGAATAATAAAAATATGGTAGAATTAACAAAAAGATTAGATTATGAATGTGATGCAACTTGTTCTTGGATGTCTTCTGCTGGTGGAAAACTGGTAACTCACGAAGAAGCAGAGGAAATGTGTGATAGAGCACTTTATGGGGAATCTTTTTTCAGAGAGATGTATGAAGATATTAAGGTGGGATTAAGAAGAGTCAGAGATTATTTTTATAGCCCGAGATAGATTATTACAATAATCTTTATATATTAGTTAATTTTTTTGTTATTATGAGTGTTACATATGCAGGATTAAAATCACTTCCATTCCAAGATGAAGAAATTCTTGCTGAAGGTTATGAAAGAGTCAGAAGAATAAGTCCAAAAATGGAATTTCCTCTCTATACAATAGGCGGAACACACCTTGCATTAGGAGATATTCCTATAATAAGGGGAACACAAGTTTAAGCCAGTAAAGATAAAAGAATTGCACTTATTGTACAAGATTTATGTTTTTTTGGAAGATTCAATCCAGACAGCGAGATATATAAAGATATACCTCCTGAAGAAGCAGAAAGTTCTGCGGCACATTGTCTTTCTTTCTATACCCCTGAAGAACAGGAATGTTTGAAGGAACTGGGAAAATTAGTGTATAAAACCGATTTAACAGGAAGAAAAGTTGTTTTTGACCCGATAGAAAGACAGGTTTTATTATATAGTGAAGGAAAAGATTATGATAATAGAGATAGAAAACATTTTACAGTATATTTAGGATATTGTGATAGTTTCTTTATCGCATCAAATTGGCTCGAGATGCATGGAATTGAGATATTTCATAAATATACTGACGAGTTAAAAAAACTTATAAAATCTCATGAATGGTTTGGCAAAAATGCAGGTATGAGAGAATATGTTCCTCATGAAGATATTGGAGAAAGAGCATTAAAAACATTTGAAAAAATAGAAGAAGATATTTTATTAGGAATATTATAAAATTAAATTTTTTAGAAGAAGATAATTATTTAAACTGGAAGAAGTTTATGAAAACATGGAAAAAATTGAGATAAAAAAAATATCTGAATTTGAATGGGAAATTCCAAAAACCGGGAAGATGAAAGTGTCTGTGAAGATTTTTGCCAGTGAGAAGCTTCTTGAGCTGATGAAACAGGATATAACTCTTGAACAGGCAAAAAATGTTGCCCAGCTTCCTGGAATCGTGGAAAAATCAATTGTTCTGCCAGATGCCCATCAGGGTTATGGATTCAGCATAGGCGGAGTTGCTGCATTTGACATGGAAAAAGGAGTTATCTCTCCTGGAGGAGTTGGCTACGATATCAACTGCGGAATCAGATTATTAACTACAAATATTGCTGTTTCAGAATTCATGAAAAAAAGAAAAGAAGTTCTTCACTCTATATTCAGAGCTGTTCCTTCTGGAGTTGGAAGAGGGGGGCAGAAATATGGAAAAGAAGAGATAATCAAGGTTCTTGAGACAGGGGCAGAGTGGGCTGTGGAAAAAGGATTTGGAAATAAAAAAGATTTAGAGCATACAGAAGAATATGGAAAAATGAAAAATGCAAATGCAAAAGATGTTTCTCAAAGAGCAATTGCAAGAGGGCTGCCTCAATTAGGAACATTAGGGGCGGGGAATCATTTTCTCGAGATACAGAGGATAGAAGAGATATATGATGCAGAGATTGCAAAAAAATGGGGGTTGGAAAAGGGAAACATAGCAATAAGCATTCATTGCGGCTCTCGGGGTTTGGGGCATCAGGTAGCGAGTGATTATATCAAGTTTATGGAAGATGAATACGGATTTGAAAATCTTCCTGACAGAGAGCTGATAAATGCTCCTATAAATTCTGAATTAGGAAAAAAATATTTATCTGCTATGGATTGTGCTGTAAATTTTGCATTCTGCAACAGGCAGATGATTATGCATCAAGTAAGAGAGCAAGTTAAGCATTATTTTCCAAAAGCAGAGATAAATCTATTATATGATGTCTGTCATAATATTGCAAAGATAGAAGAGCATGTTGTTGATGGGAAAAAGATGAAACTATGCATTCATCGAAAAGGAGCTACCAGAAGTTTTGGACCCGGAAGAAAAGAACTGCCAGAAGCTTACAAAGAAACAGGACAGCCAGTTTTAATTCCAGGGAGCATGGGAACTTCTTCTTATGTTTTAGTTGGAACTAAAAAAGCAGAAGAGATAAGTTTTGGCTCGACAGCTCACGGAGCAGGAAGAGTAGAATCAAGAGCTCAAGCTCATCGCGAATTAAGTGTAGAAGATGTGGAAAAAGAATTAGAAGAGAAAGATATAATCATAGAAGCAGGAAGCAGAAAGGGATTGGTGGAAGAAGCACCTGGAGCTTACAAAGATGTTGATGAAGTTGTCCGAGTCAGTGATAAAGTTGGAATTGGAAAGTTAATAGCTAAGCTGAAGCCGATTGCAGTGATGAAAGGATAGATATTCTTAAGTAACATTTATAAATAAGTTTTCTCTATAATTAAAATGAAAGAGAGAGAGAAAAATAAAGGGTTAGAGGTAATTCTAATCATCGTGGTTTTAGTGATTGTTTCTATTGCTGGAATGATTTTTTTTAATAAAATGAGCGGAAAAGATGTTGCCCCCCTACCTTGCACAAACAATCAAGTAATATTCAAACTTTCAGGAAATGATAATGCTCATGCTTCTGATTTGAATGGACTCGATTCAATTTATGCTAATGAAAGAAGATATAATGATTTATTTGGCGGATGTTTTGTAGGAGCCTCCCCAAACGATTGCCAAGATTATGATGAGGATAATGTTAATGATAATGTTGTTGTAAGACTATCAGAACAAGATGCAATTATCACAAACTCTCATGGAGAGGGACCAAAAGATGCGACTACAGAAACTCAAGATAGTTACACAGATATATGTTATGGAAGTTTAGAGTGTGATTTATTTTCTGGAGGTTGTCCTACTGGCAAAACATTTGTAGTAAAAATGTCTGGAGAAACTAATGCTCATTTTTCTTTTTCTGGAGCAAATGCAGACTATCCTTTTTCTTTATGCTGTTCTGTTGGAATTGTTTGTGATGCAGATCAAGAACGATGTGGAGACATTTGTTGTGGAAATGGGCAGATATGTAATGATGATGATGAATGTGAAAATGAAGATCCAGATCCTTGCGCGCAATTTGATATTTTAACTTGCCCTACTCCTGCGGTAGGCAGTCAATTATGGAATGATATACAAGAATATTTGAGAGAGTATAGAGGAAATGATGATATAAATTGTATTAATGCTGCCAGTGATGATACTAATGCCCTCTGTAATTGCAGATGCTTGAATTCTGGGGGAGTGTGCAGTAGTGCATTTGACAGATGTGCTTCTCCTACTGGACCAAGCGTTCCACCGACTTCTACCCCCTCAACTTCTTTCTCCTGTTTTGTGCAGGGATTGCAAAGAGATGAGGGATTATCAACAGACGAATATACCTGGTATAACTTTACTCAGTATATTGTTAAGGGAGATGGAGTTGTACTTTCTATAGGAGAATGTGAGGGAGAAGCTAGACAGACATTTAGTTGTGCTAACTGGATTAGAATAGATGACACGCGTGGGAGATGTGTAAGTAGTGGAGAGACATGTTCTGGAATAGAGGGAAAGACCTGCGATACGATAACTTACAAAGTTCCAAAAGTGTCGAGCTCGCCTATTGGGTTTTTTGGATGGTTTAATTTTGTTATTGTCGCTAGCGGGATGATAATATTTTATTTGTGGAGAAATTTTAAAATCAAAAAAGAGAAAAATGAAATTTAACATCTTAATTTTTATAGTATTGGCAATTATGATTATTAATCTGGCTTCTGCATCAATTATAATTGGGAATGCGAGTTATGAAATAAAGAATTCTTATGCTCCAAGAGAAAACATTGCTGGATGGATTAACATAAGCCTGAATAATGAATTAGGAAGCAATTTTTTAACAAGCAATTATGGCGGAGGGATTAAGATAATTGACTTGCTAAAGACTAATTCTGCAAATTACAACTGCACTCCGATAGACTGCAAAAATGATTATTCTTCTTCCAGTCCTCAAGAAACCAAGACTTACAGCATGGGAGGATACCAGGAGAAAATTATTGCAGTAAAAATGACTGATAAAATACAGGATATACTTAATTTCAGTTTTGATTTAACAATAAATAACCAGCAATCCTGCACCTCTCCGTTTGAGATGGATATTTTAAATGATAATATAACTGAATTTTATTCTTACAAATTTGGAGAGAGCTATGACTGCGTATATGGCAGTGGCAGAGGATGTTTTGATTCTTCTTCCTCAATAGACTATGTTTATATTGGGAGCATCCCATATTGTGAAAAGATAAACTTAAGCATTTCCGGAAAGTTTCAGATTGGAGCATGGGTTAGAGGAAACGACAGCTTCAGCAATGGAAAGCTGAAAATGTTATTATACAATTTAGATGGAGACAGGTTAACAAGCTGCAATCTATCAGAACCATTGCCAAACGGGGGGGAAATCTCCTGCATAATTAATTATACAAATGAAGAGCTAACAGAACATTATGTCTGCATCATTTCAGAAGGGAGTGCACTAACAGGATATGCTGTACAAAAAGAGAATACAAATTCCTGCGGATTTTATGCATTTCCGGGAGATGAAGAAGACTATTATGATTATAATATCTTTGCAAGAGGGGCAAAATTTGGCAGTATAGGGAATGTGAGGTATAATGAAGCAGAATATGCAAAATTTTCAGACAGTTCTACACTCAAAGATTATATTCTGGATTATGTTGATGAAAGATACAATAAAAATTGCAGTTTGGGATGTGTTATCCCTATTAAACTTAAGTCGAATGCAGACAGTTCAATAACAATATCTAACTTAAGCTTAGTATATTCTACATCCGGAGGACCTAAACAGCCTGAAAAACTTATTTATGATTCAGAAGAAATCTATCCAAAACTAAAATCAGGATTTTTGAAATTAGACTTAAAATATGCAAATATTTCAGTTGGAAGTTTATATGGAAACCAGACACTAGTCTTAACAATTAATAATACAAATATCGCTAACAAAGCAATAATTGTTATCAGGGCGCCGATTATAAATTTTATCACTCCCAGTATTGTAGGCGCGGCATCTCCAACTACATTCAGCGTGAATGCGTCCTCTCCTGAAAATAAAAGTTTGGTAAAATTCAGGTGGGATTTTGGAGATAACAGCAGTGTTGTAGAAACTTCTGCTAATTCTGTTGTTCATACTTATTCTGAGATAAAAGACTACTCTCTTGAAGTGGAGATTGAAGATTCCTCTGGACAGAAATCGAGAAAAATATTCACAATAAAATCAATGGCACCTGAAGCGAATATTAACTGGACAATAAAAGAATATAAGGGAAGATTAAGCAATATAACTTCCAGACTTGCTCTTCTTCCAGCGTGGTATAAAATATTGGTTGAACAAAAGTTAGAGGTAAATTTACTAACTGCAAAGGTAAACGAGCTGGAAAGGCAGTATAAATCTTCTTCTAACTCCAGCTATGTTTTAATAATGCAGAATTTGACAAGCCTGAGAGTCCCTATTTATATCCGAGAGAGCAATAGCGGAGAGATTCCTTTTGCATTTAGCGAAGAAGATGTAGATTTAGCTTATCTAAGAGAGATGGGCGCGGGAAATTACAGCGGAAGTGAGGGTTTATACAAGAGTGCAGCTGAAAAATGGTTTGCAGATTATTATGACGCTTTAATAAACATAAATTATATATATGCAGTCTATGATTCTGGAAGCGAAAATCTCATGGGGATAATAGATTTGAAATTGCTTCCTAAATTAGATTATAATAAAAATGTTTATATGATTATAAAATCAAGAGATATCAAATTTGATGGAAACTATAATGTTAAAAATTTGTCTGGAGCGAGCGGAATTGAAATGGAGTATGGAACAAAAGAGCTGAAATTTGCAGTGATGGATTTTAATATAGAAGAGAGTATAGTTTATTTAAGCCCAAAACTGGAAGATTTGCCTATTGAAAATATTATTTCTGGGTGCAATTATAACGGAAAATGTGATGAAGGAGAGAGTAATGAAAGCTGTCCTGACGACTGCAAGCCCTGGGGGACGGTTCTTTTATTATGGCTGGTTATAGGAATAATCGCAGTAGGAATAGCAATATTTCTTGTTTGGTGGTATTCCACAAGATATGAGAGGCATTTATTCAAGAGCAGAACAGATATGTTTAACCTGATTAACTTTGTTAAAAACGCCAGGCAGAATGGCATGAGCAACAGAGATATAAGAGAAAAGTTAAAAGAGAATAAGTGGAGCGGAGAGCAAATTGATTATGTATTCAAGAAAGTATAGAAACTATATGTTAAGTAAACTTTGTAAATTAACATCCCCACGGAAGACATATTATTGACAGAGAATTTGATTTTTTCCCCTCAATAAATAGGGGGAAACAAATAAAATTTCTGCGGTACTATTAATTTAACGCTAGGCAGGGGATGTCAAGTTGTATTCTTTACTTAACACTATATAAAACTTTATAAACTCTTGAAAATTATCTGAAATATGGGGGATAAAAATGGTGATTAGGATTGTTAAGAATTTTTTTAAAAGAGTATTCTCAAATATATTCACAGGAAAGAAAAATTTAAGTTTGGGATTTTATGGTCCGCCTAATGCTGGAAAAACTTCGCTTGCGAATAGAATATGCAAAGACTGGACAGGAGAGGAGATAGGGAGAGTAAGCAAAATTCCGCATGAAACAAGAATGATACAGTTCAAGGAAAAAGTAGAGATTGAGTATAAGGGGAAGAAGCTGACACTCAAACTGGTAGATACTCCTGGAATCGCGACAAGAATTGATTATGAAGATTTTCTTAAGTTTGGAATGAGAAAGAAAGAGGCACAGCAGAGAGCAAAAGAGGCGACTTCAGGAGTCATAGAAAGCATTAAATGGCTGGAAGATATGAATGCAGTAGTAGTGGTATTAGACGCAACTGAAAATCCTTACTCACAGGTTAATATTACAATTATTGGAAATTTAGTGGCAAGAAAAATTCCGGTTTTAATAGTTGCAAATAAGGTAGACTTAAAAAAAGCAGAGATTAAAAAGATTGAGGCAGCATTCCCAGAATATGAAGTTGTGGGGATATCTGCGAGATACGGAACAAATATGGAAGAGTTTTATGAGTCATTATTTAAACTGGCAAAGAAAATATAAAAAAGAGGAAAAAGTTTATGAGCACAAAAGACAGGAAGCTGACATTAAGTTTTATACCCTATTCAGATATAGAAAAACTGGATAGCATGAAGAGAGTGAAAAAGATACTCGATGTGGTATTAAAAGACAGGATTGTCATACTTCAGGGAAGGCTTGAAGCCACAGAAGAAGCCAGTTTAATACAAAGTACTATGGCGCTAGTTGGAAGGATTAAAAATTTCAGGGGAGTGGAATTAGCAGTAATTCAGGGAAAGAATGAAGATAATGATTTTATGTCTAAAGTAAGGATAAGAATGGCGAGGGCGTTGGTTGGAGATAGGGATGCTCTGACAATTATAGGGCCGGCGGCGGTTGTTAAGGAGATAAAGAAAGATCCGAGCAAGATTGATTTGATGCTGAAGAGATAATCTATTTCTGCCATAAGTTATTTAAACCAATTATGCATCATTAAGTACAGAGGATAATAAAATGGCACATCAATGCGTTCATTGCAGCAAGATATACCCTAATGCGTCAAAAGAGCTTATAGAAGGATGCAGCTGTGGCAGTCATTTTTTCTTTTATATCAAAGATGAAAGTTATGAGAAACTGAAGAAAGAAAAAGTAGAAGTTTTGGAACTTCCTGAAGAGGGGAAGAGGAAAATAGAGGAAGAGGTCAGGGAGATAGCAGGGATAGAAGAGGAAGAGCCAATAATACTGGATTTAGAGTCTGTCAGAGTTATCGGACCTGGAAAATTCGAGATTGATGTTGTTAATTTATTCAGCGGAAAGAGGCCGTTAATCTATAAGCTGGGAGAGGGAAAATATATAATTGACCTGGCGTATACATTTAAAAAAAGTTCAGAAGAGCTGGATAAAAAAGATGGGATAGGGATATGAAAATAGAAAGCATTCTTAAAAAGCAAAAAGAGAGAGTTGTGATAAGCAAGACCGAACTTGAAGAGATAGAAAGAAAAGCAAAAGAGTTTTGCAGAAGTATAGAAAGAAAGATAAGAGAGAAAAAGATAAAGGCAGACGTTTTTATTGGTGGAAGTCTAGCTAAAAAAACACTGCTGAAGAAAGAAAAATATGATGTAGATATATTTGTGAGATTTTCAAAAGAGTATAAGGATGAAGAGCTGGCAGAGAAGCTTTCAACACTTATAGAAAATGCAGAAAGAGTACACGGCTCAAGAGATTATTTCAACTTAAAAGATAAAGAGGTGATATTTGAGATTATCCCGATAATAAAGATAACCAAGCCTAAAGAGATGAGAAATGTCACTGATTTGAGCTATTTTCATGTGGATTATATAACTAAGAAGATAAAAAGCAATACTAATCTTCCTGGAGAGATTGTTCTGGCAAAATCATTCTGCAGAGCGAATAATTGCTATGGAGCTGAGTCTTATATAAAAGGGTTTTCAGGATATGCCCTTGAACTGCTGATTGTTCATTACAAAAGTTTTTTAAATTTTATAAAAGCGGCGGCTAAATCAAAGGGGCAGATTATTATTGACCCTGAAAAGCATTATAAAAATAAAGAAGATATACTAACTAATTTGAATGAGGCAAAATTGACTTCTCCGGTAGTATTTGTTGACCCAACTTTTAAAGAGAGAAATGCGGTTGCTGCTCTTTCTTCTGAAACTTTTTTAAGGTTTAAAGAGACATGCAAAAAATTCCTCAAAAATCCTAATGATGGATTTTTTGAGATGAAGAAGATAGATAGTGATGGAATGAAAAGAATGGCTGGGAAAAAGAAAGCTGAATTTTTTATAATTAAAGTGCATACAGAAAAACAAGAGGGAGATATTGCAGGAAGCAAACTCCTTAAGTTTTATCATTTTATAAACGATAAGATTGAAAAGAATTTTGAGATATTAAGAAAGGAATTTTTTTATAATGAAGAGAAAGAGGCGAGCTTATTTTTTATTTTAAAAAGGAGAAAAGATATTATTATTAGCGGGCCGCCAATTAAAATGAAAGAGGCGGTTGAGAGATTTAAAAAAGAGCATAAAAGCATAGTGATTAAGAATAAGAGGGTTTATGCCAAAGAGAAAAATTATAACAGCTTTTTAGAATTTTTTTCTGATTTTAAGAATAAGAAAGATAGAGAGATGAGAGAAATGGGGATTGATGAGCTTAATCTTCTCTGATTAAATAAGGAATTGGTTGAGGAATTGGTTTTTTAGATTTTTGTTTTTCTCTATATTCCTGCAACATTTCAGTTAGCTTTTCTTTTGCTCTTTTTACAACACTTTTTCTCGGCGGGAGATAGTCGGTTCTCATTACATAACAAGATGCTGAATTAAATAACATTCCTGCTCCAAATAAATGATATTTTTCTGCTTCTTTGGGATTTATAAAAGAAAGAAGTTCAAGACAAGAAAAAAAGGATAAACCAATAGCAGAAGCAGCCTTACAATCAGATTTATATTTTACAACTTCATGATTTAATGCAGAACTATTTAGTGCTTCTACTTCAAGTTTTTCAATATCTCTCTGTCCTAATTGATTGCGATGAATAGCATACAACACTATTGGTGTAACAAGAATTCCAGCTAATGGGCCAGAAGAAATTGCCCCTATTGAAAAAGTTATTGCTTTCATATCACAAAACAAATTAGCCAAATCTGCTTTTGTTTTTCCTGTTGTCCAATTCCAGGCATGAACTGCTTTTTCTGCTGAATATAAAAGGAAGTTATCTAAATTTTCATAAGCTCTCCATATTATATTAGGTTTTTCTTCTTTCATTTATCTATAATAAAAAATTTATTTAAATATTACATCTTATTTCAAGGTTAAGTCAAATAAAGAAGCGAATGCGGATGCGAAAAAGTCTGAATTAAGCCAGATTGCGATTTCTTCATCATCAGTATTTGTATCGGTTAAGGAGAATAAAACCTGCTTTCTGTCAATTATAAAGAATTTTGATTTAAGCTCTGTTTTAACTGGCTTAACATTATACCTATCAGCTATTTTCTTTAAGTCTTCGTCTGCTCCGCTTAATGCCAGCCTTACACTTATTTTATTGCTTTTTAGCCTTTCAAATAACCCTGAAAATAATCTTGACCTGTCTAAAAATTCCTGGGCTGGCATGCAGATTATTATTTCTTTTTCTGCATTTTCAAGAATTTCTCTGGCGTGGCTCATTATTGTTGATTTTCCTTTTATTGCTCCGCTTATATCCTCTCTTTTTATCTGAGAGACAGAAGAGGTATGTATAGATTCTAATTCCTCATATTCTTTAGTTCCTTTAAGATTGTCAAGAACTTTAATTTTTTCGTCGGCACCCATAACTGCTTTTTTCTTAAGTTTTTCTATAACAAAATTAGGTTTTACTGCGATATATTTTGTAGGTTTCCCTATTTTTTCAATTGCATATCCCTGTTTTTCCAATCCTTCTAAAACATCGTATGTCCTGCTTCTTGGAACTCCAGAAATCTCTGCAACTTCTCCTGCAGAAGCTATCCCCTTGTTAAGCAGGGCTAGCCAAACTTTGGTTTCATAAATATTCAATCCAAAATACTGCCTTATCTTATTTATTATATCGTTTTTTTGCATCATTTTATATCTGATTATTTTTACTACTATACAGCAGGAATGAGGGTTTATAAATCTTTGCGTTTGTTACTTTTATTAAGTGAGAACAAATAAGCAAGATTTATAAATATAGAAATATGGTTAAGTAAACAATCAAACTTGACATCCCCTGCTTAGCGTTAAATTAATAGTATAACCAAAATTTGATTTTTTCCCCTCAATAAATAGGGGGAAACAAATAAAATTCTAGGTAATAATATTCAATCCGCGGGGATGTTAACTTACAAGGTTTACTTAACAAATATAAACAAAAAAATACAGAACAAGAAATGCAAAACATAGAAAACTTTTTGATTCCTGAAACAAGGGTGTTTATCCATGGAACTCCCGTAAGAAATATCAACGCTATTTTGGAAGGTGAAAGATTTTGGGGGCATTATTTTGTCATAGATGATAAAGATAGGGAATGTGGAATGAAGAGGTTTTATAGCAATCTTATAGGAAGTGTTTATACTTCACTTGCATATTCTAAGAGCCCAATCCATTATGAGCAGGGGAGATTTTATGTAGATAGTGACCCTGCTCTTATAGTTATTGCTGGAAGAGAGGAAGATATTACTGATTCCTCTGAAGCATTGGTGAATATGGACAGAGGCACTATTCTTTCTGATTCTACTTTTAGGGTGGTTCATGACCCTGTTGTTAAGAAAGGGAGCAAAACAATAGTATTTCCAGTTATATTTGGAATGGAATACATGAATCAACTTTCAGGCAGATTTCAAAAATATGGGGATAAATTTGAAGATGATAATACCGAGAATACTGGAAAATTGGTATGGGCGTATGAACAGATTACTAGATGTGCGATAAGAAGAATTAATAGAAGATTAAAAATTAGATAAAAAATCAAATCAAATTAAGAAGAAAAGCAAGTATCAGCCCAATAAAACAGCCAGCTGTTATGAAAGGCATTGCGGGATAAAACTTGCCTTTTTTTGCCGAGACAAAAAGATAAATCAGGCCGAATGTGGCGAAGACGGAAACTAGGAGAGCAGGAATCAAACCAAATGAGCGCAAAACAACTCCTGCTAAAATAATGGGGAAGACTACATCGCCGCCGCCTAAAATTGCAAGACTTACTTTTATCTTGTTTTTCCTTATAACTTTGTCAGGAATATTATTTTTATATTTGTCTTTTAAAAAATTTATTTTTTGTTTTGTTTTTTTGTCTGCATAGGGAACAAAAAATCCAGAAAATATTTTTACTGTATTAATCTGGTATTTTGCCATTTTTTGCATGAAGCCCGCATAATTAACAGCATAAATATCATAAGCAGAAATTAGTATAAGCAGGATTATTATTGTCCAAAAACTTAGGATTGAAACAAAAATGACAGCTATTCCTGGATAGATTAGCAACTCTGTCAGGTTATGAACAATAATATTTCTCCTGAATATTTTAAAGAAAGCCAGAGGAAGAGCTATGACTAGCGCGATATATGGGGCATAGTTAACGCCACTTATTGCAGAATAGAACACTATTGCAAGAGCAATTACTATAACTAAAAAGAACCATAGTCTTATGAATATTTTCGCCTGTATTTTCATTAAAACGAGAATTAAAATTATAGAGATAATCATTGCAACAACTATGCTAGTCAGGGAAATCTCCGGAGAGATTTCAGGGGGCTGAAGCCCGTAGGGAAGCTCTTTTGAAATTGTAATATTTTCATATTCGCCAGAAGTTTGGTTATAAGAAATTTCTTGATAAGGAGAGTAGGAATTGATAACTGCCAACCCAATTAGCTGGGTTATAAAGAACATTCCAATCAATAGCAGGGTTATTTTAATATTGTGCTTCATTTTTCTCTTTTTCTATGTTAATATAAAATAAGAAGTTTATAAAGTTTGAGTTATCTTATTCTATAGATTATTCAGAAATTTTTATAATATTAGTTTTGTTCATGTTTGGGAAATCCTGAAGTGAGATTTGTTCTGGAGAATTTTGAGAATTAATTTTTATGAATTAAAAGCTTCTGGACCAAAATTAATAAGTATTCTTCTTATTTCATCAATTGTTTTTTGCTGGTCTTTTTTATCTGACATTCTTACAAATCTTATTAATAAATCTGTTAATGTTTGTTCATCAAAAAATTTTAATTTATATCCTTCGGTGATAAAATAAAATCGAAAATTTCTATATTTTATCTCCTTTATAACTATTCCTGCAACATTTCCCAGCAATTTTCCTTTATGAGGGTTTGTTTCTAAGTTCTCCATGAGATCAATAATCTCATGAGCTTCTCCTTTAAATTTTTTTTGAATTTCTTCAAATAATGGAAGAACTATTTCGACCTTGGCCATTTTTTGTTGATTTCTCTTCTTGCCTCTTCAATAGAAATCGTGTTTTCTGATGAAAGCAAGAACTCTTTTAGCTGCTCTTTGACTGCCAAAGCATAAATTCTTCTTAAAATAGTGTCATAGCTTTCACCTTTCATACCAAAAGAAGATATTTTTTCTTTGGTTTCATTGCTTAGCTGAATTGTTGTTGTTTCCATGTTCCCTATAGTTACTATAGTTGCTATAGTTTATAAACCTTTCGATTAAATCATTAAGAATCAAAACACATTTCTAATTATAAACTTATCAAGATTGGTTTTTTCTTTTTCTTTTTTTATCTTATTCTTATTGTTTCCAAATTTCTTGGGGCGATTGTCTCAATTCTATTCAGCTTGTAAATAGTTGATGCCAAATCTAGGCACTTGCTTGCCTCGCCGTGATTTATTATTACTCTCTTTGGGCGGGGCTGGCATTTATTCATATATGCGAGAAGCTGATTTCTTCCAGAGTGGGCTGTCAGCCCTAAAAGAGTGTGAATCTCCATATTAACCTGGATATCTTCTTCTTTTCCGTCATTATTCATCTTGAATTCTTTAACTCCTTCCTGAACCTGTCTTCCCAAACTTCCAACCCCCTGATAACAAACAAAGAGTATGCTGTTCTTTTTGCTTCCTGCAAACTCCCTAAAATATTCTACTGATGCTCCTCCCATTAACATTCCAGAAGTTGCTAGAACAACACACGGACCAGACTCGAATACTAACTTTCTCTCCTGACTGCTTCCAATTCTATTAAATATATCGGAAACAAACGGATTTTTATCCTGAAATATAGAACTGCGAACACTGCCTGAAAGAAAATCCGGATAGGCAGTGTGAATAGCGTTAATATCCCAAATCATTCCATCAATATAAACCGGGATTTTAGGGAGTTTGCCCTGCTTAATTGCATCTTCAATAATAAGCATTGTTTCTTGGGCTCTGCCTAACCCTAATTCTGGGATTAATACTTTCCCTTTTCTCTCAATTGTTTTATTGATTATTTCTATAAGCTGTTCTTCTGCAACCTCTCTTGGAGGCAGGATATCATCCTTGCTTCCGTAAGTTGATTCAATTATCATAGTTTCCACTCTTGGGAAAATACAGGCTGCGGGATCGAGCAGTCTTGTTTTTCCAAATTTAAAGTCAGCAGTATAAACTAGATTATGCAATCCATTCCCAATATTAAGATGAACTATTGAACTGCCTAGAGCGTGTCCTGCATTGTAAAGAGTGAGCCTTACATCTGGAGCGATATCAGTTACTTCATTATAGTCTAAACATATGCTGTGCTTAACCATTTCCTGAATATCAGTTGAAGAGTATAAGGGAGAGGTAGCTTTTTTGTATGCGACTCCAATCAAATCAAGAGCGAGCAGAGAAGCGATATCTCGTGTTGGCTGGGTCATATAACATGGACCTTTGTAACCCATTTTGTAAAGATAAGGGAGAATTCCAGAATGGTCAAGATGAGCGTGGCTCAAAATTACAGCATCAATCGCGTTTATGTCAAATTCTGGAATATCAAAATAAGGAAACTTCTCGCTGTTTTGAGCGGCAATGTCAATTCCGCAGTCTAATAGAATTTTTGAAATTGGAGTGTGAAGAAGCAGACAGCTTCTTCCAACCTGTCTTCCTGCTCCTAAAAATGTAAGTCTTACCCATTCATTAACTTTTTCAGGATTCCATTCGGAATATATTTTTTTTCCTACATCATTTAAAAATTTTCTTCTGTAATTATTATTCAAATACAATACTGAACGGATATTTTCTGTTATCTTGCTCTGAATAGCAGGGCTTCTTTGAATTGAGGGGCTCCAGAAAGTTTTTCTTTTAATCTCCTGAAGTATTGAGCCCTGTTTTCCTATTACCAATCCTGGCTTTTTTGCCTCTATTATCACGCTGCTTCTCTGAACATCAAAAATTATATTTGTTATCTCTGCTTCTCCAGGAACTATTTCTTTTATTGATTTGTCAGTGTCTTCCTGGCTTAACAAAATTTTTTCGTCTGCCCTTAATTCTACTCTTTTCTTAATTTTGTCTACAATTGCTTTTATTTTTCCTTCGCCTTCTGAAAAGAATATCCTGTCATCTGTGTAAAGAACTATGTTTGCTCCTTCAAAATTAGCACTGGTAATACTATTTGGCAAATCGCTTAATATACTTTTTAAAATATCTGTCATGTTTTATAAATAAAAATCTAGTCTTCTTTGAATTCGGATTCTATTGTCTGTTTAATTGCGTGTTTTATCCCGTCTTTTGTTATTGTGAATACATCTATTCCAGAACCGCTGCCGATATCTCTTTGAGTAGAGGATTTAAGAGCTTCTATCGCGAGTTCTACTCCCTCTTTAACTGATAAATCTTTTTTATATTTTCTTTCTAAAAATCCTAGTATAAACGGCATACCGCTTGAGAAGTTAGCATCGTATTCTTCAACTTTTATTATGCTTCCTGCAGGCTCAATTGTGTATAGCTCGCAGCTTCCATCTTCATTAAATCCTCCTACCAGGCTTCCAACTATGCTGGGAATAGATGAGAACTGCCTTATGTTTCGGAAAGTTATCATTGAGAAAAGATTGGCTGCTTCTTTTACTGTTGGGCGGGTTTTGCATTTCAGCTCTTTAAGCTTTAGCTCTGCTGCGACAACTTTTTTCAGCAACTGGGCATCAGCTACCATTCCTGTCCAGGAAGCGACTATATAATTATTAATAGGAACTACTTTCTGCTCTTTTTTTCCCATAACAAGATTTCCGGCTGTGACTTTTCTGTCTCCTGCCATTACAATTCCATCTTTGCAGACTATTCCTACCAGGCTTGTTCCTGTCTTTAAAATTGAATTTTCGAGTTCTTTTTCCATTTTAGTAATCTCTTTTATTCTATTTTATAGAACCTTAATTTAATAGAATTTATCTCTATTTATGGATTTGTCGGTTTATAAATCTTTTTATGGTGTTGAAATTGTGGACGCAGGTGACATATGTCCAGAGGGGGCATATACTAATCAAATGCAATAATCTTTAAATATTCAATTGGGGGATTAATAAAATGATTACTGCCCGTCAAATTGTTGCAAGATCATTGAAAGGAAGATTTTTTAAAGGGGCTCCTTTAAGAGATTATGCAGTTGATCCAACAAGAAGAAGAACTGAAGAAAGAATAGTATATGAAATAGTTGAAGCTTATCCAGATAGGGCGGGAAAAATGGAGTTTGATATATTAATATTGGATTCAACATCTAAAAGTAGAGGGTGTCAGATTTATCAAAGTGTTTTTCTTGAGGACATTCTGGCAGACAGCCAGGAGTTACCAGAAGAAAAATTGAGAGAATTGAAGAAGCGATTGCAAAGTAAAACTTGATAGCTTATTGTCTTATAAAAGAAAGACTTTCCCTATAGAATAATTTTCTTTAATTCCCCTATTTTATCAAAATCCTTGTCTTTAGTTACAAGGATAAAATTATTCTCTATTACAATTGAAGCGGACAATAAATCTGCTAATGGTAAGGTCATGCCTTTTTTATCATATTCTACTTTCAAATCAGAGAGAATTTCTGCAGTTGAAGGGGTTGTGTGAAGAACATTGAAATTTTTCAAAAATTTGAGGTTATCATCAAAAGACTTGCTCTTTCTAATTTTCAGCCCTGTTAAATATTCGAAAAAAGAGACGAAAGTTAATTGAGGAGGAGAGGGATAAGATTTGGATAATTCCCTTAATTTATTTATTGTTTGCTGCTCTCCTCTTTCAATAGATATCAATATAGAAGTGTCAAAAACCAGGCTCATCTCTAAATCCTCTTTCTTTTCTTATTTTTCTTACAATATTTTCAATGTCTTCTGCTTCTTTATTAGTTAGAGATTTTTTCCTGGATAATATTTTTCCCCATAAATTTTTGGAGTTTCTTTCAAATTCATTTACCATTATCTTTAATAAAATTGACATTTTAATTCTATTTTTTATGGCTATCGCCTTGAAATCTTTCCAAGTTTTTTCATCTACATCTTTGATACATTTGTTTTCCATAAAGTATAACTGTTATACTTATTTATAAAACTTGCGGATTTTTACGGATTTTGCCAGAATATGAAAAAGAGAAATAAATAAAAACCCATTTTTATTTAAAGTTTTATGAGAAAAGCGGTGTTGATGCTGGGGTTGATTTTAGTTGTGAGTTTGAGTTTGGCAGGAGTTTATGGTGCTTGCTCTGGAACCGAAGTAAGTTCTTGTGAAAATTTGAATAAAATTCAATGTGAGAGTTCTTATGTTGAAATAAGTGAGAAAAATGTTCCTTGTTTTTGGACACAAGCGTCTCAAACTTCTGGGATGTGTACTCCTTTTTTAGGGTGTAGCTTAAATATTGGTATGGGATATTGCACTTGCAAAAATCTTGGATGCAGTGACAATTCTGCATGTTCTATCACTAATAACGGAGTATGCTCATTTACTGGCTGCTCTCCTTATACTCCAAGAGATATAAGAAACTCAAAATTTAATTTGCAGGAAATTTTAACTGGAACAAATTGTCCATTTCCTATAGAAGATTGCAATAACTATATGATAGGGTGCAGTTACGGAGGTTTTGAAGATAAAAAATCTTCTTTTTGCAGACCAAAACGAAGCAATTCAGATGATTTTTGGGATTTTCATAATTCCGAATGTATCACCGGAGTTTGTCATAAATCCTGTTTATGGTGCGATAAATCGGGTAAAAAATGTGATGTGACTTATTCTGGAACAGATACTACTGGAAATCCTTCTTGTAACTCAAAAAATGGATGTGATTGCATTATAGAAAACCCTTCTCCAATTCTCATTAATCCTGATCCTGGATGTGATGATTCAAATAAACCTAAAAAATATGTCTACAAGAAAACATATGATTTTATCTGTTGTAGTGCAGATAAAATAGCTAGTTACAATATTGAAGGTGTGCCTTCTTGTTGTTCAGAGGAGAATAATAAATGGGGATTATTAGATTACGCATCTGAAGGGAGTTATCCAACCTCTTTGTGTTGCAACCGTGGAGAAGAAGCAGCTATAATTTTTCCAGGAATTCCAATAGAGTGTTGCCCCGAAGGAAATCTTGTAAAGGGTACTGGAAAATATTCTTTTACCGGCGAACTGCCTCAAGCGGTTTGTTGCAATGAAGGAGAAATCCCACGAATATTAGCTTTAGAAGGAGGGCAATTGCCAATTTTTTGTTGTAATGAAAATAATATTAAATTTGGTAGAGATGGCTCAAAATCTATTTGTTGCAAGGAAAATGGAGCGGTAGCTACTACAAACTCAAAGGGAGAACCTTTAGAATGCTGCAAAGAAGAGAACCGCGGATATGGCAGAGGAGATTATGCTAAAGGAAAGAATATGGAAACATCTATATGCTGTAAAGAAGGCATGGGAGTTTTAAGAGATACTACTGGAGAACCAAAATCTTGCTGCCCCAATTCCCGTCTTAAATATGGTAGAGAAGAATACTCCCAAGATAAAATTTCTGAAAAAGCACTATGTTGTGGGGAGGGAGAAGATATAACTACCCATGAGTTTGGATATCCTAAGGGTTGTTGTGATATATTAGGTATTAAGTATGGGATAGGGGATTATGCTAAAGGAAAGAATATGGAAACATCTATATGCTGTAAAAAAGATGAGAAAGCACTTTATGACCATGACGGAAGACCTGTTTTTTGTACTTCTGAAAAAAATAAAAATAAATTTTATTGTAGCAGTGAAAATCCAATTTGCCCCAGAATATGTTCTAGAAATAAAGACGCCCCAATATTTGAAAAATTTTTATGTCAGACTGATATTGGGGTTTGTTCAAATATTATAAAAACATCATATAATCCGAATTTAGGGGATGTCTGTGTAAAAAATGTGAAAACTAATGTTCGGGGAGAAGAAATCCAATATGATGAAATAGATTGCAATGGATTTGATAATGATAAATCTTGTGGCTCGCAATGTTTGGATTTTAATACTATCCAAAAATATGTATGTCAAGATGGCGAGGGGTGCTTCAAAGGTGCTCTCTTTGGGTGTGGAGATAATCAAGTTTGTATAACCCATAAATCTTTTTCAGATAGGATAGTTAACGCCCAATGCGAGAGTTGCAATGATTTTGACACTCTTTTGTTTTCTACTCATAGAGATTTTTATTCTTTACATGATGGAATGGAAATAACTATTCAAGGTGGAGAATATTCAAATCAAAATATTTTTTTCAATTTTAAAACGATAAATGAAGTTTTTAAATTTTTAAATGATGCATGTGAAAAATGCAGCAATTCTCAACGTAAATATACTTTATTTTTATCAAATCATGGCAGACCTGGATTGCAATGGTTTGGAGAACCTTCAGTAGGATATTCTTATGACGAGATTGCATTAAGTACCGATAATTTACATGCAATTGTAGAAAAAAATCCCAAAACTATTGGGTGTTTTAAAAAAATAATTTTTGGGGGATGCAGTGTTGGGATGGGAGATTCCGGAGCAAAGTTTAAAAATGCGGTAGAAACCGAGTTGCATACCGAGGCAATTATGCCCAGTGCTATGATAAATTATCGTTTAAGTGACTCTTCTCCTTGCAGTATTAGTGAAGAAAAAATAAAAATAAATTCAAATCCTGCTCAAACACAACTTCAAACAATATTTTATTCAACAAATTCTAAATATATTTATCCTGGATTTGACGGGCAAGGAGAAGCATATCAGACAAAAATTATAAGTGGAAATCCTGGAGAAGTAAAATTAAGAATTTCTGGGAATACAAAAAACAATAAGATCGCAGAGATAGAAGATGAAGAAATGATGTGCGGTTATGATATTGAAAAAACACAGACATTCACATTGAGCGCAAGCAGTCCTGCAATAAATTTTGATAATCTTAAAATTGAGATACTGCCTGAAACTTTTACAAGCTATGGAGAATCTGCTCAAATTGAGATAAACAAACTGAAAGTAGATTGCACTAATTTTTATCTTGATTTCTTAGTTAGTCCCGAAGATTTGATAAATCAAGGTTATAATGAACTTTTTTATGGAGATTATAATAACTGGTGTACATCTAATGAAGATTGTTCTGCAAGATTATGTCTTATGGGAAAACAAGACTGTGAATATAAATGTATCTCTGGAGAATGCAGGATGACTACTCCAACTTGTTATCCGGATAGTGTCTGTGATTATTATACTGGGGAAAATTTCTTCTCATGTCCGCAGGACTGCTTGGGAGGGCCTGATTCAAATGATGATGGAATTCTTGATAATAAAGAATTTTTAAGTTTTATATTCAAAACAGGAGATAGAGATGAAAAACAAAGAGCAAAATTATGGTGGATGGATTAAACTGGGAATAGGAATTGCAATTATCGCTATAATTGCGATTGTTGTTTTATTTAGCTGGAGCAAAATTACAGGGAATATTGTAAATAATCCTGCGTCTAGTTATAGTGAGGATATTTTAGCTTCTATTCCGAGTATTGGAAATCCGCAGGTTTATTCTTCTGCCAGTAATCTGGCATATTCTGACAAGAAGCAGGAGATAAAGTTTTATAGCGGAGAAAGTGTGAGAATTAAGAGAGTTGTTTATTTTAATAATGAGGACAACTTTGAAGGGTTTATTTTAGAAGAGATAGTTCCTGAAGGATATGAATTATGCGACAGCTTGAATATTAATCATGAAGCTTATATTTTTTATTTTAATAATAAGTTAAGCCAGATTATTAATGAAAAGATGTTTGAAAGAGGCATTAACTTTGATAGTGAAAATTCCTTTTCTATATTTATTGGGATAAATGACAGCGAGATGAATAAGAGGATTGAATATTTTGGCAAAACAGAAGAAGAGGTGTATCGGGAAGAATTTAATTGGTATAATTCAGGAACACAAAATAAAAATTCTAATGTTGTTATGAAGTTTGTTATAAGTTATGACTTATGCAAAACTTACAATACCGGAGTAAAGGAATTGAATTCTACACTTTATTATTTCAATGATGAAATTAAAAGAAAACAGGTTCCTTTAATAGGATTAATTCCAGGAATAGAAGCTGAGATTAAGACAGAGTATGAAGCTCCTGTATTTTTAACTAGCAATACAAATGGAGTTGTTCAAGTTTCTATTGCTGGCAAATATGTCGATAATTATATCTGGGAATTGGAGATTGACACTCCCTCTAATAGTTATAAATATCAAGGGAATAAAGTTAATTTTAATCTGAATTTAGTGGGAATAGCAGAGAAAGAGGGATGCTCAAAAGCTAGCATGATTACATTTAAATTAAAGAATGGAATGTTTAGTGAGATAACAAAGAAAGTGAATTGCTTAAAGATTGATTCTAGCATTGCTAAAGGCAAAAATATTAAGGTTAGTTTTAAGCCCAAATTTAATGCTGGATTTTTGGGAAATAAGGGTTATCCTGCAAGTTGCTCGCTTGGCAATTCGGATTGTGGGATTGTGAGCAGAGAAACATTGGGAGATGAAGTTCCATTTTTCTCTGTTGTTGGGAAGAATAAAATAGTTTATCTTCCATTAGGAGAGTATATAGTTGTCAGGGATTCTTCGGCTGGGAGAGTTGAGAATAAAGTTGTTATTGATAAGAAGGAGTTTAAGAAGGGGTTTGTTAAGAATGTGTGAGAAAAAAGTTAGTTCTTATTTTTCTATTTAGTACTACTATTAAGATACAATAAATAGAAAGATTTATAAACCCTATTTTATTAAATAAAATAGAATAAAATGAGCTTAATAAAAAAAATAACAACATCAGCAACAAACACTCTAATCAGAGGTATAGCTGTAGGATTAGTTGGGCTAATAAGTGTTTTAAATATTGGATGTTCTACTTCACAGAATATAAATAAACCGCTATCATCTGGATACACTCCCTCAAAAGAAGAGGAAGCAAGACAAATTTTAGGAAGTTATTCTGATGGAAAAGTTAGGCGTTTAGGATATGATATAATACATAAAAATGGCAAAAGAGAGACCAAAATTCCTGCTGCGTATGTATTAGATGACGATTATCCACAACTTGTAACTATCGCGGGATTGGAAGCAGGTACAGTAATAGTAAAAACTGCAACTAGAGAGGTGATTCCAATTGAAGGGGGAGAAACAGAAAAGAAAAGAATGGAAGTTGAGGGATTTTATAGCCTTGTTCAAAATCCAGAAGCAATGGCAACGGCAATTAGATTATGTGATGCTAATAAGGATGGAATATTAACACCTGATGAAATAAGAGAACAAAGGAAAAGAATGATGAGTGATTACTTTCAAAGACAAGGAGAAAAGAAACATGAATAAACAAAACCTATATGGTAGAATAAAAAAAGGGCTAGTATTCACAAGTGCTATCACTTTTTGAACATTGGCAGGAATTCTCTATGGAGAAGATGCTCAAAAAACTGAAAAAGCTGATGAGGGGAGAGAAACAAAACCTAAAATAAGTGTAAAATTTTCTTCTAATGGTTATTGGAACGAAGTTCATAAAGATAGCACTGGAGAATCTCCATACAAATACCCTGCAAGGTCATTTCTTACAATAGGAGTAAAAAGTGATGATGGAACAAGAAGAGTTTATACAATAGGAGATTATCAAGAAGATAAAAATAATGATCACAAACCCTGTATTTTTTCAATAGAAGATAATGGTGAAATGAAAGTTCGGTTGATTAGTGAAAAAATAGTTGAAGAAAAGTATGGGGATTTATACAGAAAAGTTAAGGGAGCTTTCATAAGAAAACATGTTGAAGATTTGACCAAACTTTTAGAAAGTGGAGAATGTAAGGTAGAAATAGATACTTTCAATTGCCCTTTGGGAAATAAACATAATGATAGGGTAATGCTTCGTGTTAAAAGCAAAGATGGAAGAGTATATTCTTTTGACCAATACTCTGAAGGAGGGAATGTCTCTTTTTCTTTTGGAAAAGAAGGGGGAGAAGCTGAAGAAGAGATTAGAATACTAAAAGACCCGTCAAATAAAGAGCTTTTGGAAAAAGATTTAATTGGAGTTGCCCTTAAAAAGAAATTTCCTAAATCAAAAGATGGTGAAAAACCTGAAGATATTGAAACTCTTTTAAAAAATGCTTTAGAAGCAATAAACAGCAAGAATTAAACTTATTATTTTTCAACTTTAGTTATCCCGGATTCTTTCTTAAACCTAATTATATTCTGGACAAAACTTTCTATCTTTGGCTCGTGGCTGACTATTATCAATTGATGAACATTCAATTGATGCAAAACGTCCCGCATCTTGTCAAGCTGCTGCTCTGAAAAGCCGTCTGTCGGCTCGTCAAGAATAATCAAATCTTTAGTTTTAATCCTGCTCATCAAGGAGTTTATCACTTGGTTAAGAGCGAGGCGATATGCCAGGGCTATGGCAGTTCTCTCTCCTCCTGACATGAAAGAGTAATCAATCTGATATTCCTGCTGTTCTATAACTGGGGTGAAATCTTCATCAAGGCGAACTGAGAAGTTTTCTGGAACAAGAATATTAAACCAATCATTAAAAAGTTTTGAAAAATCCTCTCTTAGCTTCAGCATGATATTTTTCTCTGTAAAACTAACAACTGAAAGGAATGCAGAAGAAAGCCAGTCTTCTAATTCTGTCAGCTTCAACAACTTAAGTTTTATATCTTCCTTAGTTTTAATTTCAGCTTTTATCTCTTCAATTATCTTTAATGTTATCTCTTTTTCTCTTTTAGAGCTCGCAAGCTCTATCTCTTTTTCTTTTTCTTTTCTTAGCAATTCTCTTAATTCAGAGTTTTTAACTTCAAAAATAGCGTCATACTTTTTAAATAAAGAAATGGACTCTCTTAGTGTAAGAATCTGCTCGTCAAGAATTTTTTTATCTTTTTCAGAGTTATTTTTCTGCTTCTCCAGTTCTAAAATTCGGGATTCTTTTTCTGCTATATTTTCAAGCTTTACTTTAAGAATTTTAAGCTCGTCAAGATTTCTCTTAAAAGCAATAGCTTCTTTTTTTAAATTATCTATAGAA
Source organism: Candidatus Pacearchaeota archaeon (assembly GCA_016186365.1). GTDB lineage: Archaea > Nanobdellota > Nanobdellia > Pacearchaeales > GW2011-AR1 > JACPLT01. The sequence continues at coordinate 16,107 of JACPLT010000007.1, read as the reverse complement.
GAAAGGATTATATTTCTTTCAGCAGACAGGGAGTCTGTTTCTTTTTTGCATCTATCAATCTCCTCCTGAAATTTTCTTGCGACATTTTTTTTATAATCTTCCGGAACATTCTGAAGACAGGTAGGACACAAGTCGAGTATAGATATCTGGCTCTTCAATTTTTCGTATTCTGACATTTTGGAGAGAAGAGAACGATGTTTAGAAAGTATTTCTATGTATAGTTTATTCTTTTCTTCTGTTTCTTTTTCTTTATTTCTTATTCTTTCTTCAATTTCAGCTATTTGAACAGGGTCAAATTTTAGTTTTCTTGCCTCTTCTACCTGCCGGATAATTGAATTTTTCTCGCTTTCTATTCTTGAGATTTCTTCATTCTTTCCGAGAATCATTATTCTTGTTTTTTCCAGCTCTCTTTCAAATTTTTCTTTTTCTTTTATATTTTTTTCCACCTCTTTTATTTCTAATTCTGCTTTTTTTCTTTCTTCTATTCTTAAAATAAGCTCATCCCCCAGAATTGCAAGGTTAGATTCCAGCAAAATAATGGCGTTCTTTTTCTCTTCCAGCTTTTTATTGATTAATTCCAGATCTTTTATCTGCCCCTCATAATTTCTTATCTGCTCTCTTAAGTTTGTTATAAAAGTTTCGGTGTTTTCTTTTATCCGCTTGTATTTGTCTATGCCAAAGATATGCCTTAAGGTGTCTAGTCTTGTTTCAGGAGCTTCTAAGATTATCTGCTTCATCTCTTCTTGAGGAGTATAAACTGTAAATCTATAAAGAAGATTTGTTTTTTTTGCAAATTCTTTAGGATAGTTGAGTATTGAAAGAACTTTATTTTTCAGCTCGGTTACAGAAAGGTCTGTGGACTGACTTTCTAGTTCTATTTTTGATTCTGTCTGGCTGATGGTTTTTCCTTTTTTAAGCCCTCTTTCTATGACTATCTTTTTTCCATCAATTTCAATTTCAAGAGAGACAAATCCCTCTTCTTTTCCATTTCTTAATAAAGACGAGCCTTTTTGCCCTGGCTGAAGCCCGAATAATGCAAATTCTATTGAAAGAAGGATTGAAGTTTTTCCGCTTCCTATATCTCCTGCAAGAACTACTGAACCTTCTGGGAAAAGAATTTCTTCGTCTTCATAGCTTCTTATGTTTTTTAAATGAATTTTTTTTATTATCATGATAGTTCAAGAATTTTGAGGGACAGCAAAAATTCCCTCCGAGATTTTTGAGATTTCAGAGAAAAGACGGGAATTGAATGTCTGGGTTGTTTCGTCTTCGTGTTTTTCAAGAGAGAAGGCATTCATAAGCGGAAGAATCAGCTTGTCAAAATCTGATTTGTTCTGGCGGGTGTATTTGGTAATGATTTCTTCTTCCAGTTTGTCAATATCTTCTACTTCTATTGATATCTCTTCCTCTTCTGTTGCCAGCTTTGACACGCTTTTCAGCAGGACATAAGCCCCTTTGTCTTTTGCAATTGAATCTATATCCTTAAAATTTATATCCGATACTTTTCCCTGCTTAAGCTTTCCTGATATTCTCATGAGGACTATTTTATCTTTAATATCGCGTTTTTTCAGCTCGGTAATTATAGTATCAGTCCCAATTAAAGAATTAGTTATCTCTAAATCTAAGATTTCTACATCTTTTAACTTTACGACTACTTTTTTTATATCCAGAGGAGAAGTATTAACTAGGTAGAAGCTTCCATGTTTTAGCTCTTCTAACTCCTGAAAATTGCTTGGGAAAATTGGGCCCGCATATACATATCTATCTTTGTTATAATCAATATGAAGATGTCCTAAGGCATAGTAATCTGCTTTGGGAAGCTCGGATTCTTTTAGCGAGTCTATTGGAAGAGTTCCTATTGCTCCTTCTATGCAAGTATGAAGAGCTAGAACCTTGAAAAATCCGGGAGATTCCTGAAGCCGGACTTTTCTTAGCTCCTGTATCTCAAGCCCTGTTTTTTTTCCAGGATAGCCGTATAATGCTACATTTTCATGGATGCTGGGGTTTAGAAATATTTCTTCATTTCTTAGTTCTGAATTATAAATATTCTTGCAAAATCCGGATTTTTCTAAAACAGAGAGAAAGGTTTTTCCTGAAGCTGAAAAATCATGGCTTCCTGCGATTAGGTAACAGCTTATCCCCGAATCCTTGAGTCTTTTTATTTCTGAAAAAGCTTCTTCAAGAGTTTCTATTGAAGGATAAGCAGAGTCAAACAAATCTCCTGCGATAAGAACAAAATTAACTTTTTCCTGTATGCAGATATCTATCGCTTTTTTAAAGCTCTCAATATTAAGTTTTTGAAGCTCTGGCTGCCTCCAGCTTCCAAGATGGCAATCTGCAAGATGGGCAAATTTCATTATTAAAAAAATGGATTTTAATATATAAAGATATAGACAACTGCACTATCTATAATTGCATTGATTAGCATAAAAATGTAGGGCAATTATAGAGATAGATAGTTGCGATAGCAGTATACTAATTATCGCAATTGTCTATAGATATGTTCCACAAAACAGATAAAATTATATATTAATTATTGCTGTATATTTTATGGTTTACTACAGCTTTTTGAGCAGCATAATGGAAAGGCTGAATATTAAAGATATAAATGAATTGCTGTTAAATGCGATAATCGCTTTCTTCCTTCTTGTAATAGGGGTTTTTGCGGGGAGAATAGCCAAATCAATGTTAAGAAGGTTTGTCCAGAAATATGAGATGAAGTCCAGCAATATGAGTTTTATAAAGCTGGTATTAACTGTGATTGAGTGGAGCATATATGTGTTATTTCTCAGTTTTGCACTTGACCATTTGAATATTCCCCAATTAACAGGATGGCTTACTTCTATTTTGATTGTTTTTCCTGCTGTTGTAGGGGCGCTGCTTCTTATTTTTGTAGGGTTTGCAATTGCAGTTTATATGAGAGATTTAGTTGAAGAGTCAGGAGTATTAGATGCAAAAGTTTTAAGCAAGATATTTTATTATTTTATAATTTATGTTTTCCTGGTTTTTTCAGCTAAAGCTGCACTAATTTCCTTAGATAAAGAGATAACCAATATACTTATAATAATTCTGACTGCGGTTGTCGGAGTGGCTGTGGCTTATAATAATGTTATAAGTTCTAAAGAACGGCATAAAAAAGAGAATTTAGGCATAAAAAACAAATAAAGGTTTATCTCTTTAGAAGATTATTAGATGATGCAGTATTATACCTTAGAGCTTATATTCTAAAGGTTATCTTCAAATTGTAATAATCCAAATCTCCAGCTGTTCAAAAAATAATTTTCTAATTATTTTTTTTCTTATTTTCATTTTTTGTTTTTTTATCTCTTTTATTATTCTTTTTTTAGGAGTTAAAGAAGAGAGGAGAAGAAATATTTTTCCATCCAGATAGAGAAAATTTTTGGCTTCAGACAAAAATTTTAGTATTGTTTCGTCGCCTAACTTTCCGCCTGTTGTGTCTTTTTCTTTGTCATATTTGCTTTCCGGAAGATAGGGGGGATTGAATATTATAAGGTTAAACTTACCTTTTATTTTACTAAATAAATCTGATTTTATTGCTTTTATTTTAAGTTTCCCTGCCTGCTTAACTGCCTCTGGATTTATATCTGAAGCAAGAATGTTCTTTCTTTTTATCCCTAAATTTATTAAATTTCTTGATTGTATCCCGCTTCCTGTTCCTAAATCAAGAAATTTCAGTTCGTTTCTGTCTTCTTTATTTATTTGGGATAGAAATTTTGCAACTTCACTTGCAAGGAAAAGAGAATCTTCTGAAGGAGAATAAAAAGACATATTTAGCTTCAAAGAGAGAGATTATTTATAAAATCAATTACACTATCCTTGAATATTATCAAAGAGATTAATCCTCCCAGTAAGGCGATAAATAAAATAATCAAGAATATAATTAGTATTTTTCTTCCTGAAACGGATTTTTTAGGCTTAATTTGAGGTTGAACCTGTGTTTGCTGCTGAAACTGGGGCTGAACAAGAGGTTGTTTTGGCGGAATTGGGGGAAGAGTTGCCAGACTGGAAGAGTTAGAAAGAATAGGGTATTCTGGAGAGGGTAATCTGCCTATAACTCCGCTTATAGCATCTGCAGAATCGTCGACATCTTCGATAGAATATCCTGCATTTAGCAGACTTCTCTTTGCCTGCTCAAGAGAGTAGCCTCTTTCGACAGCTCTTTTTAATCCGCCTATAATTTCTGGCTTTTGCATTTTTCCCTCTTTTTCTTGTTGTGATTAATCTAAGTTTCCCCTGTTTTTAAATCTTCATGTACTCTCTTCCAAAACAGGCGACTCTTCTTTTATCTCTTGAAATATTCCCAAATATTTATTTGTCTTCTTTTTCTATTTCTTTCCTTATTTTATCAAATAATAGTTTTGTTCTTTCAAGTAATTTATTAAACTCCTCTTTTTCCATTGATGTTTTAAATGAGTATTGCATATTTTCCCTTATATCTAATATTTTTTCACTATGGGCCAAGTTTTCTGTAATATCTTTGTCAAAAATTTCTTTTAACTCTTCTAATTTCAAGGAGATTTTCCCTTTGTTAATTAAACCTTCAATAAAAGCAAATGTGCAAGTTTGATTTCTTGATTGATAACCAAACTTAATAAGCAATGCTAATAAACAATGATAAAGCGCATAAAAAGCGGCACTTGCGGACCAATCAGAATATCCAATATTCTTAAATTCTATAATTGCATTCAAGTTATGGGTGGCTTTTGCTAGATGTTTATTTATTAATTCGCGGCTTATATCTATCTTTTTTAGCCCCTTATGGCGTTCTCCTCCTCTTTCACCTTCTTTAAAGCATTCATCAAGTTTATTTTTTGATTGCATCTCTTATCACCTTAATTAAAAACTCATGACCCCATAGTACAACGCCCTCGGATATTATTTTTACAAATATTTCTTCCCTGGTTTTAATACTTTTAATTAAATCCTCTTTTGTTTGAATAACATCGTGCAATTTAAATGGAATTGCTCTTTTTACTCTTTCTAAAATTTCGGAATATTTTTTATAATCTGATTTTTTTATAACAAATAAAATATCAATATCATTTGGTTTTTCTTTATTCGTAATATAAGACCCAAAAATCATACATAATTTAGTTATTCCTTCTAAAGGTTTTAAATCATTATATCTATAGCTTATCTTAGATTCTTTATAATTTGGCATTAGTGCAAGTTCTAATAATTTATTTGCTTCCGCATTATCAAAATTAATTTTATATGATCTTGAATTAGCTATTTTTTTAATCAACAAAACTCCCTTTTCTTCGAATTTTTTTAATATTTCATAAGCCCCATTTGGAGCTAAATCGCATTTTTTCGCGATTTCATTAATAGAATAATCGCTATTAAAATGAGTCAGCAAAAATTTCAAGATTCTTTTTTCATTATTTGTTATCATCGTGTTTCTTTAATTTATACATTAATACTATATGTTTATACAGCTAACCTATATAAATCTTTCGGTAAAAAGTTGTGGCACACAAGAAATATACCCTGTGGTTATACTGGAGTTTATATAGAAAAGAATAAATATGCTAATTAGTATAAGAGAATATGAGAAAAGCGGTGTTGATATTAGGATTGATTTTAGTTGCGAGTTTGAGTTTGGCGGGAGTTTATGGTGCTTGCTCTGGAACCCCAATCGGAACCTGTTCAGAAGCTAGTTTAGGAACTTGTGAGAATTACTATATGATTTCTAATAATTATAATTATCCATGCCAGCTGATTAATGGTAGATGTGAACCGAATATTCAGGCATATAACTGCAAAAATTATGGATGTGATAGCGAGAATTCTCGATGTTCGCTGAAAAATAAAGGGTATTGCGGATTTTCTCCAAACTGCCCTCAAGAAACAAGTGTGAATAATGAGCCATTTGCTAGTTTAGTTTATCCTCCTCTTACTAAACAATGTGACTATGTAAGCAATGTTAGAAGCACAAGTTCGAGCTGCTATTCGGATAATGATGCAAATAATAGGTGGGTTTTTAGAAAAGTTACAGGAGAAACTATGCAAATATGCGAGAGATGTGATGCTAATGGGCATCATTGTGATTATATTTTTAGTGTTCCTTCTTCAAGCGAACAAATTTGCAGTGATGTTCAAAATTGCCAGTGTCCAATTGATTTGACTCCACCTGTTAATTTTGACTTGGGATGCAATGCCGACAAGCCGAGAAAATTTGAGGGAATTCCAGGATCTTGGCATGGTCCTGGAGAGGGAGGGTATACTTATATTTGTTGTGTAGAAAATGAAATTGCAGAATATACAAATGGAATGCCTCGCGACTGCAGAGATTATGCTAGTTGCAATTTATTTGAAGGCGTCTCTATCGGAGAATTAGGAGTAGATAAGAAAGGAGAAAAACAGGCATATTATAGCTCTTTGTGTTGCAAGGAAAATGAGATTGCAGAATATTACTGGGGAAAGCCTAGTAAATGTGTGCTTAATGAAGATTGTGTGAATAAATTTGAGGGAGTCCCAATATCAAGCTTTAGAGTTGTTAATGGAATTGCACGAGAGAATTATGCTTTAAAGTGTTGCAAGGAAAATGAAATTGCAGAATATACAAATGGAATGCCCGATAAATGCGTTCCTAATCGAGAATGTGTTAATAAATTCGAAGGTATTCCAAAATCTAGATATGGTATTGGAGAAAAAGAGTATAGCTCGAAATGTTGCAAGGAAAATGAAATTGCAGAGTACTCTTTTGGAAAGCCCACTGAATGTAAACTCCTTCCCTGTACTTTATTTGAAGGCACCCCCTATTCCGAATATGGAACTAAAAACGGGATTAAAGAAAAAGAGTATAGCTCGAAATGTTGCAAGGATGATGAAGAGATAACTTATTATGAAGGGAGGCCTTATGAGTGTAAACCTAGAGAAGAATGTGTAAAATATTTTGAAGGGATTTCCGGTTCATGGTATGGTAAAACTGATGGAATTAAAGAAATTTTCTATACTAGTTTATGCTGTAAGGAAAATGAATTATCTACTTATGATTACGGAAAACCTGATAAATGCGTTCCTAATCGAGAATGTGTTAATAAATTCGAAGGTATTTCAAAATCTAGATATGGTATTGGAGAAAAAGAGTATAGCTCGAAATGTTGCAAGGATGATGAAGAAATAAAGTATAATTCTAAGGGCAAACCTGAAGAATGTGTTCTTTCGGCTTGTTGTAATGAACAAAAACCTAATTGTCCTTCTTCTTGCAACAGACTAGATGGGCAATTAACTCTAAAAAAATGCAACATGGCAAAAGGATTCTGCAATGCGGAGAGTGTTACTTTTAATTTTGACCCTTTGATACAAAAATGCGTGAGTAATACATTTTATGATGCTTGTAATGATAAATTAGAAAGTCACTTTCTTGTTGCACGATGCGGTTCAAAATGCAATTCTGCCGATAAAATTCAGAAATATGAAAGAAATAGAGAGGATATATGTATTCAAGATGTTATTGAAAATTGTCAAAATAATAAAATTTGTGTGGAGCATCAAACTAAATCTTCATTAAATGTTTTTGAATTTAAAGCAGAATGTGAAAATTGCCCGACCTCATTATTTTTTAATACAAACTTTAAAGAATGGCCATATCAGGTAGATGGGCTGGATATTAAGCTTGGGAATCGTGATTATACTAGCCAAAATACATACTATTCATTTAAAAGTGTTGCTGAAGTATTTGGTTTTTTAGATAATATTTGCCAGAAATGCAGCAATAAGCCAAAAGTTTTCTTTTTAAATCATGGAAATTCTGGATTTCAGACATTTATGGATGATTCTGCGCAAGTGTTTGACTTAAATTCGGTTTTGCAAATAGAGAAAGAAAACAAATACCTTAAAACAAGAAGATGTTTTGGCGAAATAGTTTTTCTTGGGTGCAAAACAGGAGAGGGAATAGAGGGCAAAGCATTTATTGAGGCAGTTTCAAAAGTTTTTAAAACAAAGGCTACTGCTTCTACTTCAGTAAATAGTTTTGAACTTTTAGGGTCTCTTATGGGATTATGCAGTAAGAGCAGAGATGCGACGGGGGTTACAAGCTGTGCAAATATTTGTGATGTTCCTGGAAGTTGTGCGGGAAATTTGGAGAGTGGAGCAAGTTGTGGTATTGTCCCTCTTGAGACTATTTATTATTCAACAAATCCTGAATCAGCATACCCTGGATTTGAGGAAGCAGGAGTATTATACCAGACAAAATTATTAAGTGGAGAGATTAATAATGTAAAATTAAGCATAGCAGATAAGCCAGATAATTTTAAGATATTTATGATGAAAGATGAAAATATGCCTTGTGAGCATACGATTTTAGATTCTAAAATCTTTACACTAAGCAATCAAAATCCTGTTATTGAATTTGATAACTTAAAGATAGAAGTATTACCAGAAACATTTTCAGATGAAGATGAAATTGCAGAGATACAAATAAACCAGATAACAGCAGATTGTGAAAATTTTTATAAAAATAATAGAAAACAAGCATCAAAAATAAGCAGTGAAGAAATAACTGCTGCTCAAGAGCTGATGAATTTGGGTTATCTTGATTTTAATTTGTATAATCAGTTAAACTATCTTTATACCAATGAAAAAGAATGCATAACCAGTCAGGATTGTGCAGGGTTATTATGCCCTGTTTGGGATTTAAATTGTGTTCACAAATGTATAGATGGAGTTTGTGAAATGAAGTCCTGTATTGCTGACATGCCTGCAGGTTTAGATAGCAATTCAGATTGTATAGCAAGCAATAAAGAATTTCTAGGTTTCATATTCAGAACAGGAGATAAAGATGAAAAACAAAGAGCAAAATTATGGTGGATGGATTAAACTAGGAATAGGAATTGCAATTATCGCAATAATTGGGGTTATAGTTTTATTTAGCTGGAGCAGAATTACAGGAAATATTGTGAATAATCCTGTTTCTAGTTATAGCGAAGATATTTTAACCGCTATTCCTAGCATTGGAAATCCGCAGGTTTATTCTTCTGCCAGTAATCTTGCATATTCTGACAAGAAGCAGGAGATAAAGTTTTACAGCGGAGAGAGTATGAGAATTAAGAGAGTTGTTTATTTTAATAATGAGGACAACTTTGAAGGGTTTATTTTAGAAGAAATAATTCCTGAAGGATATGAATTATGCTACAGCATGAATATTGAGCATAATGCTTATACTTTTTATTTGAATAACAAATTAAGCCAGATTATTAATGAAAAGATGTTTGAAAGAGGGATTAAATTTGACAGCGAGAATTCTTTTTCTATATTTATTGGAATAAATGACAGCGAGATGAACAAAAGGATTGAATATTTTGGCAAAACAGAAGAAGAGGTATATGAGGAAGAATTTCATTGGTATAATTCAGGAACACACAATAAAAATCCTAATATTGTTCTGAAATTTGTTGTAGAATATGATTTATGCAAAACTTATAATACTGGAATAAAAGAATTGAATTCTACATTATATTATTTCAATGATGAAGTTAAAAGAAAACAGGTTCCTTTAATTGGGTTGATTCCTGGAATAGAAGCTGAAATTAAGACAGAGTACGAATCTCCTGAATTTTTAACCAGCAATACAAGGGGGGTTGTTCAAGTTTCTATTGCTGGCAAATATGTCAATAATTATATCTGGGAGTTGGAGATTAATACTCCATCTAATAATTATAAATATCTTGGAAATAAAGTTAATTTTAATTTAGACTTAGCAGGAATAGCAGAGAAAGAGGGATGCACAAAATCAAGTGTGATTGCATTTAAATTAAAGAATAGGATGTTTAGCGATATAACAAAAAAAGTGAATTGCTTAAAGATTGATTCCAGCATTGCTAAGGGGAAGAATATTAAGGTTAGTTTTAAACCAAAATTTAATGCAGGATTTTTAGGAAATAAAGGTTATCCTGCAAGCTGCTCGCTTGGCAATTCAGATTGTGGGATTGTTAGCAGAGAAACATTGGGAGATGAAATTCCATTTTTCTCTGTTGTTGGGAAGAATAAAATAGTTTACCTTCCATTAGGAGAGTATATAGTTGTCAGGGATTCTTCAGCTGGAAGAGTTGAGAATAAAGTTATTGTTGATAAGGCGGAGTTTAAGAAGGGGTTTGTTAAGCAGATTTAATTATATCGCTATCTTCTGCAAATCCTGGGAGATGTGGCAGGTTTTTCCTATTTTATACCCCAGCTCTGTGCATAACTCTGCCAGGGCAGAAAGTTTTTGCAAATCTCCGTGAGCTGGAATGATATGCTCGGGATTAACCATTTCTATGAAGTCTCTCAAGTCTTCTCTCCCGGCATGACCTGAAACGTGGACATCATTAAAAATTCTTACGCCTTTTGATTTTAATCTTTTTTCAAGCTGTTTTTTATTTGCTATGTTTATTTCAGAAGGGATAGTTTTTGATGAAAATATTACATGGTCTTTTGGATTAAGCTGGAGAGGAGTTTCATTTCTTGCAATCCTGTCAAGAATGCTTCCGGGTTCGCCCTGATGTCCTGTGCATACCACAAGATAGCTGTCCCTGTCCTTGTTTATTTTTTTGAAGATGGATTCAACCTGATGGCGATAGCTTGCAAGATAAATGTCTTTTTTAAATGGGCAGAGATTTGTATTAATCGCAGCAGAAACATATTTGCTTAAGCTTCTTCCCAAAAACACTATTTTTCTGTTCAGCTTTTTTCCGAAGTCAACTATGCTTTTTAATCTTGCAATATGCGAGGAGAAGGTAGTCACAATAATTGCGGAATTAGTATTCTCTGTTGTGAGCATGACATCTTCTAATAAGCCTCGGGCAATTTTTTCACTTGGAGTTTTCCTCTCTTCTGTGGCATATAAACTTTCTACAATCAATGCTTTTACTCCTTCTTTTCCCAGTCTTTTTATTGCTTCATAATTTGGCTTTTTTCCTAATTGAGGAGAGTTGTCAAATTTGAAATCATTGGCATATAAAACTACTCCTTCTCTAGTATGAAGAGCCATTAGAGAGCATTGCAAAGTGGAATGAGTGATATTTATGAACTCTACATTTGAGCTTGTAGTGTTCTTTAAAGTATAAGAGGAGTTGGGCTGAATTTCTTTTAGCTTGTTATTAAACTTAACATTCTCATCTTCAATAAGAGTTTTTAGCACTGCAAGAGTAAAAGGTGTTCCGACTACTTCTGCATTATATCTTCCTGCCAAATAAGGGACAGCGCCTACATGGTCTAAATGGGCGTGTCCGATTAAAATTGATGAAACTTTTCTTCTCAAATCTAAACTATCTAAGATTAAGTCGTCTGGAACTGCCTGTATTCTTCTGAGCTGGTTTTCATTCAGAAAACCATTTCTTTCTTCTAACTCGACTATGGGCGGAAGATGCAATCCGCAGTCAAAAAGAGTGACATCATCAGCTGACTGGACTGCAGTCATATTTTTTCCTATTTCAGAATATCCGCCAATTGTAAATATCTTCATGTTACCTTTTTTTCGGATATATATGGAAAATAAGGTTTATAAATCTGAAGATTGTAGATAGACTATGAAAAAAAGAGAGATTATTTTGGGAATCGCGCTAATTTTAGCAGTTATATTGATTTTAGTTATTATCCTTAGAAATAATGGAGGAAATAGCAAGATAGAATGCGAGAAAGATGAAGATTGTGTTAGGCAGCAAGTTGGATGCTGTTCGTGCGAGATGGGCGGAGAGGAGAGATGCATGAGCAGGGAAAATGCGAGTTATTGGCAGGGAAAATTGAGTGAATGCGAGAATAATCTTTTTTGCACTGCGATGTATAATTGCAATGACAATTCGTGCAGATGTGTGGAAGGAAAGTGCGAGTAAAATGAAAATCAGAAAAATAAAACTTTCAGATATCCCCGAGTTAGTTAAGTTAGTCCGTGGGGAAAAGGCAGTAGAAGATTATTCTGGGGAATATTCTGCAAAAGTGTTCAAGCAAATGATGAAAGATAAAGATACTATCGTGTTGGTTGTTGAAGAAGATAAAGAAATTGCAGAGCAATGTCAGAAATTCTCATTGCTATTCGAATTTCTGAGCACCCTAAAATTGCACAAAGCAATCAGCAATTTTTTGGTTTCAGTCTTTCAAAATCGGACACAGCAAACTGCATAGTATTAAACCCCGATTTAGAAATAAAAAACCCATTGCTTTTGAGGAATTCAAAATTGACCCTGCCCAGAAGAGAGTATATTTAGAAACAATAGTCGTTTCAAAATTGCATAGGGGAAAAGGAATCGGCTCAATTTTAATGAAACAGGTTGAGAAATTTGCCAAAAATAAAAGTTATAATCGACTGGCTTTTGTTGTAAGAAAATGGAACAAGCCAATGAATTATCTTGCCAAAAAATCAGGATATATTGAAAGAGATGAATTAATTTTCTGGGAGAAAGAGATATAGGCTTTGTTAAGTAAATAATCAAAATTGAAATCCCTCGTATAATATTGAGTTAATAGTATAGCAGAAATTTGATTTTTCTCCCCTATAAAATGAGGAAGAACAAATGAAATTCTCTGGGAATAATATACATCAAGGGGATATTAATTTGCAAGGTTTACTTAACAGGTTTTACACAGAAAAATTCTCTGAACAATAAATTTATAACATAAATTATTCTTGATAATACATGAAAAAGTTTGATAACTTTTACCTCATTAAACTTCCCGAAAGGGAAAAGGGAAGTTTAAGATGAAAAAGGGAGAAGTGGTACTAATTACCTGCATGATATTTTTGCTTGTTTTTGTTAATTTTGCCAGTATAGGGTATGCCAAATATGAAAAGATAAGCGAGAATGTTGTGAATGAACTCAAAATAAAAGATAGGGTTAATGTTATTATTGAAATTAACGATAAAAAAGGTGAGGGATTTGTGTCTAGATTTTTTGACAAAAATAAAAGTATAGATATTGAGAAAGCAAAGGATAGTGTGATAGATAAAATCGGAGATGAAAAGCTGGAAAGAGAATTTAAAAAAGAGATAGCGATGGAGATTACAAAAAAAGATTTGGAGGATTTAGAAAATGATGAAAGTGTTAAGAGAGTTTATTATGATTACCCTGTTGTTGCACTCTTGCAGGATTCTGCTGTGATAATTAATGCTACGACAGGCTGGAGAATACAGATTTCAGGAGAGAATATAACTGGAAGAGGGCAGGCAATCTGTATAATTGATACTGGGATAAATTACAGCCATTCGGATTTGGGCGGATGTTATGGGGAGAATAATGCTTCATCAAACTGCAAGGTTCTTGGAGGATGGGATTTTGTTAATAGTGATAATAATCCCTTAGATGATAACGGGCATGGAACTCATGTTGCTGGAATTGCGGCTGCAAATGGAAGCATAAATGGAATAGCTCCTGAAGCAAAACTGATTATCATAAAAGCGCTGAATTCTGGGGGCTCTGGAAGCAGTGCGAATATCAAAGCTGGAATTGACTGGTGTGTGGATAATTCTTCTATATTTAACATAAGTGTGATAAGTATGAGTTTAGGGACTGATTGCGTGCTGCAACCGCAATACTGCTATTCAAGCTATTGCGATAGTGAAGATTCACTTACCTCATCAATCAACGCAGCGATAGCAAAAAATATTTCGGTTATTGTAGCAAGTGGGAATAATGGAAATACTAGTGCAATATCCTCTCCTGCGTGCATAAGAAATTCAACAGCTATAGGTGCGAGTGCTAAAGATGAGACTGTCGCCAGTTATTCAAATAGAAACAGCATAACTGATTTGTTTGCTCCTGGAGGGCTGTCTAGCAACAGCCAAACACAGATAAACTCTACCTGCAGGACAGGGGGATATTGCGGGAATCAGGGAACTTCAATGGCTACTCCGCATGCAGCAGGAGCATTCGCATTATTAAGAGAGTTTAATCAGATTGAAAGCGGAAAAATATTAATGACAAGTGAAATTGAAAGCATGTTTAATTTAACTGGAAAAAGAATTTCAGATTCTGGAAGCGGGCTGAATTTTTCAAGAATTGATGTTTATTCTGCAATACTCAGAATGGACTCGAAATATTCTAATTCCAGCCTAATGAGTCCTGCAAATAATTTTGTCACTATCAATAGAAATGTTAGCTTTTCCTGCAATGCTACAGATTTGCAGTTACAAAATATCACCCTGCTTGTTTATAATTCCAGCGGGGCGGTCAATTATACAAATACTTCAAATATTTCTGGAGAGTATAATTCGAGCAGCTGGAATGTAACATTAGATTATCAAAATTATCTCTGGAACTGCTATTCCTGCGACAGAAATAATAATTGCTCTTATTCTGGAAGAAATTTCAGCCTGATAATAAATTTGTTGGGAGTTGAACTGATTTCTCCTGTGAATAATACTCACACTAATATTGCGGGAAGAAATTTCAGCTGTAATACTACCACGCAGAATGGAGAGCTGACAAACATGACTTTCTATATTTGGAATTCTTCTTCGCTTTTTTATCAGGAGAATAAAACAATTTCGGGCATATTTAATGAAACTGCTTTTAATTTCACATTCAGCTATTCAGATTCATACAGCTGGAATTGCAGGGCGTTCAATAATAATAGTTTTAACTCTTCTGGGCAGGCAAATTTTAGCTTTGTTTATGATAATTCCTCTCCTGCATTGAATGTTTCTTTAATTAATAACAGCTGGCATAATGGGATTAATCTTAACTTGAGCTCAAATGAAAGTCTGGATAACTGTTGGATTTCTTTTAATAACGAGAACATAAGCATGAATAAGTCTGGGCAGACTTTTTTTTATTACCTAAATTCAAGCATAAATGAAAGCATATATGAATACGAGTATAACCTGACAGTTTATTGCAATGACAGCTCTGGAAATGTGAATGAAAGTGCACGGCTATTTTTCGGAGTGGATTTGACTTCTCCTGTGGTTAACAGCCTCTCTCCGGGAGAGGGAGATACAAGCACTTCAAGCTCTGTTAATTTTCAGTTTAATGCTTCAGACAGCAACGGAATAGCTGAATGCAGATTAGTGATAACTGGAACATCGAGCTCTTCAACAGGGAATAGCTCTGCAATAAACAATCTTACAAATACAATAACAAAATCACTAGATTCTGGAAGTTACAGCTGGAAAATTAATTGCAGTGATAGTGCTGGAAATTATGGGAGCTCTTCTGCAAGAAGCCTGACTGTCAACCTGCCTGCTGGGAATAATAATGCTGGGGGAGGTGGTGGAGGTTCTGTCAGTGTTCCTAAAAATAAAACTATGACTGGGAACAATACTATTATGAATCAGACAGTTGCAAGAAACGATACAATTGAAGAGAGTTCAGACAGAGATGGAGCAGAAGAGATTGAACTGCCTACAAACAGAAATAAATATATAAAGCTGAGAATTGTTTTGATTGTGGTTGTGTTGGGAATATTTGTTTTATTCGTATTAATAGAAAAAAATATTATAAAAGTCATAAGACTGAAAAATGCAAAGAAAACAAGAAAAAAATCTAAAGCCAACAATGAGAGATAACAGGAGATACCTCCTTGTTGAGAAAGGGAAAAGCAGAAAAGAGATAGAGGAAGCTATACTTGAATATATTGGTATATTAGGATGGGCCAGGGCGGCACCTGTTTTTGTTAAGGAGAATATAATTGCAGTGAATAGGGAAGAGCTAGATAAAGTTAGGGCGAGCTTTGAGCTCGCGGGGATTAGAGTTATGCGGGTTTCTGGGACATTGAAGGGTTTGAGATAATCAGGAGAATTCTGTTAGTTGAATTAATTAAAGTTGAGAGGTATGTTCAACTGCTGCCATTTTTCGATAAACATGTTAAGTAAACTATAAAACTTAACATCCTCTCGCCCCCGTAAAACTATTATTCACAGAGAATTTTATTTGTTCTCCCTCATTAATTAGGGGAGAAAAATCAAATTTCTGCTATACTATAAATTCAAAACTAGGCGGGGGATGTTAAGTTTGATCTTTGACTTACAAAACTGTGTAGTCCGCTATTAACGTCCTCTCGGTGATTTAAGTTCCTCATTATTTATATAACTTTTGTTTATTTTCTTGCTTTCTCAAGGAAAGCTTGATAAGGAGTTCTAAGCTTTCCATTTGTTAAACTTCTATGCGGTCT
>JACPLT010000002.1 GCA_016186365.1 Candidatus Pacearchaeota archaeon | reverse complement strand
TTACAAAATGGTATTTTATTCTGAAAACCTTATGACTGGCTCTGCATAATTCATTTTCCATTTATATTTTAAGAATTCGCAGTTTAATTGTTTTTCTTAGTTTATCCCCACAGCAAGCTGTGGGGTATATCGATTAATCAATAGGAATTTTCTTGCACCCTAAAATTGCACAAAGCAATCAGCAATTTTTTGGTTTCAGTCTCCAAGGAAAAACGCAGGTTTTTCCAGGGCCATTCAAAATCATGGATTTTGAAGGTTCAAAATCTGGCGCAGCAAGCTGGAGGGTATTAACCCAGATTTAGAAATAAAAATATATAAACAGCAGGATTATAATAAAGTTATGAGCATGAATTTCGTAATGACAGGGCATAAAGGGCTGATTGGAAGCTTCCTGCTGGAAAGACTGAAAAAAGAGGGGCATAATGCTGTGTTGCTGATAGATAAAAGAGATGAAAAGTTAATTCAAAATATAAATGAAGAAAAATTAAATGAAAAAATAGATTTAATGATTCATCTTGCATCATTCTGCAAGATAAACAAAACAATAGAAGAGCCAGAATTAGCATTTCAAAATAATGTTTTAGGAACTTTCAGAGTGCTGGAATTCTGCAGGAAAAATGGCATTCCTAAAATTATATTCACTTCTTCATCACGAGTTTTGGAAGAAGAAAAGAATCCTTATACTGCGAGCAAAATTTATGGAGAAGAGCTAGTAAAAGCCTATTGCAGATGCTATAACATAGATTATGTAATAATCAGACCTTCAACAGTTTATGGTCCGTTCAATGATGAAACTGGAAGATTAATAGATATCTGGATTAAAAATGCAATTCAAGGAAAAGAGCTTGCAATTTATGGGGATGAAAATAAAACCTTAGACTTTACATATATTGATGATTTTGTGCAGGGATTCATTTTGGCGATGAATGAAAAAAATAAAGAATACAATATAGCTGGAGGAAAAGCTATTCCTCTTGTTCATGCAGCAGAACTAATAATAAAAGAGATAGGAAAGGGAAGTATAATATTCAAGGAAAAAGAAAAAGAACAGCCCCAGCATGTTTTAGTAGACATCTCTGAAATAGACAAGCTGGGATATTCGCCTCAAATAGATATAGAAGAGGGGATAAGAAGAACTGCGGATTGGTACTCTAAAAACCTTAACAAATCCTAAAGATTTATAAAGGCAAATTTCTCATTTTTATTGCCAATGACCTAAATTAAATTTGATAGGGAGGAAAAATGGCTTCTGTATATGAAACAATAGAAAAAGCAAGAAAAACCGGAAAGATTGAAAAAGGAATAAACGAAGTTACTAAAGCTATAGAAAGGGGAACAGCTAAATTAGTTGTTATAGCAAAAGATGTACAGCCCGCTGAAATCATACAGCATATACCTTTGTTATGCAAAGACAAGAATGTGCAGTGTGAAGAAGTAGACAGCAGAGAAAAATTGGGGCTCGCAGTAGGAATAAAAGTTCCTTGTTCATCTGTAGCAGTTATCAATTCCGGTGAAGCTCAAGAAATTAAGAAAAAGGCTAAATAATCATTTTTGAAAAATGGGAAGTAATAAACCTCAACGAACTAAAGAAGTTGCAACTGAATCTATAAAAGGGCAGGACAAATCTTCTGGAAGAATAGCTGTTCCTGCAATTATTGAAGAACTAATAGGAAGGACAGGTTTCAGGGGAGAGATAACACAGGTTAAATGCAAGATAACTGAAGGTCCGGAAGCAGGAAAATCAATCAGAAGAAATGTCAAGGGGCCAATACAGCTTAATGATATTATAATGTTAAGAGAGACAGATATTGAAGCAAGAAAAATAAAAAGCAAGGTTAACAAGGGAGCTTATACATAATGGTAAAGTGCACATATTGCGGAGAAAATTTTGACCCTCAATTTAAGGGAGTTATAATCGCTGACAGCATAACCGGAGCAGTAAGAAACTATTGCTCAAGTAAATGCAGAAAAAACGCAAACAGAAAGAGAACGAAAAAAAAGTGGGCAACTGCCTTTGAAGAAAAGAAAAAATCATAAAATTCTATAGTGTTTAAGTATACTTCAAAATAATCAATATTTTATACAAAAATTTATAAGCTTGCCTGCTGAAAGAAAACTCTACACTTAAAGTGATGAGTGAATTTCAGCTATCTTGTTGGCAAGCTTAAAAACATATTTATTTCTAAATTTATTATGAATAATGAGCTTGTTGCAGCTCATTGAACATC
>JACPLT010000010.1 GCA_016186365.1 Candidatus Pacearchaeota archaeon | reverse complement strand
TTATCGCCCTCCTTTACGATCCATTTTATCTTTTTGGTATTTAGTTTCTTCATAAGCTCTAATGGTTTTTTAGAGCTTATCTGTGTTATCGAGAGGACATTATTTCTGGATAACACACGAAAATTGCTAAATGATAAATTTTAAATACCTCTAATTCTATGAATTATATAAAAAAGAGACAATGACAGAGCTAGATAAAATATTTACAGGCAAAGTTAAGGACAAGGCAATATTCGATTTTTCTGAATTGTATACATTTTGTTACACCTGGCTTGTTGATCAGGGATACTGGGTTGTTGAGAAATCTTATTCTGAAAAAATACAGGCGAATGGAAAAGATGTTGAAATTGAGTGGAATGCGTCGAAAAGAATTTCTGATTATTTCAGGTTTGCAATGAAAGTTAGGTGGAGAATTCTTGGAATGAAAGATGCAGAGGTTGAAAAGGACGGGGCAAAAGTAACAATGAACAAGGGAGCATTTGAAATTTCGCTTTCTGCAACTTTAGAAAAAGATTATGAAAGCAGGTGGGAGAATAATTCATTCAACAAATTTTTGAGGGGGTTGTATGACAGGTATATTATAAGAAGCAGAATTGAGGATTATGAAACCAAGCTTTATATTGAAGGCGACGAATTTTTAGCACAGGTTAAAGCTTTCTTGGCTCTTGAGGGGAAACATTAAGTTAATAAATAAATTTGATAATAAAAATGACATTTTTTCCATTTAAAAAAGAAGAAAAGCAGAAAATATGGTCTTTAATAGTTAGTTTGACTGGTATATTATTGTTAGCAGTAGGCATAGGCTTGGATAATACTCCTAAATTTATTATTGGGAAATTGTCTATAAGCTATAGTTCTATTGGTTTTATTATGTTCTTTATAGGATTAATATATCTTATAGAATCTCTTTCAAAATAATATGGACAAAAAAGATAAAATTAAGAATATATTAGACTTAGAATATCAAACATATCTTAACTATTTTAATATCGTGGTTATATCAATAATAACTTCATTTATCTCTATTATTGTTGGAACTATGCGTTCATGGGATATCAAAATCTTATTCTCTCTTGTAATTCTTGTTATGCTTTCCATTGTTTTGGTTTGGCTGGTATTTTCAGATAAGCTGGCCAGAATAAAGAGAAGTATCCAAGAGGTTTAGCAACCTTAAAAAGGGAAAAGTTTATATACAAAACGGGCTAGTGTTTTTTTATGATAGACAAAAGAGCAGTTTTTATTGTATTAATGATATTGGTTATTCCTTTTGCATACGGAGAGATAAAAATAGACAAAGAGGCTTTTGTTGATTCTGTTATCCCTGAAATTGATAATTCTGCAATTTTTAATCTTAAGATAACTAACCTTGGAGAGAGCGATATATTCCGAGTCTATAGTCTTGTCGGACCAGTGATTAGTCCTGCTGAAAATTTCAGCATTGCTTCTGGAGAT
The DNA here is from genome assembly GCA_016186365.1 of Candidatus Pacearchaeota archaeon. Lineage (GTDB taxonomy): Archaea > Nanobdellota > Nanobdellia > Pacearchaeales > GW2011-AR1 > JACPLT01. Next base: position 12,356 of record JACPLT010000010.1, on the reverse strand, counting down.
ACAAAAGATGTGCAGATAAATATCAAGTTGAGCCCTGCAATTCTGGCAAATCCGCAAACTTTCAGTTTTGTTTATAAGGTGGAAGGACAAAAAACAGGGATAACAGAAGATTCTATGATCATAAAAGTTATTTCTCTGAAGAATGCTCTTAATATAAATTCTTACAACATTAATTTGGAATCACAAGAAGCGAAAATTTATGTCAAAAGCAATGTAGGAATTAAGTTTGACAGCATAAAAGCTAGATTTTCTTCTGCATTTTTTGATTTTTCTGAAGAGTTTCCCCTCGATAAATACCAGACTGCAGAGTTCAGTGTTCCCTTAAATAATGAAGAGATAAAAACTCTGGTAGCAGGAGAGTATACTATAACCAGCGATATTGAAACTGCGAATGTTAAAGAGAGAATAGAGAATAAATTCAGGTTTACTGAAAAATCTGAAATTTCAACTCAAGAAAGCGTAAGCGGAATAATTATAAGAAAGAGAGTTATTGAAAAGAAGAATGAGGGAAACCTTCCCGTTGTAGTGCAGATTGAGATAAAGAAAGATATTATTTCAAGATTATTCACTACTTATAATATCGAGCCGTCGTATGTCAGCAGAAAGAATTTTTTTGTGGATTTCAGCTTTCAGAAAGAGGTGAGACCTGCAGAAACTTTTGTTGTCAGAGCGAATACAAACTGGCTTTATCCTCTTGTGATAGTTATTCTTATAGTTATTATCGCTTGTTTAGTCAGAATTTATGTTTCATCTAATCTTGTTGTGAAGAAAAAGACCGCTTTCTTAAAAACTAAAACTGGAGATTTTGCCTTGAAAATAAGCATCTCTGTCAGGGCTAAGAAGTTTGTTGAGAATATTAATTTAATTGATAGACTGCCTTCAATGGTTAAGTTATATGAGAGATTTGGGGCAGTTGAGCCGAATAGAATCGACGAGAAAAACCGAAGAATAGAGTGGGATATCTCCTCTTTAAATCCCGGAGAGGAAAGAATATTCAGCTATATTATATACAGCAAAATAGCTCCTGTTGGGAAATATGAGCTCCCTACTGCGACTGCAATTTATGAGAGGGATAATAAGACTCATGAATCTGAAAGCAATAAAGTATTTTTTATGTCTGAATCAAGAAAGAGCTTTTCTAATTAACACTTTGTAAAGATTTAAATATCTTGCAAAATAAATTTATACATCCCCTCATAGCTCAGTGGCTAGAGCGCTTGGCTGTAGTTTTTTAAACTAGGATGGATTGTAGCCTTATGGCTTAATATGAAATCTGAAAAGCTGAGACCGAGAGATCCCCGGTTCGAGTGATTTAAACGGGAAGTTTAATCTGAAATTCCGGGTGGGGGGATATTTTTTTATTATTCTCTGATGCAGAAAAATTTATAAAGAGGCAAATCTAGTATTTCTTATGGATAAAAAGAGTGTAAGATTAATTTTCAGCTTGATGTTAGCATTCGCAGTATTTTCTTCTTCTGTTTTAGCATACAGCACAATTATCAGTGTTACAACATTTCCCCAGCATGATATTGAAGTTAAAGTTGTGGATGCTTCTGAAAGCGGAGATACTATTCTAGAAATATTTAATGGAAGCACAGGAACTTCTGGAAAGATTTCTTTTACTCATGTATCTTCAGAAACTCCTATTTCAATTATAGTTATGTTATGGAAAGATGGGAAGCTGGCTAAGGCGAATGGCAAGGTTGTTAATAGATATGAAAACAAACAGGCAGGAACCACTATTGAACTGGATTTGACTTCTGCTTTGGCGTTGGAAGAAACTTCTCAAAATTTAACCATAGTTAATAGTACAAATACCAGCGAGAGTGATTTAACAAATACTGCTGAAATTGTCAATACTAGTGTTGCAGAAGTTGCATCTGTTCCTGCAAGTGTTCCAGTTGAACAGGTTGCTGCTGAAAATTCAAGCGATAATTCAGGAGAGAGCGTAATCAGCGGAAATACGCTTAAGACTATTAAAGAGTATATTCCTAAGCCAATTTACATAATCGTTACTATCATTGTTATTGCAGTGATTATTGCAGGACTATTTGGATTTAGAGCGCTGTCTTCAAAAATGCAGTTTTCTTCTCCTAATCAGGAAATAAATGTTGTTAAATTCAGTGAGCTGAAAGGAAAAATATCTCCTGTTGAAAAATCTGACAAAAGCCTGCTTGCAGCTGAAAGAAAGCTCAAGGAAGCCCAGGATGAACTATTAAGGATAGAAAATAGAAAGAGAAAGATTGAAGATTTGGAAAAACAATTTGAAGATACAAGAAAAGAACTTGATAGGTTGAAACGAAACTGATTTTTTCAATAAATTTAAATATAAGTCATCTATATCTTATTTATGAAAAGTATTTTTCAAGTTTTAGCTGTCGCATTTCTGTTTGCACTGCCCATGGCAGGAGCATGCATAAATTCAAGAGACAGCTTTGCTGTTGAGGTTGAATTTAACAAGCAGGGAATAACTGATGATTTGAGCAAGATATCTTCTGCTGAAAATGTTTTTTCTGAAAATAAAACTTATATTTTTCAGTCTGAATATGATAAAGAGATAGCTTCTTTAGTATTTAGAAATTCTGATGATTTGTGCGAGGGGTGTGTTTCGCTTAGAATGCAGATTCCTGTGGATTCTTCAACAAAGAAAGTTCCTTATTTTAGCATGATTTCCTCTCTTCCTGAAAAAGAGATAAACTTGACATGGAATACTCATTATAAAGACTGGACTATATTTTACAGCGATAATCCCTCTCAAATTGAGTTTAAGAAGGAAAAAATGTATATTCTCATAAGCTTTTTATCCAGAAAAAGAGAGCTTTTTATTGAGCTGGATGATAAACTGGAAGATTGCAGCGAATGTGACGGAAAATGCATACATAGCAGTTATGGTGAAAGCTGTATAACTAAAGAAATAAAAGAAGAGATTGAAGATGTGCTCGGGTATTATAATGTTATATCTAATTTTGGAGAGCTTTTTTATGATTATAGGATTATCGGAAATGGAGAGAAAACTGCGAGTGATTTGAGTCCTGTTGCTTCTTCTGAACTGGATTTGAAGAGAGCCTTGGAAGTGGAGTTAAATTTTCTTCAGCAGTCAGGAGTTATAGGGATTAATTATGAAGATATAAGGCAGATAGCTGCCCTTGCTCAAATGGGAAAGGCGGGGAAGAACTATAGAATTGTTTACTCTCCTAAGAATAAACGGTGGATATATTATTTTCAGATTGATAATCCTATATTAACTTCAGAGCCTGACTGCAGAGTTTTTTTGCCTGATAAAATTCCTCAGGAGAAGATTATTTTTAAGAAATCTGAAATGTCTGTTTATTATAGTGTGCCTTTATTTATCCTTATTTCAGCACTCATACTTATAATAATACTGATAGCAATCGGAAGAATGGTTAATAGAAATCATCCGGTATAGATAATTCTGTTAATCTTTATAAGTTTTCTACAGAATTATCTATCTAGAGAATTCTGAAAGAACTATACTAATCAACAGAATTCTCCATAGTTGCTAGCGTGACATGATTATTTTTGAGTGTTATTTCTTCTCCGTCTTCAATTACAAAGGTTATTTTTTCTGCATCTCTTGAAGGCAGTTCCATATTCGTGACTTCTAAAGAGCGCCCCTCTCCATATTTTATTCCAGAAAAGCTGTATTCCCCGAATTTTCCATTTTCAGTATAAATCTTCAGCAAGATGTCTCCGGAATTTTTTATTCCCTGATTAGACATCTCTACAAAAAAGTCAAGGTAGATTCCGTGTTTTAATCCTGAAGCTTTTGAAAAATACAAATCTGGGAGTTCTTTTATTGAATATAACCTTGCCAGCTCATTTATTATATCTTTTGTCAGTATCTGGCTGCAGGAAGTTGTGTTATACATAATGCTGTTTTTATTTTCTGAATGTGCAAAACCAAAGACATGAAGAATCTCGTGGATTTCTATATTGGCATTCTCACAATTATTTTCCTTGTAGAATAACAGAACTTCTCCTTTTTCTATTATATAAAATAATGAAGTGTTTATTACTGAAGTAGGCCCGCCCTCTCCTGCGATATAATATTCTTTTGAAAGCTGTTTTTTTGTGCTGTCACAGGTTATGGATAGTTTTGGATTTTTTTCAGAGGGATAAAATTTTATTATTTTTGTTTCATTTTCTATTGTTGCAATGGCGAGATTGATATTCGCTATTTTATCCTCGCTGCAGGAGCTGTCAATATGATAGCTGATATTGCTTCCTGAAAATCTCATATTTTGATAGAACTGAATATTTTTTGTGTAGCTTGTTATGTTATTTATCTGAGTTTTGCCGAAACTTAGAAATGAGAATGGCTCGTATTGTATATCTGAAAATGAAAGAAATAAAAGATAAGAAAAGAATAATAAAAGAGAGATAAGTATTCCAAGAATTGCGTATAGTTCTTTTCTTCTTTGCCAGGGTTTTTCTTCTTTTATTCCTGCTGTTTTTTCTTCTTTTATTCCCGATTTATATTTGTTAAGATTTATCTGTTCTGCTTCTTCTAGTATTTCTTTTACGCTTTTTTTTGATTTTTTTTGTTTTCTCTTTCCTATGTATTCCTCTTTTGCCATAATTTACTAATGAAAATTGAGGTTATAAAACTTATTGCTGTGTTAATATCTTCTAATTTAGCATCCCTCTTTGTTTGTATTATTATTCACAGAGAATTTTATTTATTCCTCCCTATAAATGAGGGGGAAAAATTAAATTTCTGCTATATTATCAATTCGACACTAAGCGAGGGGAGGTTGAACTAAGAGTTTTATTTATTTCTGAAGAAATTAAAAGTTATTAAAGAGGCAAGATAAAGTATTGCTATATGAAGCAGAAGAACTATTAAATTCCATAAAATTCCGTAAGCATTTGTATAAACATATCTTAACTGAATTATTATAACTATTAATAAAGTATATATTAAAGCGAGAAATTTATTCTTGATTTTAGAGTTGTAAGCAAATAGCAAAATGATAATTCCAATAATAACGCTGAATACAAATTTTCCAATAGAGTACCAGAATAAGGGATTGTTATATGCCTCTAGGAGAAACTGGCGTTCTGCAAAATAACTTATGTTAAGAAAGGGGATTAGGTAGTGAAAGAACCAGTCAATCAAGGTAAAAATAAATGAGGATATAACTGCAATTAGTATTATGTTTGAGATTTGCTTTTTCATTATATATTTAATACAAGAGTATATTTAAATGTGATTTTATTAATGGTACCTTTTGATTAACAAGATTATAATTGTAAGCAGTATAATCCCCCCTACCCATTTGAGGAATCTATAGAATTCTTTATCTTCTTTTTTATAAACTTCTTTTTGGTGTGTTTCTGCGTACTTTTGTCTTTCTAACTCTCTTTTTTCTTTTTCTTCCTCGACCCTCTTTTTAAAAGAAACTGAAAATGTGTTTTTCACTTGTTTAGATTCCCTTAAATATCCGGTTATAACCAAACAAAAGATGAAAGAGATTATTAATGAACCCAAATTTGAGGCAATATTTATATCTGAAAAAGTTATAACAATTAATAAAGCGAGACCTATTGTAAATAGGTACCATATACTAATTATTGCCCACATTGGAAAATCTTTATGTTCTTTGTACATTAAAAAAACGGAATATATCGCTATTCCAGAGCCTATCAAATTCAAAAAAAAGAAGATTAAGCCAATCAATGTTTTTGCCAGTGTTAGAAACTGGATGGTATGAATAACTGAATAAAATGCGTTTAAACATAGAATCAGTTGGATTAATATCATCCATCCTCCAAAGCCATAAGATTTTGTATTTTTTGAATTTTCTTCAGTCATATTGTTACTTATTAATTTGACTATTAAAATGTTACTAAAATATTGAATTGCTAACTTAGCGGTTGGTAGGAAGAGTTTTAAATAAAGCTTTCTTAGCCAATTTATGAAAAATAAAGGGCTTCCAGATTGGCAAATATTTGAAAATAATGCTGTTGATTATCTCAACAAGACTATCAATTTAAAAGATGTTTTCTTTAAAGGAGAAGGAGGAGCTAATTCAACAGATACTGATATTTTTGTTTATCACAAAAACAAAAAACTTTTCACTATTGAAGCTAAAAAGAGCCCATGCCAAAGCGGACAGATTGTAGTTCTTTTGAATAATGGAAAATATGAATATTCCGAAGAAAGCAAAGGGCAGAGGAATAGTTTTGTAGATAAAATAATCTCTTATCTTAACAATAATATGACCCTATATTTTAATCCTACTACTGCTTCTATTCCAATTCAAATAAATAATAAAATTCTTGTTGAATGGATAAAAAAACATTATGAAGAGCATGGAGTTAAATTTGTTATAACTTCCACAGAAATAGAAAATTTTGGCTCCTCCTTTATTAAGGTTTTTCCATTAGAAGAATTAGGTAATAATTTTATTGTAAGTGCGGTTCTTAGAAGAAAAAGAAGTGGAACTGGGGATATGCCTCTTAAATATTATTTAGAAGTTAATCAACTTCTAAAGGAAAAAATAGGAAGCAATTTTGATTTATCAAGAGAAGGAAGTCTTGATTATAACGGAAAAAATTTAGATAAAACTTACTTAGGAGAAAGGTTTTATATTTGTAAGGATGGAGAAAAATATCAAGTCAAAAAAAGAAGTAAAACAAACAATCCAAATGTTATGTTTGAATTAAAATATACTGGACAACATAAAACAGAAGGCTTTGATATTTTAAAGAAATTCATTATTAAGCAGATTGAAGCGTCTCAAAAATCCTTTTTGAAACGGCTCTTAATACTTGTATAGAAACGCTATTACCAAATTGCTTATATGCTTGTGCTTTTGAAACAAGTATTTTAAAGTTTTCAGGAAATCCCATAACTCTTGCACATTCTTTTGGAGTTAATTTTCTAACTTTTCCATTTATTAAATATGCTCCTGTTTTTGAAGCTGCTCCTCCGCCATGAGCAGATAAAGTTATAGCATGCCCATTTATGCTATAAATTCTTTCGCCTTGTCCGCCGTTGTTAATAGTTCCTATCTGAATTGGATTTAATTGCAAGGGCTGTTCTGCTTCTTTATAGAACTTAATATCTGGTCTGTTTATTTCAAATTCCTTAGCGTCTATGTTATTTTCAAGATAGTCTTTAAGATAGACTTTTTCAAAAGTCGGTTTTGGAAATTCAAATTTTTTTATGTTTAGGTCTTTTCTAAAACACACAAAATAAATTCTTTCTCTTGATGTTGGAGCACCATATTGACTTGCATTTAAGACTTTAGCAAAAGCATTATACCCTATTTCATCAAGGACAGCCATAACTTTACTAAAAGTCTTTCCGTTGTCATGTTTTTCAAAATTCTTCACATTCTCTAAAAACAAAATTTTAGGATTTTTTACTTTGACTATTCTAACTATATCAAAAAATAATGTCCCTCTTGTATCTTCAAATCCTTTCTGCTTTCCTGAAACGGAAAATGCTTGACATGGAAAACCACCACATAAAACATCGTGGTCTGGGATTGTTTTATTTATGTCCTCATCTTTAAGCTTTGTTATATCTCCATAAGGCATTTCTTTGAAGTTTTCAAAATAAGTTTTTTGTGCATATTTATCCCATTCAGAAGAAAAAACGCATTTAAACCCTAATTCTTCTAAGGCAATTCTAAATCCGCCTATTCCTGCAAATAAATCTATAAAAGTTGTTTCACCCATTTTATGCCTATTATTCTTATGTTTCCCCATTTTAAATATTTTGGTTTGCTAAATTTATTAAAGCAATCCACTTATTAGGCTCATTTAGTTTGTCTTTTAATTCGGGTATAGCTAATTCATAAGGACAGCATTTTATAGCTTGATGTTTTCTTATGAAATTGTAGTATATCTCATACCCTTTCATAACATAATAAGCAGAACTTAAAGAGCCGTGGAAGCCTCGCATAGTCTTTGTTCTTGCCCTTATATTGCTGTGTAATCTTTCAACTTTATAATTAAATCCATCGCCTCTTGAGGCATTTCTTACATTATGTTCTATGTTGTATTTTCCTGCTTTAAGATTATAGCCGAAAGTCTTTTTTACAACATTAGGATAAGCAGTTAAGCCGTCAGTAGTAATAACTTTTATTTCTGATGTCTTTTCTTTCATCTTTAATAAAATCTGCTTAATAGCTTTCTTGCTTCTTGATTTAGAATATCCTGATGAAAGCATAAATCTTGTTTCTGTATCTATGTTGTCTATAAACCAATTTTTATCAACGCCTTTTGATTTATGCGATTTTCTTCGGTGATATTCCATTTCGTCAAATTCAACACTACCTGAAGAAAAAACTTTAAGCTTCTCTGTGAATTTTCCTATCATCTTTGAATATTTTATAATCCATTTGTATATAGAAACATTAGAAGCATTATGAGGATAGAAAATTCCCAAGTGTCCTTGTGTGCCCCTTAAAGAAGCTCCTCTATAATAAATATCAACTGCTTGTGTAATTTTTTGCGGTGTATTTCTCATTCTGAAAAATCCGTCATCTATTGTAAAAGTCTTTCCGCAATCTTTACACTTATATCTTTGAATAATACCTCTGTTTTGAGTTTTTCGTGTAGTCTATTTTATTACATTTAGGGATTTACAATTAGGACAAATTATTTTTTTCTCTTCTTTATTTTTTGTTTGTGTTTTCATATTATTACTTTGTATAGTCATACTATATATAGTAATATAGACTATTTAAACCTTTCGTTTATAAAGTATTACTATGAATAGTAAGATTTATAAGGTGTGATTTCGTATAGAGAATATGCCTGAAATTGAAATTAAAGTAAAAGGATATAAATGTAATAACTGCGGAGCAGAATGGCTACCTCGCTCTAATAAAGAGAAGCCTCTTATTTGCCCTAAATGCAAGAGTGCAAGATGGGATTTGCCTAAAAAATTTAAAGAGAAAGACTTAAAAACAAGGAAAAACTAAATATAATATTATATTCATTTAAGCCAATCCCGCTGGTAACTTAATCCGTCCACCACGACCTCATTAAGTTTTATGCCTTGATTGGTGAAATCAAGACTATATTCTCTTTAACTTTCAAAGCCCATAACATCTTTAGTTAATGCTGGAAAACCAGCGAGATTATAATTTTCTTTATTTGCTATCATTTTGTTGCTTCTCCCATCTTGCTTTAATTGCTTTAAGTGCTTGTTCAACAAGCACCCAATCTTGTTCTGTATGAATATCCCAATCAAATGGTTTTCCATCTCTGGTCAAAATCCTTATTGGATATTCTCCTTCAAGAGCAATATCAGCATAAAATATCTGCTTTGGCTTATCTTGTTGTAATGTTTGAGTTTCCATAGTCTCGGCTTTTTGATTAACAGATAATACTTGCTTGCCAAAATCTGTTATTTCGCATCTACTATTCTGTCCCTTGACATAATTTATAATTCCTAAATATTCTGCATATTTTGCAAATTGTCCGAGCATCCAATCATAAATATCTGTGTTTTTCTTTTCTTCCAGCTTGTTTTTAATTATGGCTTGTTTCAATTCATTTAAGCTCATAATTCCTTCATTTGAATTGTTTATCCAGCTTAGAAGCATTTTGTATTTTTTGGGTAAGTTATTAGCTAAAAATTTCTTTTTGTTTTCTTCTCCTTTGTTAGCTAAAAAAAGTTTGCCCGTTTCTGAAATCTCTATATTATAACCATTAGTTGCTATTAAGCCAAGAAAATCAGCCATTTTTTTTGAATACGACTTTGTAGCATCCGTCGCAGAAGGTAGATGCTTATACAATTCTGGTCTTGAGATATTATGTTCTCTTCCTACTACCTCTACCATAGCAAATGCTGTTTTTATATCTGCACTATACGGCATATCAATTTCTGTTTCCATTTTACTTATCTCTCCTATTTAATTTACCTATTATTTTTTAATAGGCTACATATTTACTTATTTTTTACCTATTTAAAGGTTTCTATAAATAGCAAGATTTTTAAGCAAAAGTATATACAAAAGGTTATATAATGTGACTAAAATGGAAGATGATAATAGATTTGATGCCCAAGTAAGAGAAAATGGAAATTCTCTTATAATTACAATACCAATCAAGACTATCAGAAAATTAAAGCTAAAAAAGAAAGACATTATTGAAGTCGCAATCCGAAGACCAAGAAATATGCCCCAATAATTTTTTTTAGATAAGCATCAACCGCTAAGTTAGCAATTCACTAAAATATGCCTCACTTGTAAGCATGAGTTTTAGAATATGAATAGAGATGTCTCAACAAGTTTAAGAAGGCACTTTGTAAAATTCTGATAAGAATTAATATAATCCATAATATAATACTCGTCTATAAAGCTATTTGATATCTTCTTTTGGATTATTCTTATTTTTATATTGAGATATTAGTAAAATTAGAATAGAATTTAACAAAAACAATGTAAATAAAAATCCCATGTAAAATAAAATAGAAGCAACAGAAAAAGTATTTATTTTTATAAGAGGAAAGGATGCGTTAATTTTCGTCATAAACAAACCTATTGACAATACTAAAGAAAAAGTAGATAAAAATAGCCATTTATTTGGTCTTACATTAGATAAAAACATTTTAAGTCTATCGGTTTGGTATACTTCTTCTTCTACTTTTTCTTTGTCTTTTTTATGGATATATTCCTCTGCACTGCTCCAATGTTTATTTTCTAGTTCTTTTATATAATCGCTGAATATCTGATGTAGCATTTCACCTTTTTCGGATATAAATGCATAAAAAATAGAAATAAAGGTTAATATCCCTATAGAAAACATTATGGAGTTGGTGTTGTTGCCTTCTACAAATTCTTTTCCGCCACTTAAGTAGACAAATACTATGAAGATTACCTCCAATATAAAAAGCCACCACAATCTCTCAAATTCTTTATCCATAATACTCTTATTAAGTCTTGATATATAAAATTATCTGTGATGGATTATGAGATAGAATAGAATAAAAAATATTAAGCGGTTATAACGTGACTTATTCTATTTTTGCTAGAGGATTGCCATGCAAAACTTGCCCATCAAAATTATTCCATAAAACTTGCAACATCCCCATTGCACCCGGCTCCTTTTTTTCTCCTAGTTTTAATACTTTCTTCATATTTTTCATCATCATATTTTTTGACCTTTCGTGAGACTCTTTAGCAGTTTTTCCTTTAATTATTGAAGAAATGACTTCGTTGGAAGGCTCAAGGTAAAGCTTAGCAGCATTATCGTTTGAGGGCTTTGAACTCCATTTTTCATCAATCCAGAATTGAAAAGGGTATTTGTACCCAATAAAACACCCATTATTCCTTTCTGCAAGATTTGCCCCCAAAATCGCTCCTGCACTGCAGGCTCTTGCATAAACTAGCTTTTCTTTAAGTAAGGTTATGTTATCTAGAGAAAAAATAATTGCATCTCCATGTCCGCACAATGAATTTTCATCTCCATGTCCATTTATAAAAATAATCTTAGGATTTTTCTTTTCTATAAAATTAATTACATTCTTCTTATCTGCTTCTTTTCCTTCAAAATCTTTAACTTGTATCCCCTCTTTTTCTGCTTCTTTGATTATTAAAGAAGAGTAATAAGCTAGATATTCTGTACCATCATCATATTTTGGTCTTGTTACTAAAAGTAGCTCACTCATTTTTGTTGAGAATTTCTATTAATCTCCCGCTCGTTAGAGCTTTAATGAAGCTAATTTGCATTTGAATTATTTGTTTCCCAGCAGCATCTCCACATTTAACATGTTCTATCATTTCCTGTTTGGTAAAAGTACCAAAATTTCCTATAGACAGCTTCAAGTTTGGAGGCATTATCCCTATCCTTGCTAAAACAAGTTCCTTTAATTCTTCATCTTGCTTTTCTTCGCTCATATTAGTTTTAGTTCCTCCAGCTTTTTAAGCATTTTCTCTCCCAGTAAAGTATTTCCTTCAATTTCAAAGAATGCAGCATTCCAGGTATAGGGTTTTTTGTCTATGACTATTATTATATCCTCATTTCTTACCTTTTCTGGAAGATTGGCAAATACTTTCTTAAATTTAACCCTATATTCTTCATTAAGACTTGTGCTCATAATTGATTAAGATTTAGTTTATATTTAAAACTTTCTTATGAATCCCATATACGCCCGCACCTGCTCACTTCCTCACTTCAAATTATTATTAAGAGGTAAAGTGAGAAAGCTCGGGATTCACACCAGCACTTTTCTGTGTGCCTGTCCAAAACCCGTGGCATGGAGCTTACAGCTCCATATACGCCCGCACCTATTCGCAACCCCGCTTGTTATCATATCGGAAAATAATTTTCTCAAGCAAAGTTGCTCAATTCAAACCCGGGTTCCCCGTGTT